>JBDTMB010000384.1:0-5825 GCA_039934485.1 Vicinamibacterales bacterium
GCAGCCCCCGAAGCCTGCAGCCCCCGAAGCCTGCAGTCTGAAGCCCGAAGTCCGTCAAAACCGTACGCGCACGCCGATCTGCACCTGGCGCGCGGACGTCACCGTATTCCTGATGCGGCCAAAGCTGCCGAGCGGCGCCTCGCCGTCGGCGGCGCCAGCGAAGGCCGTGAGGTTCGGCACGCCGAAGTTGGCCCGGTTGAACAGGTTGAACACTTCGAGCCGAATCTCCAGGCGGCTGCTCGACCCAACGGGCAAGCCAGCCTCTTTCGCGAACGCGAGGTCGAGCGTGCGCAGGTCGGGGCCACGGAAGTCGCCACGACCCGTGTTACCAAACGTCCCCGCGGGCTGCAACACGAAGGCCTTCGGATCGAACCATTGATTCGGATTCCCAGTCACCGCGTTTGCGCCATCGAAGCCCGGCGCATAGCTGGGCCGATCGCGGCCGATGCCCGGCCCGAGTGACGGCTGCCACTGCGAACGCGAGCGGTTGTTCTGCACGAACACGGTGAGCGGATAGCCGCTGCGATAGGTGCCGATCGCCGACACCCGCCAGCCAGAGAGCACCGCGCCGGTCACTCCCGTCAGGTCCTTGCCCCACGGCAGATCCCACGTCGCATTGGCCACCAGGTTGTGGGTGACGTTGAAGTCCGACGGCCCGCGGTTGTAGCCAGGGATGTACTCGGGGAAAGCCGACGTCGTGCCGTTGGTGGCGTCGGAAAAAAACGTCGAGGCCTGCGTGGTGTCTTCGGAGTCGGACCAGGTGTAAGACGACTGGAACGACCAGCCCTTCGAGAACCGCCGCCGCACATCCAGTATGAGGGCGGTGTACCAGGAGTCGCCATCCGACGTCTTGGCTTCGATGGTGGTCCACGCGGTGTTCTGACGCGGCAACCCCGCCGCGAAGAACGGGCCGCCGTCGGCGCCCGTCGCGGGGAGCGCCGTATTGAGATCGTTGCTCCGTAATAGATGACGGCCGCGCGAGCCGGCGTATCCCAGCGTGACCGCCGCCTGCCCCGGCAGCTCGCGCTGCACGTTGGCGTTCCACACGTGAATCGAGGGCGTCTCCACGTCCCACTGCACCGGCCGAATCGACAGGCCCGAGGCGCGATCGAACGGCGGGTTGGGGAACGTCGGCGCCTGGTATACGACGCGTGGCGTTTCTGGCGGGTTGGTCACCGTGACGATCAGGTTCTGCGAGCTGTTGGTCGAGTAGTACAGGCCGTAGCCGGCGCGCACGGCGGTGCGGCCGTCGCCGGTGGCGTCCCACGACACACCGAACCGCGGCGACAGGTTGTTGTGGTCGGCGCCCTGGTAGAGCTGTCCCACCGTGGCGGTGCGATCGGTCAGGTTCACGAGCGCCGAGTCGCGGCCGCCGGTATCGATGGGCATCGTCATGAACTCGTAGCGGAGGCCGGCCGTGACGGTCAGTCGCTGGTGCGCCTGGAACTCGTCCTGCACGTAACCGCCGGCCAGCCAGAAAGGCCACTGCCGATCGAACGCCGCCTCCGGGGTCAGGCCGATGAAGCTCGTGGCCCGGTTCTCCATGAACGCGCGCAAGTTGGCGAACGAATAGGTACCGAGGCTGAAGGTGGGGTTCACCATGTCCTGCTGGTAGTGCTCGGCCAGCGCGCCGGCCCGTAGCAGGTGGCGGTCGCGCGTCCACACCACGTCGCCCTGGAAGCTGAGCACCTGCTGGAGGAACTTCACGTCGACTGAGCTCTGCGTGCCGAAACGCTGCAGGCCGCCGACGTCGATATTGCCGATGAATTCGCGGCCGGGCACAAACGGCGGCAACGTGGTGTTGGCCTCGATGTCCTGCCCGACGCGCGTGCGGCTGTAGCCGACGCGGTACGTGCCCAGCAGGCTCGAGGAGAAGGCCTGCTTCAATTCGCCGGTGAAGAACTGGTTGCGCGACAGGAAGGCCCGGGGGAACTGCGGGTAGTCGAGCGGCAGCCGCTGATCGGCGTCGTCCAGCGTATAGCGGGCGAAGAACTGGCTCCCCTGCGAGACGTTGTAATCGACGCGGCCCTGCAGGAAGTCCTGATCGATGCGCTGGTCGAATTGAAAGCTGTAGAGCGCCGTGCCGTCACCGAGGTTGGTGCCGTTCGGCACCGGGTACGCGTTGAGATACGGCGACACCGAAGGGCTCACGCCAACGCTGAGGAACTGCCCTGGATTGGCGGGGTCGGGCAGCAGTCCCAGCCGCGCGTTGGCGTCGGGCACCGACGAGGTGATCGTGCGCCCCAGGTTCTCGCGCAGGCCCTCGTAGCCGACGAAGTAGAACAGCTTGTCCCGCCGCACCGGGCCGCCGGCGGTCACGCCAAATTGGTTGCGCGTGAATGGCGGCTTGCCGCCGGTGTCGAAGTAGTTCGCCGCGTCGAGGGCGTCGTTGCGATGGAATTCGTACGCGGTGCCGCGAAGGGCGTTGGTGCCGGCCTTGGTGATCACGTTGACCTGGCCGCCACTCATGCGGCCGAACTCGGCCCCGTAGGCGTTGGTCTCGACGCGAAACTCCTGCACGGTCTCGGTCCCGAGCGTGGTGCCGGCGGCGCTGCCGGCCGGCCCGTTGGTCATGTCGTTGATGAGGGTGCCGTCGAGCAGGTAGACGTTGGCGCGCGGGTCCTGCCCGTTGACGCTCATCCCCAACCCGTGCGCGACCACGGAGCCGCCATCGCGAAACGGATACGGCGTGACTCCCGGCTGGAGGAACGCCAGGTCGGTGTAATTGCGGCCGTTCAGCGGGAGTTGTTCGATGGCGCGCTCGTCCACCAGGTAGCTGAGCTCGCCGGTGCGAGCGTTGACGCCCGACGCCGCGGCCGACACGGTGATGGCCTCGGTGACCCCACCCACATCCAGCGAGAAGTCCAGGACGCGCGCCTCGCCGACGGCGACCGTGACCGCCTGGCGGATCACGGGCTTGAAGCCGGCGAGTTCGGCGCGGACGTCATAGGCGCCGGCCGGCAACGCCGCCAGGACGAAGCGGCCGGCGGTGTCGGTGATCGCCGCGCGCTCGATGCCGCGCTCGGCCTGCCGGGCCGAAAGGGTCACCCCTGGCAGCACGGCTCCACTCGCATCGAGCACTCGACCGGTGAGGGTGCCCGAGGTCTGGGCCGCGGCCGGGGATGTCCACATCAGGACCGTCAACAAAAGACTCGCGATACGCGTCAGCAAATAAACCTCAGTCTCGTATACTACGCGCCAACGCCCGATGTTCCATCGTCGGCCGCACTCGTCCCCATGACCAACACGCCGCGCCCCGCCCTTACGCCCACGCAGTGGGTGATCTGCGCGATCGCCGCGCTCGGCTTTGCGTTCGACATCTACGAGCTCCTGATGGCGCCGCTCATCGTCGGGCCGGCGATCGGCGAGCTGGCCGCAAAGCCGGGCACGCCGGATTTCAACCTGTGGGTCGGCCTCTTCTTCTGGGTCCCCGCGATCTGCGGCGGCTTCTTTGGATTGCTGGGCGGCTACCTGACGGATCGCTTCGGCCGCCGCCGCGTGCTGGTGTGGAGCATCCTGATCTACGCGTTCTCCGCGTTCGCCGCCGGCTTTTCCACCAGCATCACGATGCTGTTGATCCTGCGATCGACGACCTTCATCGGCGTGTGCGTCGAGTTTGTCGCCGCCGTCGCGTGGCTCGCGGAATTGTTCCCGGAACCGAAGCGGCGCGAAGCCGTGCTTGGCTACACGCAGGCGTTCTCGTCGGTCGGCGGGATCATGGTGACGGGCGCCTACGCGTTGATCGTCACGTACGCCGCGTCGTTACCGGAGATCGCCGGCGGGCATGCGGCGTGGCGCTACACGCTGATGTCGGGCGTCATTCCCGCGCTGCCGCTGATCTTGATCCGGCCCTTCCTGCCTGAATCACCGGCCTGGCAGGAGAAGAGAGCGGCGGGGACGCTGCGGCGTCCGAGCCTGGCCGCGATCTTCACGCCCGAATTGCGCCGCACGACGATCGTCACCACGATCATGTTCGCGTGCGCGTATGGCGCGGCGTTCGGCGCGATTCAACAGATGCCGCGCATCGTGCCGGGCTTGCCCGAAGTCCATGCGCTGCCGGGCCCGCAACAGCAGCAGACGGCCAGCCTCGTCCAGGGTTACCAGGAAGTGGGCGGCCTGCTGGGTCGATTCATCCTCGCGTTTCTCGCGGTGCACATCGTGTCGCGGCGAACGGTGTTGCGGACGTTTCAGGTCCCAGGGCTGTTGATCATCCCGTTCGTGTTCTTCTACGCCGCCAATCACAGCCTCGAGCTCACCAAGTGGGGCATGTTCATCGCCGGTGTGCTCACGGTGGGTCAATTGAGTTTCTGGGGCAACTACCTGCCGCGCATGTACCCGACGCACCTTCGCGGCACCGGCGAGGGCTTCGCCGCCAACATCGGCGGACGCATGCTGGGCACGAGCTTCGCGTTTGTCACCACGCAACTGGTGGACATGATGCCGGGCACGACGCCGCCGATGAAGCTGGCCTACGCGGCGACGATCGTCGTCACGCTGGTCTACGCCGCGGGCCTGGCGTTCAGTTTCCTGTTGCCGGAACCGAAGTCCGAGGCGCTTCCCGACTAGACCGGGGCCACGGGGGGCGGGGATCAGGGATCAGGGATCAGGGATCAGGGATCAGCATGAAGAGAATATTCGCAGCGGCGGCACTCGCGGTTTTCACGATCGGCGGCGCGACCACCGTCGGCAGCGCCAGCGACACGCAAACCGACGCGACGATCGCCGGGCAATTCCTTGGCATGTGGCGGCTGGTTAGTTGGAACCAACGCGCCGCTGATGGCACGAACCGGCCGGGCCAGACCGACGCCGGCTACCTGATTTACACCGATGTCAATCGCATGTGCGCCGTGATGATGGACTCGAAGCGGCCCAAGTGGCCGTCGGGAGCGCCGGCGACTGTGGACGACGCCATGGCCCGATTCTCCGGTTTCATTTCCTATTGCGCGGCCGTTGAACTCCACGCCGCGGAGGGGTTCATCCTCCATCACGTGGACATCGAGCGCAGTCCGAACATCGTGAGCACGGTTCGCAAGCGATGGTTTCGTTTCGAGGGCCCCAATCGCCTCGTGCTGCGTATCGATCCGTCGGAGCTGGGCGGCGGAGCAACCGAGAGCACGTTGACCTGGGAGCGCGTGCAGAAATAGCGGCGCCTCGTGAGGCGGATGGCGCATTTGTTGGTTCCGCAGATGACGCAGATGTGCCGAGACGAATCGCCAGCTTTCGCAGACGCAAATCAGGCTGTGTTGCTCAGGGGGCTCGAAGCGTACCGAGCACGGACAGCCAGGTCCGACCGCCGCTGCCGCGCTCGAGATCGCGCGCCGCCAGCGATAAGAGCAGTCCTGATTGGGCGCTACATGACTGCAACCCGACCGACGCCGATGCGCATAGCGCTCGCGTAAACCCGCCTTCTCAAGACCGCAGCGACTCTATCGGTGACACGCGGGCGGCGCGCATCGCCGGAATAGAACAGGCCGACAGCGCGATGATAGCGAGCAATGCTGGGACCGCCACAAATGTCCGAGGGTCGTTCGCAGACACGCCGAACACGAGTGTCGACATGAGTCGCGCCGCACCAAACGATACCGCTAGGCCCAATGCGGTACCCATCGCCGTAAGGATCAGGCAGGGACGGAGCACAAGCTTCACGATATCCCGCGGCTCGGCACCCAGAGCGAGCCGAACACCAAATTCCTGCGTTCGCTGCGTGACGACTAAGGTCATCACGCCGTACATTCCTATCGCAGCGAGCAGCAACGCCAATACGGCAAACATCGACATCAGCGATAGAGAGAATCGTCGCCGCGCCATCGACGCCGACATCAGTT
>JBDTMB010000385.1:0-5818 GCA_039934485.1 Vicinamibacterales bacterium
TGGCCCGCTGGCCGCCGGACCAGTACTCGTCGTGCCCGACCGACAGGAACAACCGGTGCTGGAGCAGCTTCGCGGCGTAGCGATCCGTGTCGGCGCCGCTGAAGTAGCTGACGCTGTAGCCGTTCTTCTCGAGGAAGCGCACCATCGGGTATTCGGCGTTGAAGACGAAGTCTTCCGAGGCGGCGTCGCGCGTGTTGAACGGCCGGTTGTAGCTGACCTTGTAGGCACGGCCCGGGTTGTTGCCGGGGCCGCCCTGATAGAGGCTGTTGCCGCCGTACGAGTTGTACGCCTGCCACGTGGTATCGGAGGTCTGGAACAGCACATCGGAGTTGGCGGTGTCATCGCGCACGACGAAAAAGATGTGGCTCGCCCCGCCGGTGTCGACGCGCGCGAGCCTGGCAAAGTAGATCCCCGACACCGCGTTTGCGGGTATGGTCCACGACGCCGAAATACCCCAATTCCCGCAATCGATGAGGCCGGCGGAATTGGTCAGGCAGCTCGGTTGAATCTGCGGCAACGCGGCCGATGGGGTGATCGTCGAGATCAGCCTCGCGCCGGACCCGCCGTAGTAACCCATCCGGTAGATCTTGATGGTGTAGTTGTTCGCGTCCGTGTCGATCTTGAAGCGCTGGAGTTGCCCGGCCACGACACTGAATTCCGTGGCAAAGCCCTGGATGCTGGCGTGCCCGCTGCCGCTCACATCCCATTCGCTGGCGGGCGCGCCCGGGTTCGCGTTCTCGCACACGATCGCATTGCTGCCGCAGCCTTGCGCGGAGAGCAAGCCGTCGGGCGCTCCGCTCAGCACCAGCCAGGCGAGGCCGGCGATGGCCAGTGCGGCGCGCATCATGGCAAAGGAATTCGGCAGTCTTGTGAACGGGGGGGATGAAAGCGACATATGTATGCGTGTCCTCAATGGTTCGGTCTATCGACTGAAATTCAGCGTCACGCTGGAAACAACGGGGGTCTGGTTCGGATTGGTTGTCGACATCGAGAGTCGGTACTGCAGGTACCGGCTCTGCACGTTGATCGTCCCGCCAGTGACGGGCGTGAACAGCGTCCAGCTGCCGTCGGGTGTGGGCGTGGCGCCGTAACGCACGCTCAACACCACGGACGTGCCTGCCGGCGTCGTGGCGTTCCACGCCGCCGTCGTCCATGTCACCGTGGACGAGGCGTCGAAAGTCCGCGACGTGAACGTGGCTATCCCCGGGCCCTCTTGCAGGGACGCGTAGGGCGTGAGGCGCAGCCAATCCACCGCCAGCACGCTGCCGTCGTGGGCGTAGTCGGAGGCAATCGGCCGCAGGTTCGAGGTGATGGATTGCGCGTGGAACGCGACCTGCGCGCCATCGATGAAATAGGCGATCCCCGCGGGCGTCCAGTCGATGCGGAACTGGTGGCGCACGCCAAACCAGCTGCCCGGGAGCGCGGTATTCGTCGAGACGAAGCCGTCGTTGGTGCGCACGTAAAGGGCGTCACCAGGGCCGCTGCTGAAGATGGCCCACAGCGCCTCGGAGAAGGTCACGCCGTAGCCGACGTGCTGATACGGGGCGCCGCTGAACGTCGCCGCGAACTCCAGCGATCGATTCCCGCTGTACACGAACTGCGGTGAGACCCATGCGCCGTCAACCGCCAGCATGCCGTTGCCGATGACCGTGGTCGACGAACCTCCCCACGGCGACGAGATCCAGCCGGCCGGCAGGATTGAGCCGCCGAATTCCGCACCAACCACGGGCGCGAGCATGACCTCGCCGTTACCGGTCTCGGCGACGTAGGCGCCGACGTCGTGCTGCCCGGCTGCGAAGTCCTGCGTGGTGGTATCGACAAAGCTGGTCGATGGCACCTGGCTGGCGCCCGTGTCGAAGACGACGTCGACCCAGTAGTTGGCGGCGTTGTAGCTGGAGCTGGGGAAGCCGATGGCGCCGTACCGGTAGACGCCGTTGGCGCTGCTGGAGTTGGCCAGTGCGTGGAGTGGCTCCTGGTCGACGCCCGCGGCCCCGAAGTAGGCACCGGTATAGGAGTAGTGCCCGCTGTTGGTGTGATACGACGCGACATAGGTGGTGTTGGCGGTCACGGCCACGGGTGCCGGGAAGCTGACCACCTGCCAGCCGCTGGTGCTCTCGGACGTGAAGGTGGCGGAGCTGAGCAAGGTGCCGCCGCTCGTCCAGAGGCTGCCCACGTGCGTGCCCGTATTCGCGGCGCTCTTGTAGAATCGAATGCCGGTGATGAAGCCGTCGGTGTCGGCGCGGAACTTCACGCCCAGTTCCACCGCGTTGGAATCGTCCACGTCCACGATCGCCGGTGTCCCGGTGCCGGCCGGCCAGAGGCTGCACGGGCACGCGGCCGGCGTGGCCGTGGTGAAGCTGGCGGTGAAATCGGCCGCGAGCGCATTGCCCGCAAGATCCTTCACGCGGAAACCGGTGCTCCCGCCATGGACCCGTGCCGAGTAAGTCGTGCCGTTGGCGAGGGCGTAATTTGGCGTGAGCGTCGCCGTTCGGGTCACGCCATCGTAGGTCACGCTCGCGAGCACGAGCGTGGCGCCATCACGCAGTTCAACCGTATTCGTCGTCACCGTGGCCGGATCAATCGGCTCGCTGAATGTGACGCTTACCGGTGTGCCGGTCCCGGCACCGATCGCATCGGCAGCCGGATTGATCGAAACCACGGTCGGCGGGGTCGTGTCTGTGGTGCCGGCCGAGGTCTCGAAGACGACATCGACCCAGTAATTGGCGGCGTTGTAACTGAAGGACGGGAACGCGCTCGATCCGTAGCGATACACGCCGTTGGCGTTGCTGACATTGGCCAGTGCATGCAGCGGCGGCGCATCGACCCCGGCGGTCGCGAAGTACGCCCCGCTGGCCGAGTAGTGGCCCGTGTTGGTGTGATAGGAGGCGACGTAGGTGGTGTTGGCGACCACCGCGACCGGCGTCGAGAAGAAGACTTGCTGCCACCCGCTCGTGCCTTCGGCGACGAAGGTCGCCGTGGCGAGCAGCGTGCCGGCGCCCGTCCAGAGGTTGCCGACGTGGACGCCGGTGTTGGCCGCGCTCTTGTAGAACCGCACCCCGGTGATGAAGCCGTCGGTGTCGGCGCGGAACTTCACGCCCAGTTCCACCGCGTTCGGATCGGCGGCATCGACAATCGCCGGTACCGTGCCGGCCGGCCACAATGTGCATGGGCACGCCGTCAGGGCGACAGTGGTGAAGCTCACGGTGAGATCGGCCGCCAGCGCATTACCGGCCAGGTCCTTCACCCTGGGATCGGCGCCGCCACCATGCACCAGGACCGAGTACGTCGTTCCGGGGATGAGGGCGGCAGACGGTGTGAGGGTCGCCGTGCGCGTTGGCGCGTCGTAGGCCACGCTCGATGGCACGAGGGTGGTCCCACCCGCGCGCAGCTCAATGGTGCCGGCCGTCACGGTGGCCGGATCGGCCGGCTCACTAAAGGTCACTGTCGCCTGGGCGCCGGTTGAGATGCCCGTGGCCCCTGGAGACGGAGTGGTGGCGACCACGGTCGGCGGCGTGGTGTCGTTGCCGCCAATCGAGGTATTGAAGACGACGTCAACCCAGTAGTTGGTGGCGTTGTAGCTGGAGGTCGGGAAGCCGGTCGGTCCGTAGCGGTACACGCCGTTGGTGCTGGTGACATTGCCGAGCGCGTGCAATGGCGGTGTGTCCACGCCGGCGGAGGCGAAGTACGCCCCCGTGGCCGAGTAGTGTCCGGTGTTGGTGTGATACGACGCCACGTAGACGGCATTCGCGGTGATGGCGATCGGCGTCGAGAAACTGACCTGCTGCCACCCGCTGGCGTTCTCCGAGACAAACGTGGCCGTTCCGAGCAACGTGCCACCCTGCGTCCAGAGGTTGCCCACGTGCGTGCCCGTATTGCCCGTGCTCTTGTAGAAGCGCAGGCCGGTGATGAACCCAGACATCCCGGCCCGGAACTTCACGCCGAGCTCGACGCCGCTGGGGTCCCCCGCGTCGATGACCGCCGGCAGGTCCGCGGCCGGGTTCCAGATGCTGCACGGGCACTGCGGACTCGTGACGGTGACGGTCGTCTCCGCGCTTGGCGGCTCCAGGTTGCCGCTGTCATCGATCGCGCGCGCCTTGATGGTGACCGAACCGGCGCTGGTCGGGGACCAGGGATAGCTCCAGGCTTCGCGACCGGTGGCCGGATGCCAGGTGGAGCCGCCGTCGACCGACACTTCAACGGCGGCGACGGTGCCTTGGTCATCGCTCGCGGTGCCCGTAATCGTGACGACGCCGCCCGGCTCCACGTCCGAGCCGTTCACGGGCGACGTGATCGTCGTCGAGGGTGGGGTCCCGTCGGTCGAGGCCGAGGCGGGCATCAGGCCGGCCTTCAGCGTGGCGGCTTGCGCCCCCATGTCCGCGAGCAGATTGACCGTGGCCTGCTCCATGTTCGCATCACTCTCGGGCTCGCCGGTCGGCTGATCGTGCTCGAGGTCGAGTCCCCACGACCACTGGATGGTGCCGGCGGAAAATACCCACGCGCCGCTGGGGTGACGGTAGAGCGTCAGGCTGTGCGTCGCGGTGCCGGGTCCGTAGGTGCTCCCCAGATCGAGCAGGTGATCGTCGGTGGGCAGTGTCGTCGACGACAACTGCATCAGGCCCGCCGGCCGATGGCCGTTGTCGACGTCCTCATTCCACTCGTAGCCGAGCGAGCCGGCCGCCAGTGTGGCCGTGGTGCCTGGCGCCAGCGTCGCGACGCTGGTGTTGCGCCAGAACCGCAGGTGACCGAAGGTGTCGCCGACATGAATGGCCGAGGTGCAGCACTCGACGGTGAAGAGCGTGCCCGTGAGCCCGTTTTCGGGCCGGCCGCCGTCAGACGGCGGGCTGAACCGGTCGTCGCGCCACGTGCCGGTCCAGGCCGGATCGGGATCGATCTTCTGGTTTGCGTGTGTCTCCTTGTACGAGACGAGCGTGCGGTATGGAGTGCCGGAGCCATCGATGCTCGCCTCCCACCGGGTCTTCCAGAACATCTCGTTGCCGCTGAAGAAGGCGAGATGGACGCCCGCCGCTCGCGCCGTTTCCACATTCGTGCGCTGGCCGCCGGACCAGTACTCGTCATGGCCGACCGACAGGAACGCCTTGTGTTCGAGCAGTTCGGCGCCGCGGCGGTCGGTATCAATGCCCGTGGAGTAGCTCACGTCGAATCCGTTCGCCTCCAGCCACCGCACCATCGGGTACTCCGAGTAGAACGGCGCCGCCCGCGGTGTGACCGCGCGGTTGTTGAACGGGCGGTTGTAGCTGACTTTGTAGGCGCGGCCGACTGGCGCCCCCGCGTACAGGCTGTTGCCGCCGTAGGTGTTATACGCCTGCCAGGTCGTGTCCGACGTTTGGAACAACACATCGGAGTGAGCGTTGTCGGCGCGGACGACGAAGTAGATGTGATTACTACCGTGGGTATCGAGCCGGGTGAGCTTGGCGACGTAGATGCCCGAGGTTGCCTGTGCCGGCACCTGCCACGACGCGGACTCCTGCCAGTTACCGCAATCGACTAATCCCGTCGCCGGATCGTTGGCGCAGGCCGGCTGGAGTTGGGGCAGCGGCGCCGCGGGCGCGATTGAGGCGACGAGCCGTGCACCGAGTCCACCGTAGTATCCCAGGCGATAGACGTCGATTGTGTAGCTCGCGGCGTCGGTCTTGACCTTGAACCGAACCGTGTCTCCTTGATTGACGCTCATGTCGGTGGCGAAACCGGCGATGCTCGGGTCGCCGCCCCCACTGACGTCCCATTCGCTGCTGGGCGCGCCGGGCAATTGGTTCTCGCACGCCACCGGGTTCATCGCGCATCCTTGCGCGCCGACCGT
>JBDTMB010000386.1:0-5797 GCA_039934485.1 Vicinamibacterales bacterium
GCGAGCGAGGTGCGATTTCCCGCGTCCCTCTGAGGATGGCGGCAACGCGTCCGGCCGTTGCCCGACATCCGCGGAGGCGGCGACCGGCAACTCAAGTGGGCTTCGGGATTAGTTCGGGCCCAACGCTTCTGCCGCAGGCGAGTCGGGCCAGGCGGGCACGGGCCGAGCGACGTAACCGGCATGAGCCAGACGGCTCTGGAAGAGCGAAATCTGCGACGCGGCAAACTGCAGCCGCACCATCACGCGGAGCACGATGTAGAGCTGTCCCACCGCGAACGCCAACAGGTTCGCCGAGGCACCTGGCGCCGTGAGCGCGTAGAGGCCGATCACGATCAGGAACAGCACCGTGTTGAGCGCGTAGAGTCCGACCGTCGCCCACGGATTGCGCCAGATGAACCGCAGGCTGGCCACCAGCGCGCCGATCATGCTCCGGCGATCTTCGACCACGGCCCGGACCTTCGCGTAGTCGAACACCATGTTCACCTTGAACACCGCGATCGCGAAGAACACATACAGCGCCAGGCGGTAGAAGAACGCCGTGCGCTCCACCGTGACGTCCTTCGTCAGCCACGGATACACACGGCCGAAAAGCCAGGGATGCACGATCGCGAACAGCAGCCAATACATCGCCGCCGCCATCACGCCGAGGCGCAGGAAGCGGAAGAAGTAGACGCCGCAGGCCTGGAAGAAGCCGCTTGCGCCAATCGCGCGATCGCGGGCGAGGCGATCGAACACGCCGCCCGCCAGGAACATCGACACCACGATCTGCGCCGTGACCACCGCGGCGATCACCAGCGGCAGGCGCTCGGCGTCGGCGAGGTCGCTCAGGTTCTTGATCACCGCCGCAAAGCCGATGATCGCCGGCACGAAGCTTTGCCCGACGCCGGCCGCCTGGGCGAGAAACTCGTTCCACCAGTCGAAGTTGACGCCGCTCGCTGCCGTTTCGGCCGCCAGGCTGGCGCCGAGGTGGTCGCCCAGCATGCCGTGCAACGTCACCGCCAGCGGCAGCGCCAGCAGCACGGTGGAGAGCCACAGGCCCACCACCAGCCACGGCGCCTGGCGCACGCGACCGAAGCCGTCAAACAAAGAACGCATAGTCCATCAGGAGGTCTTGCACCCAGATCATCCACCGCAGCGACCACTTGGTGGCCGCCTTCTCGGTGATGCCTTCCTCGAGCGTCCGGCTGTTGTTGGTGTAGTTGGTGTCGAGCAGCAGCACCCGTTCGGGATCGATCTGCACCTTCACCGCCTTCGACGGCTTGTCGAAGGAGAAGTCCTGCCACCGCGCCAGGCCGTCCCACTGCTCGCGCACCTGTTCGCCGTTGGCGAACGTCACCAGCACGTCCACGGGAAATTGCGCCGTGCCCACCCGGCGCGCGATCACGGTGGTGCGATACATCCCGTCCACGGTCTTCTCCTCGAACCTCGGCCCTTCCGGGGTGTCCGCGAAGCCGCGCGTCTTGATCGGCACGGTCTCGAACCGCTCCACCGCGTAGTCGAAGGTGTTCGAGCTGCGATACACCGCGTCGAAGAACCAGGTGTAGTCCTGGCCGGTGACCTCGTTGACGACGGCGAAGAAATCCTCCGGCCGCGGATGCTTGAACTTCCACCGCGCGAAGTAGGTGGACATGATCTTCTGCAGCGTTTCCCACCCGAGCTTCCGCTCCAGCGTATGCATCCACAACGCTGTCTTGTTGTAGGTGATCACTGAATGCGACGCCGGATAGAACAGGTAGGCGGGGTTGGCCGGCGCGTCGCCGTCGCCGTCGGCGCGATAGCTGTTCATCCGGTTGGTGTCGGTGGCGCGCTGCAGCCGGATGTCGCGGATCTGCCAGGGGATGAAGCCGCCGAAGAACCGCTTGGCGTAATAGTTGGGTTGAAACGCCACCGACTGCACGCGCGATTCCGAGAAGGTGTTGAAGCCCTCGTCCATCCACGCAAAGCTGACCTCGTCGTTCGCCACCATCCCGTACCAGAACTGGTGGCCGGCCTCGTGGATGACCACCGACTCCGGGTCGTTGCTCTGCCGGGGCGCGAGCCAGCGTGTGCCGCCGGTGAAGAGCGTGGGATATTCCATCCCCCCGGCGTCGCTTTGCCACGCCGGATCGACGATCGTGATGTGGCCGTACGGATAGGGCCCGTACCATTCGCCGTAAAAGCGCAGCGCCGCGGCGGTGGCCGCGAAGTGACGATCGGCCTGGCTGTCGTGCTCGGGCTGCAACAACAGCCGCATGTCCACCGGCGGCAACCCCGGCTGCTCGAACCGCTCGGTGTGCTCCACGTAGTCCGGGCTCGTCGTCCACGCGAAGTCGTGCACATCGTCCTGCACGTAGCGATGCGTGGTCTGGCCGTTGCCGGCATCGGTTTGCGATTGCTCGACGCCGGTGGCGCCCACCTTCCAGCCCGCCGGCACCGTCATGCGGACGTCGTAGCGGCCGAAGTCGGAGAAGAACTCGGTGTTGGCAAAGAACTGCGCCGCCGTCCAGCCGCTGCCCTCGAAGACGCCGAGTTTCGGAAACCACTGCGCGATGAAGAAGTAGTTGCCGATCGTGCCGGTGCGATCGAAGTTGCGCGGGATCCTGGCGGTCCAGGTCAGCCGCAGCCGGATGCTCTGGCCCGGCGGCACCGGATCGTGCAGCGCGATCACCGCGAGCGACTTGTCGTCAGGATTCTGGTCGTACGGCTGGATGTAGTGGAAGCCCGGCTTGAGATCTTGTGGGGGCAAACCTTCAGGTTTGCCCTCCGGCGGAAGCAACTGGAGCTCACCGATCGTGATGTAACCAAAGTCCTCCGCCGGCCGGTCGTCGAAGGGCGTGTCGCCCGACAATCGCCGCTGCTTCATCCACGTCGACCGGTTGCTGCGGAACGCGTTCCAATACGTGTGCAGGCGCAGCGAGTAGGCGGGGATGGCGCCGCCGGTATTCGTCCAGGTGATGATTTCGGTCCCGGTAATCGTCCTGGTAGATGGGTCCAGCGTGACGTCGATGTCGTAGCTGGCAGTCCGCGGCGCCAGGGGTTTGGTGGGAGATGGCTGGCGGGCCAGGGGGCGGTCCCCCGCGGCGAGGAGGGCCAGGGCCACCAGCAGAAGCCCCGTCTGTCGGCCAAGTCGTTTGCTGTCTGCCGCCGCAGATATGCGCAGATGTGCCAAAGCCTCGCCATCGTAACCCGTTTCCTTCGCATATAATCTGTAGTTCCTATGGCGATTCGAGTGTTGTTCTACGGTCTTGGTCCAATCGGCGCGGCTGTGGCCCGGCAGGTGGCTTCCCGCAAGGGCTTTCAAATTGTCGGCGCCGTCGACATCGATCGCGCCAAGATCGGGCTCGATCTTGGCGAGGTGATCGGCCTTGGCAAGAAGCTGCGCGTGCGCGTCACCAACGACGCGGTGGGCGCCATCAAGGCCGGCAAGCCCGACGTCGCGGTGCTCTGCACCAGCTCCTCGCTGAAGAAGGTGATGCCGCAGATCGCGACCGTGCTCTCGAAGAAGGTGGCCATCGTCTCGACCACCGAAGAGTTGTCGTATCCGGTCGGCAAGAACCGCGCGCTGGCGAAGAAGATCGACGCGCTCGCCAAGAAAGCCAAGGTGGCCGTGCTTGGCACCGGCGTCAACCCCGGCTTCGCGATGGACGCGCTGCCGATCATGCTCACCGGCATCTGCGAGCGGGTGGACAGCATCCGCATCGATCGCGTCCAGGACGCGCGCACCCGGCGCCTGCCGTTCCAGCAGAAGATCGGCTCGGGCCTCAACAAGGAACAATTCGCGCAGAAGGTGAAGGACGGCAGCGTCCGCCACGTCGGCCTCGCCGAGAGCGTGCAGATGATCGCCGACGCGATGGGCTGGAAGCTCGACAAGGTCACCGACGACATCCACCCGAAGATTGCCGAGAAGGGTGTCGAGAGCGAGCTCATCGCCGTCGATCCCGGCTACGTCTGCGGCATCATCCAGGACGGCATCGGCTACCGCAAGGGCAAGCCGGTGATCACGCTGCACATGGAAGCCTACCTGGGCGCGCCGGAGTCGTTCGACGCGGTCACGGTGGAAGGCAATCCGCGCGTCACCCAGAAGATCGCCGGCGGCCTGCATGGCGACATCGCCACCGCCTCGATCACCGTGAACTCGATCCCGATGATGCTCCGCGTGGCGCCCGGCCTGCGGACCATGGCGGACATGCCGATCCCGCGCTGCTTCGGCGGGAAATGATTCGTGGAGGGCCGAGGCTTTAGCCTCGGCCTGGGATCGCGCGTCACTCTCCCCGCAACGCGATCATCGGATTCACGCGCGTCGCCCGGCTCGCGGGAATCCACGCCGCCACCAGTGCCGACAGCACGAACACGACCGGCACCACGGTGAAGGTGAGCGGGTCGAACGGCGAGACGTCCACGAACAGCGTGCCCATCACGCGGCCCACGCCGATGCCCAGCAGCCAGCCGGCGCCCACGCCCACCAGCGTCATCGACAGGCTCTCGCGCAGCACCATGCCTCGCACCGCCCCCGGCACCGCCCCCACCGCCATGCGGATGCCGATCTCCCGCGTCCGTCGCGACACCGCGTAGCTCATCACGCCGTAGATGCCGACGAGCGCCACCAGCATCGCCAGCACGCCGAAGGAGCCGAAGGTCGCGGAGGCCACGCGCAGCGACCAATACTCGGGCGAGGCATTGACGTGGGTGGCGAAGGTCTTGACGCTGAAAAGCGGGACGCCGGGCGCCGTGTCGCGGATCTCGCGGCGGATGGTGTCGATCAAGTCTCCCGCGCCCGCGGCCGGGCGCACCTGGAAATAGGCGTTGCCCTTGGCGCCTTGCGCGAACGGCACGTAGACCAGGCCCGGCATCTCCTTCTCGAACAATTCCCGGTGCGTCGCCGCGACAATCCCCACGACGTCGAATTCCTGGACCGGCGCCTTGTCGGTGTCGGGCCTGAACTGGATGCGCTGGCCAAGCGCGGTGCCGGCCGGCCAGAGCTTCGCCGCCAGCGCCTCGTCGACGATCGCCACCGGCGGCGTCCCCTCGTGGAACGATTCGAGATCCGTGAAGGTCCGTCCTTGCCGCAAGGCAATGCCCATCGCGGTGAAGTACGAGCCGCTCACGGCATTCCACGGCGATTGAAACGCCCGGCCCTGCTCGGGCGTCGTCGGCCGGGCATCCGGCGGCACCACCAGGCCGGCTCGCCGCACCGATTGGCTCATGCTCACCAGGCCCAGCGGCACCAGGGCGCCGACCGACGCGGACTGCACGCCCGGCAGCGCCGCGAGCCGCCGTTCGACACGGTCGAAGAGGTCGATGGTCTGCGACGTGGAGTAGCCGGCGAGGGAGCTGTCCACTTCCGCGAGCACCGTGCTGTCGGCGTGATAGCCGAACTCGTCGACGGCGATCGCCCCCTGCGCCATGCGCACGAACAACCCGGCGGCAATCAGCAGCGCCAGCGAGATGGCCACCTGCGCGACGACCAGCGGGTTGCGCGGCATCAGAGGTTGGCGGCGCTCCGATACGTCCTCGCCGGCCTGCGGCTTGAGGTCCGTCAGCACGTCGGCGCGCGAGCTGCGCAGCGCCGGGCCCAGCGCAAACCAGACCGTGGCCAGCAGGCAGAAGATCACTGTCGCCGCGATCAACGCCGGCGACACCGCGCCCTCGAGCACGATCGTGATCGGCAGCATGGCCGCGAAGGCCCCGACCAGCGCGTTGATGCTTGCCAGGCCAAGGGCCACGCCCAACGTCCCTCCGGCGAGTGCCAGCAGCATTCCTTCCGTGAGCAACTGCCGCACGATGCGGAGCCGCCCGGATCCGAGTGCAAGGCGAATCG
>JBDTMB010000387.1:0-5792 GCA_039934485.1 Vicinamibacterales bacterium
AACAGCCCGGGCATCAGGTAGCGGCCGTGGAGGTCCTCGACCGTTGCGCCCTCGGGCAATGGCGTATCCGCATCATCCAGCGAGACCTCGCTGATTTTCTGGTCGCGAATCACCACGCGCGCGTTGGCGATGCGGCCGCCGAGCCCATCGAGCACCGTCGCTGCACGCAGTACCAGCACCTGCCCCTTGGCGGCACCGGCTTCGATGCGGCGCGCGCCGGGCAAGTCACCCATCCGAAAGGCGGGGGCCGCGAATGCCGACACTCCCAACGTCAGGGTGAAGGCCATCGCGATGGTCGCGAGCGACTTGCGCGAAATCGGGTCGGTGCCCTCCCAGCGAAACAGCATGCCGGTCAACGCGATGCCGACGGCGCCGATGGCGAGCAACACCGCGAGTGAGCCGGCGATGGCGGGCAATGCGTCGCCGCGCACGATCACGCTGGAATAGCAGTCGACGAGGTAAGTGGTCGGCAACAGCCGTGCAAAGGTCTTCACCCCTTCCGGCAGCACGGCAAACGGCATCGCGGAACCCGACAGGAACATCAACGGAAAGAACAGCAGGTTGGCGATCGCGGGCGCCGTCCGCATGTCGCGCGCCGTGCTGCCGACCACCAGGCCGAGCGGAATCAGCGCGCACGCACCGCACAGGAACACACCCGACACCGCCAGCAACGATCCGGAGATTTGCAGGCCGAACACCACGGTCGCCAGCGTCAACAGGATGACCAGCGACAAAAACCCCGTCATCACCGCGGTGATGCCATGCGCCAGCGCCACGGCGACGGCCGACACCGGGGTCACGCGCAAGCGGCGGAGCAAGCCGGCCTCGCGTTGCTGGACCATCGGCAACGCCACGCCGAACAGCCCGCCCGACATCAAGGTGGTGGTGAGCAGTCCCGGCATCAGGATCGCCATCACCCTGGCGTCGCCCCGCGCCATCACGGAGCCAAAGAGGAACAGGAAGCCCAGCGGGAACGCCATCATCCAGAACAAGGCGGTCTTCGAGCGGCGGATTTCGGTGAGTTGTCCGGCGACGAGGGCAAGGACGCTACGGATGAACATGTCAGGCCTCAATGAGCTGCAGGTACACGTCTTCGAGCGAAGGGCGCTTCAGCCGCAGATCGGCGAGCTGCGCGCCGGAGGTGCGAAGCGATTCGGCGAGACCGACGATCGCGGCGGTGGGATCGGCGGTGCGATACCTGAAGAGCTCGCCGTCGAGCCCCTCGAACGTGGCCTGCGGCAGCAGCGACGCGGCGTCCACGTGGCCGGTGACCGCCAGCCAGATCGTCGACGTGCCGGCGGCGCGGCCCAGGAGCTCGAGCGGTGAGCCGTCGGCAACGACCTCTCCCTGCGAGAGGATGATCACGCGGTCGGCCAGCGTCTCGATCTCGTCGAGGTAGTGCGACGAGATCAACACGGTCTTGCCGGCGCGCCTGAGGGCGGTGAGGATGTCGTGGATCTGGCGGCGCGCGATCGGATCCAGCCCCGACGTCGGTTCGTCGAGGAGGTAGAGATCGGGATCGTGCAGCATGGCCATGGCCAGCGCGAGCCGCTGCTTCTGCCCGCCCGACAGCGTGCGGACCAGTGCGGTAGCCTTGTCCTCGAGGTCGACGCGGCGCAGCACCTCGCCCGTCGCCAGCGCGCGCGGATACAGCGCACCGTAGAGGCGCAGCGTTTCAGCCACCGTGAGGTCGAGCATGAAGGCGGTGGACTGGAGTTGCACGCCGAGGCGCGCCCGCAGTGCCACGCCCGCAGTGGCAGGATCGAGGCCAAGCACCGACACGGTGCCCGACGATGCCTCCCGTAAGCCCTCGAGGATTTCGACCAGCGTGGTCTTGCCCGCGCCGTTGGGGCCGAGCAGGCCGACGATCTGCCCGGTGGCTGGAATCGCGAGATCGATGCCGCGGAGCGCATGGACCTCGCCATACGACTTGCGCAGCCCGTGCACGTTGATGGCGATCATGGAAGCAATACTGTCCTGCCCCCGAGGGCGGCGCCAGTGACGAATGTCACCAGTAGGGTCTGGCACCTTAACATCGAATTCGATGCAGTTATTGATCACCGCTCCTTCCAAACGTCGCAGCTTTCGCGATCTCTGACGTGCTGTCTGTGGATGGTCTTTGGTTTGCTTACGCTTGGCGCCGGAGGTTCCCAATGCCGAGGCCCTTACGTTCCTTTCAACCGAACGGCGTCTACCACGTTCTCAACAGAGGCAATGACCGGCAGTGCCTCTTTCCGACGAGCGATGCATTCGAGGAGTTTCTCGAACTTATGGCCTGGGCCAAGCGACGGTCGCCAGTCAGGCTAATTGCCTACTGCATCATGCCCAATCATTGGCACTTCATCATCTGGGCGGAACAGTCGCTTTCGATTCCGCGATTTCTCCACCGGCTGTGCACAACTCACGCGGTCAAGAGCCGGCGCGAAGCGGGCACGCTGGGGGAAGGACACATCTACCAAGGGCGTTACCACTCGTTCGGTATCGAGTCCGAGGCGTATTATTTCCGCGCGATTCGTTATGTCGAGGCCAATGCTGTCAGAAGCCATCTCGTGCAAAACGCGCGGGATTGGCGCTGGTCAAGCTTGGCCGAACGTCTCGGGCGGCGACGCGGCTTGCTGGATGACGGACCGCTGGTATTACCGGCGAACTGGCCGGATCTGGTCGAAGAAGCATTGCCCGCGGACTTCCTCGGAGATATCCGCAAGAGAACCGGACGAGATTTCAAAAATTGCCACTCCGGTGAATCCTAGGATCGCAGCAACTGCTGCGATTCCGATGTTAAGGTGCCAGACCCTACTGGGGCTGTGATACGTTCCCACCGTGTCGGCGACGACCACGGCACTGGTGCCGCTCGAACTCACCATCGCCGTCGGCCAGAAAGTAATTTCATCAACAACCACACGCGGCCGCATGATCTTGTCGGCGTGCCGGCGTTTTCCGGCCGGATCATCATCCGATGATTGTCGCCCGACGCGTTGCGGTGTTCGCCCTGGCGATGGCGCTGGCCACGTCACCATCCAGGGCGCAGGACGCGCCCCCCATCTCCGCTGAAGCTGCGGTGGGCCAGCACGTGCACGAGGCGCCACCCGCGGGCTGGGAATGGAGCATCGCCGGACGCGTCTTCTTCGGCTACAACTTCCAGTACCGCAAGTTCACCGACTTCGACGCGTGGGAGTCGCAGAACTGGTTGATGACATCGGCCGCGCGATCGTTCGGCGCCTCGCGGGTCCAGCTGCTGGGCATGTTTTCGGCCGAGTTCGTCACCCTCGAAGACATCGGTTCGCCGCAAGTCTTCCAAACCGGCGAGACTTACCAGCGCGCGCCGCTCATCGACTATCAGCATCCGCACGATCTGTTCATGAACCTCGGCGCCGATTACACGTATCACGCGGGAGCCACAACCGTGCTGGCCGGCGCCTACGTCGTCGGTCCGGCGCCGCTTGGGCCACCATCGTTCATGCACCGGGCATCGGCGGCGGAGAATCCGCAGTCGCCGCTCGCCCACCACTTGCTCGACTCCACCCACATTACGGCCGGGGTGTTGAGCGGCGGCATCGAGCGCGCGGGCGTGCGGGTGGAAGGCGGATGGTTCCAGGGCCGGGAGCCGGATGAGAACCGCACGGACCTGGATTTGGGCGCGCTCGATTCGTGGGCCACGCGGCTGACGTTCGCGAGGGGACCGTGGTCCGCCCAGGCCTCGGGCGGCCGGCTCAAGACGCCAGAAGCGACCAGCCCGTACAACCTCACACGCCTCACGGCATCGGTGTCGTTTGAAAAGGGTGATGCGGATCGTTCGCTCGCGTGGATGGCGGCGTTCGGACAGAACCGAGAGTTCTTCGGCCACTTCGAGGCGTATCTATTCGAAGCCACCCTCCGGCGTTCGCCGCGGCACGCGTTCTACACGCGCGTGGAATCGGTGGCCAAGGATATCCTCGACGCCGGCTTCCACCCGATCGGCTTCGCGCACACGCATCGCCAATCGCCAATCGGCGCGCTCACGCTTGGCTACGTTCGCGATCTTCATCAAGGGATCGGCCTCGGTGCCGACGTCACCGGCTACTACGTGCCGGCGAATCTGAAGGAATCGTACGGCTCGCCCCTGTCATTCCATGTCCTGGTCCGCTATCGCGGTAAGGCCGGACCGATGACGCACCTGCACTAACAACCTGCGGCTGAGCTTGTGCGGAGCCTCCTCTGTTATGCTTCGCCGCTGGAGGTGGTTCTCATGGCCTCGCTAGTCCCCGCCGTCATGGCGATCGCGCTGCTCGCCCAGGGCACGACCGCGCCCAAACCCGACTTCTCCGGAAAATGGACGATGGATCGCGAACGGAGCGAGTCGGCGGTCCAGGATCAGCCGATCGAACCGGTGACCCTGGCCATCACGCAGGCCGACACGACGTTCACCGTCGAAACCATTCGCAGGGACCAGTCCAGCAGTGTAGCTACGTATCCAATCCAGGCGTCGCCCGGCGCCCCGGGCGTGCTCGCTGTGGGCGTGCGCCGCGCCTATTGGGATGGGCTGAAGCTTGTCACCGAAGGATCGGGCACCGTGCAAGGCCAGACGGTCTCGATTCGAGAGACGCGGGCGATCAATGCCACCGGGACGGAAATGACCGTGGAGACGATGGTGATCGTACAGCACGGCTACTCGTTGAGGGGCGGGCGTAACTATGGCATCGCCAAGGACGTGTACCTGCGGGCCGCACGCTAGCTCCGAGACCGGTTCACTTCATTCGGCGACGTAGCGCCAGGGGTCGGTCGCGCTCGCCCGCCGCCAGATCGTGAAGAACGCAATCCGCACCGGCTTTCCATCAGGACCCGGCTTGTGCGGGACGATGTAGCCGATCGACACGCCGAGGTCGCCGCTCGAGGCTACGAACACATTCTCCGGCCCCCACGACACGCCCGCGCCGCTCTCCCCTCCCGCGCCCGCGCCGACGCTGTCGCCGATCGCCACGTTGCCGAACAGGAATCCCGACAGCTCGGGCCCGCCCATGTTCATCGCGTCCGCACTGCCGTACTGCGTGAACGCCGCGCCAATGCCCATGGACTGGGCGTCGTTGGAAAACGCGCGCTCGGCATTGCCGAGGCTCTCGCGGTGCTTCGCGATCACTTTCGCATCGGTCGTGGGCGCCACGATCGCGCCCGGCAGGAGCGGCGCGAGCAGCGTCGTCGCCACCTCGCCCGGTGCCCGGCGCGCGCGCTTGAAAGCCAGCACCTTCCAGCCGCCCTGCTGCTTGCGCCAGTAGGAGAGGTACTTCAGCGGCACCTTCGCGCCGTCGGCTTGATAGAGCGTCATGAAACCGAACGTGAAGCCGTGTTGACCGTCGGCCGATATCGCGCCACGAACCGGCACCCAGTCGGTGCGAGCTCCCGTGTTCACGGGATTAGCACGCAGCACGTCGACGGCTTTCACGGAGCCGTAGGCGAGGCCCCCGGGATTCGGCATCACGACATCGTCCGCAAACATCGCGGCGAGGCCGCTGATGAGATCGGTCTTGGCGCTGGCCGCCGAAAAAGTGCGATCGGCGGCGAGCAATTCGTCCACGGCCTGCTGCGGCGTGATCGCCGCTGCCGCCGTCATGGAAGATGCGACGAGGCAGACGAGCAGATGGGTTGGTAGTCTCACGACATTCAATTTGCCATGAGTGCGCGAAGGTAGCGGGCAAACCTGAAGGTTTGCCCCCACATAGCTGTTACGAACCGTGTGACGGGGTGATCGGCGGGGGCTAAAGCCCCCGCCCGCCATGGTGTCGCGGAGGGCGACGGCCTTAGCCGTCGCCTGGACGGCT
>JBDTMB010000388.1:0-5781 GCA_039934485.1 Vicinamibacterales bacterium
CAGGTGGCTCACTTCCTGAGCGGCGTACTGGTCTACTTTCCGAGCGGCGCAACCACCTCACGCAGAAAGTGGTTCAGGTGATGATGCGGCGCGCGGCCAGGAGGGCGAACGTAAAGCCGGGTGTCCATCTCCTGCGCCACACGTTCTGTTCGCATCTGACGATGCGTAGCGCGCCGGCGGGGGCGATCCAGGAACTCGCGGGACATCAAGACCTGGCGACGACTCAGCGCTACATGCATCTGAGTCCGGCAGCACTCGACGCAGCAATCCGGCTGCTCGAGACGCGAAAGGAGGCGGCCCGCCTTCGCTAGAGCTCCGGCGCGGCAACCTTTGGCGATAAGGACGCCCAAAGGTTGGAGGTATTTTGGAGGCGGCGGGAAAAACGAGCCTGTGAGGGTGGTCCGCCTTCGCGCTTCGCGCTACGGCGCGACAGCCTTCGCGTGAATTTGCTCGGAAATGACGTGGCCGGCGCAAGCGCCGGCCGAGCCGTAGCTCGCCGGAGGCGAGCGAAGGCTGGTGGAGGCGGCGGGAGTTGAACCCGCGTCCGAGAACGCGTCGTCGCAGGCCACTACGTGCGTGTCTCCATTCTCGTGTCGCGGCCGGTTAGAAACGGAGCCAAGTGCCCCGGCCGCCATTCCCGATATGTCTCACCACCACGCCTCAGGACGGAACGTGATAGCCAGCCCACTATATGACGGTCAATCCCAAGTCGCAGGCACTCTCAGGCTGACCGCTCACTGGTTATTAAGCAGCGAGAGCGTAGTCTGCATTCGCAGTTACGTTGTGTTTCCACGGGATTTACGAGGTGCATGGGCCTCGGCACGCGTTCCGCGATCTCGCACCCCCGTCGAAGCCAAGTCGCCCCCAAGAGGTGTTGCACCGCAGTCGCACCTTCTATTCTACGCCCCTCGAACGCGAATACCTAACCGGCGGTCAACGGCCCACCTTGACATCACCCTTCGGGAGGCGTATCACTAGAGATATCAACGAATGCGAAACGGAGGTGCCAATGGCAGATCCGCCGGCTTCGTGTTGCGCATCGTCAACCACCGGATAGTCGCGACTCCGGTGGTCGCCGATTCGCGAGAAGGCCAACAGGCGAGCGCCCGATTCCTCGGAAACCCCCGAGGGCGGGCGCTTCGTCTTTCCGGGCGTACTACCGTGGCAGAGCTGCGGCGATGGGCGCCTTCACCGCGTTCGCGATTTCCTTCTCGAGCTGAACCTTTGGCTGCAAGCCGAGATGCTTCTGAATCACCCGCCCATCGCGGCCAATCAGGTACGTCGTCGGCAAGCCCCAGATGCCTCCGGTGGCAGTCTGGATGCGCTCCTCCACCTCGCGTCCGACCATCATCGGGTAATTGACGTTGAAGGCCTTCATGAACTCTTTAATCCTCGCCGGGTCATCATCCATCGAGACGGCGAGCACGGTGAACTTCTGGTCCTGGAACTTCGATTGAAACTCCACAAACCACGGCGTCTCCAGACGGCACGGTGGGCAGGTCGTCGACCAGAAGTTGAGCAGAATCACGTGGCCCTTGAAGTCGGTGAGCCACTTGGCTTGCCCGTCGAGTGTCTGCACCTGTAACACCAGGGGACTCGGCTCGGCTCCCGCCATTCCCGCCAGGCCCAACACGAATACCATCGCGACCACAATCCTCACGGCCCCTCCAATTGATATAGAAACTGCGCGACCCGATCCAGCGCCGACTTGCGCCACGCCGCCTGCCCGGCGGCGCCGCGTCGATCAACCACCAGGTAGGCCACATGCGTCGCGGTGGTGAGGACGTCGACGTCAAATCGTCCGTCGCGCACGACGTCGGGCGGGCGTGTGAACTTGCTTCCTGGTGTCCGCTGCGCCACGAGGATCGAGGCACGCGAGTCCCGATCTTCCAGGATCAGGTGGGCGAAGTGTTCCGGTCCACACGTGTGGGCATCGACGATGTGGACACCGCTGGAGGAAGAGCTGACCCACGGCATCGACCGCGCGTAGCCTGGCTGGGCCGCAACCGTGTCGAGCATCCGAACCGCGCGCCCGTTCAACGCACACAAGACGTGCTGCGCCACCGCGGACTTCACTTGTGCGCTGGCTACCGTTGGCCACGGAACCAGCACCATCGCGACCAGCCCCGCCGCCGCCGCCGGCACCAACCATCGAAGAACCAGCACACCAATCGAGTGACGGCCGGGCGGTTCGAGTTGGGCGACCAGGCGAGCACGCAGACCGGCCGGCGCGCGTTCACTGCCGAGCGTCTCGCGCAGCAATCGCTTCGCCGCGAGGATTCGCTGCAGATCGCGCCGGCACAAGCCGCACGACTCGAGGTGGCCGAGCACACTCGCGTTGGTTTCAGCCGACGCCTGATCGTCGGCGTAAAGCTGGAGGAGGGCTGCGATCTGGCGGCACTCGGTCACGATCGCCTCCTCATCGCCGATAGCAGCGCCGGCGACGGCGCGAAATGCCGCCGCAACAGGCTTCGGCCGCGATGAAGACGAGACATTACTGTGCCCACAGGCACCTCCATCGCATCGGCGGCTTCGCGGTAGGAGAGGCCTTCCACGTCCACGAGATGGATCGCCACGCAAAATGCCACCGGCAGACTTTCAAAGGCCCGCCGAAGCTGATCCGCGGTGAGGACTGGCTCCACGTCACGCGATGGCACGACGCCATCTTCGTCAAACGGCTCCTGATCGAAGAGCGCGAGTTCGCGGAGCAGCTCACGGCGCCGGGCACCGATGGTCCGGAAGAGAATCTTGTAGAGCCATGCGCGGCAATTGGTGCCGCGCTCGAACCGGCCAAACCCCTGCCATCCGCGCAAGTAGGTTTCCTGGACGAGGTCTTCTGCTTCCGTGGCGTCGAGCGTGACCCGACGCGCCACCCGGTAAAGCTCGTCCAGGTGAACGAGCGCCACCGCGTCGAACTCGTCGCGCCGGGATTGGGCCACACGTTGTTATATGCGCGATCCGGCTGGATCTATTCCCGGCCAGGAGCGTGTCTGCGTAATCTGCGCCACCTGCGGCCTAGGACCGCGCAAAGACCAACAATGGCGCCCAGTCGTGGCCGTCGGCCGCCCGCACCGCTGCGATGTAACGCTGGCGTACCGTGCCGACCGCTGCAAGGTTGGCGCTTCCCCACGTGAACCGTTCCCCACCGAGACGCATCACGAGGAGATCCGCCATCAGCCTGGAGTGCCGGCCGTTGCCGTTGGCAAAGGGATGGATTTGCACCAGCTTGTGACTGAAACGCACGGCGATCTCGTCCGCCGGATAGGCCTTGGCGTCGACCCAGGCCTGGGCGTCGTCCAGTAGCTGGCGAACAGCCGCGGGAATCTCAAAGAACGGCAGGCCGAGATTCTTTTCGCTGCGCCTGAATTTCCCCGCCCAACGCCAGACGTCGCCGAGCATGCGCTGGTGCAAGTCCTTGACGAATTCGTCGGTGAGCAGGTCACGGCGTCGAGCGAACGCCCAAGCCTGCCCGCGCACGATGTTCTCCTGTTCGGCGTGATTGAGTTCGTAGCGGTACGTGATGTGCGACAGCAGCAGGTCACGCTTTTCTTCCGCCGTCAGCGGCGTCGCAGCGTCGGGCTCCTCAAAGAGATCGGTCACGCTAATCCCAGAACAGCCGCGGATTGGTCTCGCGCATCATCACGTCAAGAGCCACCTCTGGATTTTGCTGGCGCACTTCCTGGTTTTCAAGCCGCATCGAATGCTCGATCGGACCGCGATGCCGGCGCGCGAATGCCCGCGCGCGGTCGCGCACCGTCGCCTCGAGCGTCTGCTTCGGTACGAGGGCGTAGACGAGCCGGCAATCCAGGGCTTCAGCCACTCGACGCAACGTGGCAAGCTCGATGCTGCCCTTGGCTTCAGACCGCTCGATGGCGATCACCGACGGCTGCTTGATGCCGAGGCGGCCGGCCAGTTGGGCCGTCGTCATTCCCAAGGCATCGCGGATTGCCTTGATCCAGCCCCGGTTGGGGACCTCGTGACGGCCAATGCTGCCGAGTTCCTTGAGGCGCTCATCAAGGCGCTGTCTGGATTGAGAGGCGAGTCTGGCTTTCTTCATAGTCTATGACCTATTTATTTATAAGTTACGATAGACCATATACTATTTATATATCGTTTTTCAATAGGCCATAGAATATTGGATATGCTGGAGCTCGGATGAAGCCCTGGGAGGTACTCGGCGAAACCCGCACGCCGGACGGCAGCCTTCTTTCACTGACCCGCCGCGACACCGAATACGTCATCTTCGCCGACGGCAAGAGCCTGATGTCCAGCCGCATGCATGGCTCGGAGGAAGCGATGGCCGCCATGGCGTTCCGCCACCTCAAGGCCGCCAGCGAGCCCGCGGTGCTGGTGGGCGGCCTGGGGATGGGCTTCACGCTCCGCGCCACGCTGGATCTGTTGCCGGCCGACGGCAGCGTACTCGTCGCCGAACTGATTCCAGCGGTGGCCGAATGGAACAGCGGCCCGCTAGGACATCTCGCCGGGCATCCGCTCAAAGACCCGCGGGCACGCGTCGAGATCGGCGACGTCATCGCCACGATTCGCTCGAGCAGCGCTCGCTTCGACGCGATCCTGCTCGACGTCGATAACGGCCCCGATGCCTTCACCGACGCCACCAACGCCAGCCTCTATGGCGATCGTGGGCTGGCGTCCATTCGCGGCGCCTTGAAACCGGGCGGCGTCCTCGCGGTCTGGTCGGCGTGGGAAGATCGGCGCTTCGAGCAGCGGCTGAAGTGGGCCGGGTTCAAGGTCACAGTCGAACGCGTCCGCGCCCGACTCAAGCAGGGCGGACCGCGCCACACGATCTTTCTTGGGCGAACCTGAAGGTTCGCCCCCACCTCACTTGGGGTCAGGCACCACCGGCACCGTGTACACCTTCTTCAACGCGGCCTGGTACTCGCCGAACAACGCCTTGATGCCGTCGAACTCGCGCTTGACCGCCGTGCGATAGTCGTCGTGCGTGGCGAAGTCGAACAGCACGGCGGCCATCGCCTTGGCGTCCACGGTGAAGCCGTGGTGGCCGACCTCCTTGAGGTTGTCCGCATCCATTTCGTAGGTGTGGTTCGACCAGGTGGACGACTGTGACGTGAGGCCCAACCCGGGAATATCGCGCGACACGCTGCCCGTCTCCTCAAATCCCTGCGGCTTGCCGGGCGCCTCGCTGACGCCAGTGGCGCCGAACTGCTTCATGTAGGCGAAGCCCACCTCCGCCAGCGTCGACACGCTGATGCCGTCCACGTCCTTGCCGTAGTGATCGATCTTCACCTTGGTGCCGGTCGCCAGCGCCGCCGCCTTCGCGGCGTTGTCCACAAACTCCACCACCTGCGCCAGGTAGACCTCGTCCGGATAGCGGATGTAGAAGTCGGCCACCGTACGGTCGGGGACGACGTTGGGCGCCGTGCCGCCTTCGGTGATGATGCCCTGCACGCGCGCCTCGGGCCGCATGCTGATGCGCATGGCGTCGACGTTGACGAAGAACTGGATCACCGCCTGCAGCGCGTTGCGGCCGTTCCACGGCGTCATCTGGTGCGTGGGCGCGCCGCTGAACGTGTACTTCGCGCCGATGATGTTGAGGCAACAGGTGCCAAAGCCCGGCGCCGGGCGCGAGGTTGCCGACGAGGCATGGCTGCGGAGAATCACGTCCGCGCCGTCGAAGGCATGCGATTCGTGCATCACCGTCTTGGCGTTGGGCGGCATCATCTCTTCACCGGGCGTGCCATAGACGACCACGCTGCCGGGGGTATGCGTGCGGTCGAGATACTCCGCCATCGCAATCGCCGC
>JBDTMB010000389.1:0-5778 GCA_039934485.1 Vicinamibacterales bacterium
CGTTGAGCCACTACCGGGCGAAGTACCGGATCGATAGTTGACGCTTGGCGGGGGCTAAAGCCCCCGCCCTCCAACCCCGCCAAAGCCCCCGCCCTCCAACTTCGCTAAAGCCCCCGCCCTCCAACCCCGATTCGCGCCGCCCTCACACCTCGCCAAAGCCCGCCTGCGACGTCCACCAGACTTTCGCCCGGCGTAAGCCTTTACGGAGGCCGTCGGCGACCCCGGCCTTCTTCCCAACGAATCGCCCTCAACGCCCACCAGAAATCAGGCATCGCGCTTGCTTAGGTGAAGGCCGAGTGAGCGTCCGGTCATCATTTCTAAGAGTTTCAATTGCCGTGGCGGGGACGGCGCTCCTTTTGGGCGGCACGCAAGTGTCTTTTGCTCAGCAGGACCCCGCCACGGCTTCTGCGCCCAGGGTCATCGAGGTCGTCGCCAAGCGGTTCGGGTTCGAACCCTCGCAGATTGACGTCACGGAAGGCGAGCACGTGCGCCTCATGGTGACGTCCGCGGATGGCGTGCACGGCCTCGAGATCAAGAAGTTCAAGGTGCAGAAGAAGATCCCCCGCGGCGGCGACCCGGTCACCATCGACTTCATCGCCGCCACCGCCGGCAGCTTCCCCATCATGTGCTCGGAGTACTGCGGGGACGGCCACGAAGACATGAAGGGCATGTTGGTCGTCGGCGTGCGAAAATCGCGGTAGGAGATCGCTGATGCGTGGCTGGTTCCGTACCCTGATGTTGCCGGTGTTCTGCCTCGGCCTGGCGTGGCCGGCGGCCGCGCAGGCACCCGCTGACGATCCCGACCGCGATCCGAACAACGCGCAGCCGGACTTCTACGTCGCGACCTTGCCCACCACGCTGCGCATGCCGGTGCACAAGATGTCGTTCCGCCTGTCGCATCGCTTCCTCCACACCCTCGGCGACGGCGACTTCAGCGACCTGCTGTCGCGCTTCTTCGGCTTCGACGGCGGCGCCCAGATCGGCCTCGAGCTTCGCTACGGCCTGTTCAAGGGCGCCCAGGTGGGCGTCTACCGGACCTCGGACCGCACCATCCAGTTCTTCGGCCAGTACGACATCAGGCAGCAAAAGCCCGACGGCTCGCCGATCGGCGTGGACCTGGTGGTGAACGTCGACGGCACCGACAACTTCAGCGATCAGTATTCACCCGGCGTGGCGCTGGTGCTCTCGCGCGAAGTCAGCGACCGCGCGGCGCTCTACGTCGAGCCGGCATTCATCGGCAACACCAACCAGATCAACACCACCGACGATGACCACACCGTGGTGGTGGGGCTGGGCACCCGCGTCCGCGTGGCGAAGAACACGTTCCTCTTCCTCGAGGGCTCGCCCCGGATTGCTGGCTACAAGCCGGCGGTCGGCCTCATCAGCTTCGGCATCGAAAAGCGGGCCGGCGGCCACATGTTCCAGCTCAATTTTTCCAACGGCTTTGCCACGACGCTGGCCCAGGTCGCGCGCGGCGGCACCGCCAACGACGACTGGTACATCGGCTTTAACCTGTCGCGAAAGTTCTTTTGAGAATAACCTTGATCGACGGAATGAGTGAACGCATGAAGAGATGGACCTGGATAACACTGGCGGCGGCCGTCGCGGTCTCGGTGTCTTGCGGCGGCGGCAGTTCGGCATCGTCGCCCACGACGCCGACCCCTACGCCCCCGCCCACTGGCACCGGCGGCAACCCGTCCACCGCGACGATCACGATCGGCGCCAACGGCAGCATCAGCCCGACGAGCGTGACCATCGCGCCGGGCGGCCGCGTCACCTTCGTCAACAACCATACCCAGGCGCACGACATGTCGTCGAACCCGCACCCCGAACACACGCAGTGTCCGGAGATCAACCAGGTGGGATTCCTCACGCCGGGACAGTCGCGGACGACGGGGAATTTGAACACCGCACGGACCTGCGGCTTCCACGATCACAACCTGCCGGACAACACCGCGCTTCAGGGCAGCATCATCATTCAGTAATCGTAGACGCCCTTGCCGGCCTTGCGGCCCAGCCGTCCCTCGCGGACGTGCTGTTCGAGCAGCGGGCAGGGCCGGAACTTTTCGCCGAGCGTGCGGTGCAGGTACTGCAGGATGCTCAGGCGCGTATCGAGTCCCACCAGGTCCACCAGTTCGAACGGCCCCATCGGGTGGTTCAGCCCGAGCTTCAACGCCTTGTCGATGTCGCGGGCGCTCGCCACGCCTTCCTGCAGCATGTAGAAGGCCTCGTTGCCGATCATCGCGTTGATGCGGCTGGTGACGAAGCCCGGCGACTCTTTCACGAGCACCGTCTCCTTCCCCATCTTCGCGGACACCTCTTCCATCGTCGCGATCGTGGCCGGGGTGGTCTCGAGGGCCCTCACCACCTCGATCAGTTTCATCCGGTGAACGGGGTTGAAGAAGTGCATGCCGCCCATGCGGCCGGGATTGGCGAGCACGGCCGCCATCTCGGTGATGCTGAGGGCCGAGGTGTTCGACGCGAGCACGGCGTGCGCGGGCGCGGCCGCCTCGACGTCACGGAAGAGCGCCAGCTTGAGGTCGATCTTCTCCGGCGCCGCCTCGATCACCACGTCGGCGTCCTTCACCGCGTCGGCCACGCTGGTGCTCAGGCGCAATCGCGCCCGCATCGCCGCGGCGCCGGCGGCGGTGACCTCGCCGAGCTCGACGCCCTTCTGAATGACCGCGTCGATCGCCGCCCTGGCCTTGTCGAGCTGCGCCGCCGAGACGTCGTACAACGCCGTGTCGTAACCCGCGGTCATCGCGGCGTGCGCAATGCCATGCCCCATGATGCCGGCGCCGAGAACAGCCACGGCTCGTACGGTGGAAGCCATTCGTTATTCGTTATTCGTTATTGTTTATTCTCTTACTGTTCCGTCCGCACGTATTCGAAGTCGATCGGCATCCGGTTGATCCCGCGAGCCGGCGGTGCAATGTAGTTGGCGAACTGCCCGGGCTTGTAGACCGGCGAGATCTGGATGCTGTGGAGGAACGCCTTGTCGGCGGGCGATGGGAGCCACTCGTACTTCTTGCGTCCCCATTCGTCCGGCGTCAGCGTATTGCCGAAGACATCGAAATGCCGGCCGGCGTAGACGCCGACCTGGCGGTTGAACTTCCGCGACGGCAGCACGATGCGCTCGGACATGCCGTGCGCCTCGAGGACGCGCTTGTTCCAGCGATCGACGCCGGCCTGGCAATCGCCGACGTACCAGTCGCGCAGCACTTCATTGAGGGCGTTGCGCATCGGCACCTCTTCGCGGATGATCCGTCCGCTGTCGTCCATCATGTCGAGGACGTACATGTTGGCCGCGAGCACGTGGTCGTCGGTGAACTTGTCTTCCTCGGCGCGGCCCTTCAGGCCGTTCGAGAAATAGGCGGCCGCGTTGCTCGACACTTCACTGCCGTGCAGGTCGAGGCTCTGGCTGAACCAGAAGTTGACAAACTTCTGGACCAGCGGCAGGTCGATGCCGCCGGCCTTGCGAACGTCGCCCGAAAAGCCGGCTTCGCGCAACAACTGGCAGGTGCGCTCGAGGATGCGGGCGATGCCGCTCTCCCCCACGAACATGTGGTGCGCTTCCTCGGTGAGCATGAAACGCGCGGTGCGCGCCAGTGGATCGAGCGAGCTTTCTGACAGCGACAGCAACTGCGACTTGCCGTCGCGGTCGGTGAACATCGTGAAGGCGAAGAAGTCGAGCCAGGTGTCGATCGGCTCGTTGAACGCCTCGAGCATGCGCGGGGTGTCGGAGTTGCCGCTGCGGCGCTCGAGCAGCGCCTCGGCCTCGTCGCGGCCGTCACGGCCGAAATGCGAGTGCAGGAGGTAGACCATCGCCCACAGGTGGCGGCCTTCCTCGACGTTGACCTGGAACAGGTTGCGCAGGTCGTACATGCTCGGGCAGTGCGCGCCAAGGTTGCGCTGCTGCTCAACGCTGGCCGGCTCGGTGTCGCCCTGGATGACGATGAGGCGGCGGAGCTGGTTGCGGAATTCGCCCGGCACTTCCTGCCACACCGGTTTGCCCTTGAAGTCGCCGAAGCCGATGCGCCGATCGTGGGTCGGTTCGGCGAGAAAGATGCCCCAGCGGTATTCGGGAAGCTTGACGTAGTCGAAGTGCGCCCAGCCGGCGGCGTCGACGCTGACGGCCGTGCGCAGGTAGACCTGGTGCGAATCCTGGAAGCCGGGCGGCCCCATGTCGCGCCACCAGTCGAGATATGCGGGCTGCCAATGCTCGAGGGCGCGCTGGAGGCGCTTGTTGCCCGCGAGATCGACGTTGTTGGGAATCCGCTCGCTGGAGATCATCGGTGATCCCTCCCGGTCTGTGTCATCGGCGTCATCGGCGGCCTAGGTTCTCTTGAAGTCGAAGGAGGCACGGCCCTCGCGGCCGTAGGTCATCAACGCGCCCTTTTCGCCGACCGCATTGGGGCGCTGGAAGATCCAGTTCTGCCACGCGGTGAGGCGGCCAAAGATCTTGGTTTCCATCGTCTCCGGGCCCGCGAAGCGGAGGTTGGCTTCCATGCCGGTGAGCGCATCGGGCGAGAACGCCGCGCGCGCCTCGAGCGCCATCCGCACTTCGTCGTGCCAGTCGATGTCATCCGGCGAGGAGAAGACGAGCCCGGCCTCGAGCGCGCCCGGCGCGTCGAAGGGGCCGGCGTGTGTCAACGCCTTGCCCACCGAATCCGGTTCGCCGAGAAAGCGCACCTGGAGACGCGTCAGGCCGTTGCTCATCGGGTACGCACCACCGTTCATCGACGAGAGCTGGATGGTGTTGGCGTCGTCCGGGTGGTCGAGCATGTAAGCGCGGTCGGCGGCGAGCACCAGTTCGAACAGCGTGCCGGCGAACGCATTACCCGGCTCAATCAGCGCGAAGAAGCTGCGCGAGGTGAGGTCGACGCGCTTGAGGGTCCGGCGGATCAGGCTGATGATCTCGCGCACGAGCCAGTGGGACTGGTTCGCGGCGAGCGCGGCGTCGACCGCCAGCACGGCCCGGGGATCGCCCTTGGCGCGCAACACGATGGTGCCAATCTCGGGCTCGTTCAGCCGCAACCGCAGCAGCGCATCGTCGAATTCGCGGAAGGCGCGAATCGCCCACGCCTGGTCGCCGGCGGCGATGAACTCCTCAGCCGTGGTGGGCATCTCGACCTGTGGGGGCAAACCTTCTGGTTTGCCCGGCCCCAGAATCGTCAACTCGCACAGGCGCTTGGCACGATCGATCGCGCCTGTCACGTACTTGTATTCGATCGTGTCGCCGGTCAGCTTGGGATCCAGCGGACCGAGTGCGACACCGGGGCCGCTCGCCGGACGATCCGACGTGGCCGCCAGCTCCTGCGCGCGCTTGGTCACCGCGTCCTGGAACTTGCTCGTCGGGAACACCGCGTCCACGAAGCGGCCTTCGACGGCGCGCTTGCCGCGCACGCCTTCGGACAGCGTGCTGAAGTCGTCGGCCAGGTCGCGGCGGACTTTGCGCTTGTCGACGACACGGGTCAGGCCGCCGGTGCCGGGCAACACGCCCAGGAGGGGCGTCTCGGGCAGGCCCACCGACGCCGCCCCGTCGTCCACGAGCAGGATCTCATCGCACGCCAGGGCAAGTTCGTAGCCGCCGCCGGCGCAGATGCCGTTGATCGCGGCCAGGAACTTGATGCCACTGTGGGCGCTCATGTCCTCCATCCCCAGCCGCGTCTCGTTGGTGAACTTGCAGAAGTTCACCTTGAAGGCGTGGCTGGAGGTGCCGAGCATGAAGATGTTGGCGCCGGCGCAGAAGATGCGCGGCTTGAGGCTGGTCAGCAC
>JBDTMB010000390.1:0-5770 GCA_039934485.1 Vicinamibacterales bacterium
GGCCGAGCGCGAAGCCGGCGGCATTACCCAGCACATCGGCGCGTACCTGGTCAGCGCCGGCGGCGACGCCGGCAAGCACATCGTGTTCCTCGACACCCCGGGTCACTCGGCGTTCACGATGATGCGCGCCCGCGGCGCGAAGGTCACCGACGTCGTGGTCCTGGTGGTGGCGGCGGATGACGGCGTGATGCCGCAGACGCGCGAAGCCATCGATCATGCCAAGGCCGCGAACGTGAAGATCATCGTCGCCGTCAACAAGATCGACAAGCCGGGCGCCAATCCGGAAACCGTCAAGCGGCAGCTCACCGAACTCGGCCTGATGCCGGAAGAGTGGGGCGGCCAGACGGTGTTCGTCGAAGTGTCGGCCAAGAAGAAGCAGAACCTCGACGGCCTGCTCGAGATGATCCTGCTGGTCACCGAAATCGACGACTTCAAGGCCAACCCGAAGCGCAGCGCCATCGGCACGGTGCTCGAAACCAAGCTCGATCGCGGCCGCGGGCCCGTGGCCACCGTGCTCGTGCAGGACGGCACGCTGCGCGTCGGCGACAGCGTGATCGCCGGTCCCGTGGTCGGCAAGGTCCGCGCCTTGATCGACGACCGTGGTCGCACGCTGAAATTTGCTGGACCGTCGACGCCGGTCGAGATGCTGGGCCTCGAAGCCCTGCCCTCCCCCGGTGACTCGTTCCAGGCGGTGTCGGATCCCGCCAAGGCGCGCCAGATCGCGACGTTCCGCCAGGGCCAGGCGAAGGAGAAGTCGCTCGGCTCGAAGGGCTCGCGGCTCACGCTCGAATCGCTCCAGCAACAACTGGGCGGCGAGGGTGCGAAGGAACTGCCGATCATCATCAAGGCCGACGTGCAGGGCTCGGCGGAAGTGCTCGCCGACACGCTGCAGAAGCTGACCGACGACAAGACCAAGATCAAGATCATCCACTCCGCGGTGGGCGCGATCAACGAATCCGACGTCCTGCTGGCCACCGCGTCGAACGCCATCATCATCGGCTTCAACGTGCGCCCGGATCGCAACGCGGCCGATGTGGCCGAGCGCGAGAAGGTCGACATCCGCCACCACACGGTCATCTATCACGTGACCGACGAGATCAAGAAGGCGATGGCCGGCCTGCTCGATCCGACGTTCAAGGAAGCGCGCATCGGCGCCGCCACGGTCCGCGAGACCTTCAAGGTCCCGAAGATCGGCACCATCGCCGGCTGCATCGTCAACGAGGGCGTGATCAAGCGCTCCGGCGACGCGCAGGCGCGCCTGCTGCGCGACAACGTGGAGATCTGGACCGGCAAGCTGGCGTCGCTGAAGCGGTTCAAGGACGACGTGGGCGAAGTCAAGACCGGCTTCGAGTGCGGCATCGGCCTCCAGGGCTTCAACGACATCAAGGTCGGCGACGTGGTCGAAGTGTTCCACATGGAGCGAGTCGCGACGCTAGTGTAAGAGGAAAGTGGAAAGTGGAAAGTGAGAACGCACGCTTCGGGCTTTTCACTTTCTACTTTCTACTTTCTACTTTCTACTTCGAAGTCATATGCCCTTATCCCACCGCGTCGAACGGATCGCGGAACACATCCGCGAAGAGATCAGCCAGATCCTGGCGACTGAAGTCCGCGACCCGCGCATCGGCCTGATCACCGTGACCCGCGCGAAGGTCACGGGCGACTTGTCGCTCGCGCGCGTCTATTGGACCGTGATGGGCGACGCCGCCGAGCGCAAGAAGACGCAGCAGGGGCTTGAAAAGGCGATCCCCTACATGCGCCACCTTCTCAGCCAGCGCCTGACGCTGCGCCGCTCCCCTGAGCTGGTGTTTCAATTCGACCAGTCGGTCGGCGCGCAGGATCGCATCGAGCAGATCATCCAGGAACTTCACGCTGAAGAGGCGGCGCGCACCGAAGCGGCGCCCGCCGAAGCGATCACGCCCGACCCGGCCAAGTCCGACGAACCCAAGTAATCACCATGGCGACAGGCGCGAGGCCCAAGCGAAGCCGCGACTACATGGTCTGGGTCGATTTGGAAATGACCGGGCTCGACCCCGCGCGGCACGTGATTCTCGAGATCGCCACGATCATCACCGACTTCGACCTCACCGTGGTGGCGCGCGGACCCGAGTTGGCGATTCGGCAGAGCCCGGCGAAGATGCGCGCGATGGACCCGTGGCCGCGAAAGACCCACACCGCCAGTGGCCTGCTCGCCCGCATGGCCAGCGAAGGCGTGACGCTGGCCGACGCGGAGGCGCAGACGCTGCGATTTGTCCGCAAGTATTGCTACGCGAACACGGCGCCGCTCTGCGGCAACTCGGTGTGGCAGGACAAGCGCTTTCTGACGCGCTACATGCCCCGCCTCCAGGACTTTCTCCATTACCGCATTGTCGACGTCAGCACGGTGAAGCAGCTGGTGGCACACTGGTGCCCCGAGCACCTGCAGGCCCCGGCCAAGCGCGAAACCCATCGCGCGCTGGCGGACATCGAAGAATCCATCGCCGAACTCAGCGCTTACAAGGCGCTGTTCGCGAAGTGACGCAAGCCCGCGAGTCCCATTTTCCAGACGGCGTCCTCGTCATCGACAAGCCCACGGGGCCGACCTCGCATGACGTGGTCGCCGTGGCACGGCGGGCGCTGGGCGTCTCGCGGATTGGCCACACCGGCACGCTCGATCCCATGGCCAGCGGAGTGCTGCCGCTCGTGATTGGCCGCGCCACGCGCCTCGCGCAATACCTCACCGCCGGCCAGAAGGACTACGACGCCATCGTCGAGTTCGGACGCACCACGGACACCTACGACGCGAGGGGCAGCGTCCTCACGACCTCGGCCGATCGGCCCACGCGGGCGCAACTCGACGCGGCCCTCGAAAAGTTTCAGGGCGCCTTTCAACAGACCCCGCCGGCGTTTTCGGCGAAGAACATCGATGGCGCGCGCTCGTACACCCTGGCGCGACGCCCGGGCATGGCCGTCGTGCTCCCGAAGCCCGTCACCGTCACCGTTGAGCGACTCGAGGTCCTGGCGTTTGACGGCGATTCCGCTCGGCTCGCGATGCGGGTCACCGCCGGGTTCTACGTACGCTCACTCGCCCACGATCTCGGGGCGGCCGTTGGCATGGGCGCAATCCTCTCCGCCCTGCGCAGGACCCGGTCCGGGGACTTCGACCTGTCCACCGCCGTCCCCCTGGCCGACGTCGTTCAGGACTCACGGGAAGCCCTCGGGACACGCCTCGTCCCGTTCGATTCGCTGCTGGGCGACCGGCCCGCCGTGATCCTCAAGGAGGGCGTCCCCGAGCGGGTCAAGAATGGCCTGGAAGTAGGCCCAAACGACGTGATTGGGGGTCTCGGCGCGCCTGCCGGCCTGGTCCGCCTGATCGGGCCGGACGGGCGGCTGGTGGGCCTGGCCAGTGCCGGAAAAACGCCCGGATTTCTGCACGCGGCGGTGGTTCTGGTTTGAAGAACGGTGTGGACGGCCCCAAGCCGGTTTTGCGGTAACATAGACAGGTTACAGGCGATGCTGTTATCGCCACATACGGCGGCTTGGTGACCCGGTAAATCGGACACTCGGCCGTGCGTGGAGGAACCGTGGCACTGACGAAAGACAAGAAGACCGCCATCATTGGCGAATACAAGACGCACGACACCGACACCGGCTCACCAGAAGTCCAGGTAGCCATCCTCAGCGACCGCATCACGTACCTGACGGAACATTTCAAGACCCACGCGAAGGACCACCACTCCCGCCGCGGATTGCTCAAGCTCGTCGGCCAGCGCCGTCGCCTGCTCGACTATCTGAAGAGCAAGGACACCGACCGCTACGCAGAGGTCATCAAGCGCCTCGGCATTCGCAAGTAATTTAACGGGACGAGTCCCACTCATTTCGCAAGGTTAGCTATGCACAAGCGTGATCTATCTCTCGGCTCCCAGACCCTGTCCATCGAGACAGGCCGGCTGGCGAAACAGGCCGATGGCGCCGTGGTCGTTCGCTTCGGCGACACCATGGTCCTCGTCACCGCCTGCCACTCCTCCAGCCCCCGCGAGGGCATCGACTTTCTGCCCCTGACGGTTGACTATCGTGAGAATACCTACGCGTCGGGACGCATCCCCGGCGGATTCTTCAAGCGCGAAGGCAAGGCCACGGAAAAGGAAACGCTGACCTGCCGGGTGATCGACCGGCCGATTCGTCCGCTGTTCCCCACCGGCTGGAGCTACGAGACGCAGATCATCGCGTCGGTGATCTCGGCCGACACCGACGCCGACGGCGACGTGCTGGCGCTCACCGGCGCCTCGGCCGCGCTCGCGTTGTCGGAGATGCCGCTGGAAAAGACCATCGCCGGCGTCCGCGTCGGCCTCGTCGACGGCCAGTTCATCGTCAACCCGACGTTCCCGCAGCGCAAGGTGAGCCGCCTCGATCTCGTGGTGGCCGGCAGCAAAGACGGCATCGTGATGGTGGAAGCCGGCGCGATGGAGGTTTCGGAAGACGAGGTCGTCCAGGCGCTCGAAACCGCGCAGGCCGCCATCAACCAGATTTGCGACCTGATCGACGCGCTCGCCAAGGACGCCGGCCGCAAGAAGCTGCCCAAGCCCGAGGTGAAGACCGACGAGACGCTCGCGGCCTGGGTGGAATCCAAGGCGTATGCGGCGCTGAACGAGGCGATGCGCATCAAGGGCAAGATCGAAAACTACGCCACGGTCGCCAAGATCGGCAAGGACATGCTGGCGGACCTCCCCGAAGAATTCGCCGATCGCAAGCTCGAGGCGAAGAGCCTGTTCCACGGCCTCGAGGAAAAGGCGCTGCGCGAGTCGATCCTCCACCAGGGCGTCCGCCTCGACGGCCGCAAGTTCGACGAGATTCGCCAGATCACCATCGAGAACACCGTGCTCCCCCGCGTGCACGGCTCGTCGGTGTTCACGCGCGGCGAAACGCAGGCGCTCGTCACCGTCACGCTCGGCACCGCCGACGACCAGCAGAAGGTTGAAATGGTCGATGGCGAAACCTGGAAGCGCTTCATGCTCCACTACAACTTCCCGCCCTTCTCGGTGGGCGAAGTGAAGCCGATGCGCGGGCCCGGCCGTCGTGAAATCGGCCACGGCGCGCTCGCCGAACGCGCCCTGGCGCCGATGATGCCGACCGAAGCGGAGTTCGCCTACACCGTGCGCGTGGTCTCGGACATTCTCGAGTCGAACGGCAGCTCCTCGATGGCGTCGGTGTGCGGCGGGACGATGGCGATGATGGATGCCGGCGTGCCGATCAAGGCGCCGGTCGCGGGTGTGGCCATGGGCCTCATCATGGACGAGAAGACCGGCAAGTACGCGGTCTTGAGCGACATTGCCGGCGCCGAAGATCACCACGGCGACATGGACTTCAAGGTCGCCGGCACGGCAGCGGGCATCACCGCGCTGCAGATGGACATCAAGGTCACCGGCATCTCGGCCGAAGTGATGCGCGCGGCGCTCACCCAGGCCAAGGCCGGCCGCCTGCACATCCTCGGCAAGATGAACGAGGCGCTGTCGGCCACCCGCACCAACATGTCGGCCTACGCGCCGCGCATCATCACCATCAAGATCCCGGTCGACAAGATCCGCGACGTCATCGGGCCCGGCGGCAAGATGATCCGCAGCATCATCGAGAAGACCGGCGTCAAGATCGACGTCGAGGACAGCGGCCAGGTCAACGTCGCGTCGTCCGATGAAGCCGCGGCGCTCAAGGCCATCGGCATGATCCAGGAGCTGACGCAGACGGCGGAACTCGACAAGACCTACCTCGGCAAGGTGCAGCGCATCACCGACTTCGG
>JBDTMB010000391.1:0-5760 GCA_039934485.1 Vicinamibacterales bacterium
TGATCATTCCGAAAGTACGCTCGGACAACAGGCCCTTTACCATCGTCTTCGGAGCGCCCCGGTCGGCGACCACCTCGAAGCATTCGAGTCGCTCGTGGCGCGTTTCACCGCTGACGACGCGCTACGAGAGCGTGCGCAGCTGGCCCTCGCTTGCCTCCAGGATCCTCAAGGCTACGACGTGTGGTGGCTCGGAAAGCCGGGCGCGGTCGAACAACCCGCCTGGTTCCGAGTGTTCCCGCTGCTAACGACGGCGGCGTTGCTGTCGCTCGCGATCGCACCGTTCTGGCCCATCGCGGCCTTCGTCATGCTGTTCGTGAACATGGGCGTTCGATACGCCACCCATCGCCACATCGTGGCCATGGCCCAGGCCATCAGGCAAGGGGCCCCGCTCGTCAAAACCGCTGCGGCCCTGGCCTTTCTCCGCGGCGAAGAAATCGAACCCGTCGTCGGCGCGCTCGGCGCAGATGTGTGCCGCCTGAAGCGGTTTCGTTTTATCTCAGGTTGGGTGAACTCCAATCCGTTCATGGTTTCGCTGGACTCGAATCAGTTCGCGATCATGTTCGGCGATTTCGTGTCGGTCGTGCTCGATTACCTCAACATTCTGTTCTTGCTTGATGGGACCGCCGTGTACTTTGGCGCAAGAGACATCAATGTCAACGCCGGCTCGTTGCTACGCGCTGTCGCCGCCATCGGTGAGGTCGATTGCGCGCTCAGCCTCGCCTCATATCGCGCCAGCCGGCAAGACTGGACTCGCCCTGAATTTCAGGTGTCTGGGCCGGCAATTTTCACTGATCTTTGTCACCCCCTTCTTGTTGATGCCGTGCCCAACTCCATCACGCTTGGGCCTGGTCGCGGCGTGCTCGTCACCGGCTCGAATATGTCGGGGAAGACGACGTTTCTGAGGACCGTCGGGGTGAACGCGCTCCTGGCGCAGACCGTGAACACGTGCCTGGCCCGCGAATACAAGGCACCTGTATTCGTGGTGCGCAGCTGCATTGGACGATCTGACGACTTGCTCGCCGGTAAGAGCTACTACATTGTCGAAGTTGAAGCACTGCTCGGTCTGGTGCGCCTTAGCGAGAGTCCATCCCCGCATTTGTTCTTGCTCGACGAACTCTTTCGCGGCACGAACGCGATCGAACGAATTGCGGCTGGGCAAGCGGTGCTGCAGGAACTCGTTGAAGCCGGCGACACGAGGCCGCCACACGTCGTCATCGCCGCGACCCACGATGGCGAACTCGTCGACTTGCTGCCGACGCTCTACGACTCCTATCACTTCGGTGACGCGATTGGCGCCGATGGGCTGGTCTTCGATCATCGACTTCAATCCGGCCGCGCGACGACACGGACCGCCATTGCCCTCCTTCGGCAATCTGGCGCACCGGCACGGTTGCTTCGGCGCGCGGAGACCGTCGCCGCAAGGCTCGACCGTGAGCTGATCGACGCGGGCCCGGAGAACGGACGCGAGCCGCGGAGGCACGGTCGAGATTAGCGCTCGGCGCTTAGCTCTTCGGGAAAATGAACGGGAACACGAGATCCGTCGTGAACATGCAGCGGTCGTTGTGCCCGCACTCCGGCACAATCATGATCGCGTGCTTGGCCCCCAGCGTCTCGGTGACGTACTTGAAGAACGCCTCGCCGCGCGACCGGCGTGTCGGTCCTTGAGCCATCGCGTTGGCACTCGAATCGAAGCCGCCGAGCGGTAGCGTGTCCACCTGGCCGAGCAGGTACGTGGTGGGTCGCTCGATCAGCTGTTTCCTCAACTGTGCGTCGGTCGTCTTCTCGGTGTACCCGGTCCGGTTCTCGAAGCCGGCCGGCCAGCGGTTGTAGTTTGGCGCCTTCGTGGGATCGAAGGGGCCGACCGTGTATTCCATGTGCGGAGGCAACGGCGTCTGGTCCTTCTGGTTCCAGCCGTCCTTGGCCGCCGCGGGGTCTGCATCACCCCCTGGCAGGGGCCGGACCGGGTCCGGCCAGGCATACGTCGAGGGATTGGCCACGACGTAGGTCACGGGAACCCCGAGGGTGTCGTGCATCCGGTTGCTCATTTCGTAGCGATTCGCGAACTGGCCGCCCGCCGAGTGGCCGGCGACGACGATTGCCTTCAGGTTCGGGAACACCGACTTCGTGGCCAGCTTGCGCAGCAGTTCGTCGACGAAATCAAATGAGCTGAGCGCTGGATTGGACCGCGCGGGTCCACCGGTCCGCCAACTGTTCTCCCAGGCGATCTCGTTTGCTTCGGCCTTGTCGGTCGCGTCAATCATGTGCGGCGCGATGACGACGGTGTCCTCGAGCGCCCCGGCGAGGAACGCGGCCGCCATGGAAGTGGCGAAGTAGTGATCCGCATTCCGGTTGGTGCCATGCACCATGATCAGGGCGCGGTGGATGTTGTCGTTCCGGACGCCGAGGGCGTAGCTGCGGTAGAACATCGACCGGCCGGGTCCGCCGCCAAGGGTCACCCACTCCGTGCAGGCCGGTGTCGAAGTGGTGCAGGGGGATGCCTGGCGCTGGGCCGGCACCACCGCCTGGGAAAGCAGGAGGACGAGTGACACGATGGCGGTGCGCATGGCGAAACCATACCACGCGACTCGCGCGGCTCCGCGTGAGCTCGCGAACTGCCGGGCGCATGTCCACCGCTTGACGGCACACGGCGCGCGAAAGATAATTTCGGCCTCGCCACTGCGATTCGGTCAGGCTTGGTGCGATCCTTTTTTCGGTGAGAGGCAATGCAGATGCCGGACGTCGACCATCCAGAGCAATCCCGATCTCGTGTCAACCGACGGAGTGCGCTTCAGCGGATGGTGGCGGCGGCAGCGGGTGTGCCGCTGCTCAGGTTGCGCCTCAGCGCCGCCGACGCACTGACCGCCGATCACATCCTGGTGTTGCGCGATGTCGCGCCGACGGTGTTGCCGTCCGCGCTTGGGGCGAAGGGCGCCGACGACGCGGTCGATGCCTTTGTTCGCTGGGTCCGCGACTACCAGGAAGGCGTGCCGCTCTCCCATGGCTACGGCGAGCCGCGATTAGTGCGGACGGGACCATCGCCCGCTCCCGGCTACGCCACCCAGGTTGCCGCCCTCCAAGACGCCGCTCGTGCGCGTGGCGGACGCTTCAGCACGCTCCCCCTCGAAACGCGCCGGGCGCTCCTCGACGACGCCTTCAAGGCGGCCGGCGTGCCGAACTTGCCGGGACGCCCCGCCGGCAAACACGTCGTCGCGGACCTGATGGCGCATTACTTCGGCAGCAGCTCGGCTAACGACCTTTGCTACAACGCCCGCATCGGCCGCAATACCTATCGCGCGATTCGGATCACCACGGTGCGGCCGCGGCCGCTGGCGGGATAACGCAATGGCTGTACACGACACCGACATTTGCGTCATCGGCGGCGGTATCACCGCGGCGATGGCTGTCGAGAAGATCGCGACCCTCAGACCCGATTTGAGGATTACCGTCGTTGAGGCCGGGCGGTCAATCTTCGATCGCCAGAACCGCATCGAGTACCACCGGCGCTCGATGGCCTACGGTGAACATCCGTGGCACGACGACTTCATCGAAGATCAACAAGCCAAGGGCATGATCTCGATGACGATGGCGGTGGGCGGACAGGCCCTGCACTGGGGCGGCGCGTGCAACCGGTTTTCGCAGGAGGACTTGCGGCTCAAGTCGCTGTACGGACTCGCGGACGACTGGCCCATCGAGTGGGATGATCTCGAGCGTTGGTACGTCGAGGCCGAGCATCGCCTTAACGTGTCTGGGGAGCCCAGTCCGTATCCCGAGGATCGGCGATCAGGTCCCTATCCACAGGGGCCGACGCCGCTGTCGTTCAATCTCCAGGTATTGAAGCGCTGGGCCGAGCTTAGCGGCTTGAAGTTTTCACCGCTGCCGATGGCGCGCAATCTCACGCCGTTTGGCGGTCGCGGCGCCTGCGGCTTGTATGACACCTGCGGTGAGGTGTGCCCGACGGGCGCCCGCTACTCGCCGGATTACACCTATCAGCAATTGATCGCGGCGAAAAAAGTCACGCTCCACGATCGCACGCTGGTCCGCAAGCTGGTGCTCGATCCGACGAAGGCGACGATCGCCGCCGCGCAGGGCGCGCACCAGGATCGTCCCGGCGATCCGATTGAATATCGCGCCCGTCTCTTCGTGCTCGCCTCGGGCCAGTGTTGGAGCCCGCATCTCCTGCTGCTCTCGGCGAATTCGCGATTTCCCAATGGCCTGGCCAATTCGTCCGGGCTCGTGGGCCGTCACATGAACGGACACAAGTTCATTTCCGCGCAGGCGCTGATCGACGATGAGACGTTTCCGGGTCAGAACATGACCCACAGCCTGATCTCGCGCGAGTATTTCCGCTGCGCCACCGACCAGGCCTTCGTCCGCCATGACACCCGCGTGTGGGAGAGCTCCGCCGGCAAGGAGCCACGCCTGCGCAGCGCGGAAGGGAAGTTGCTGCTCGGGGACGAATTGCTCGCGGACTGGCGCGCTCGCGCGCTGAAGGGCAGTTCGGTGCGCCTGCGCACCTACTACGATTCACACCCGTCGGTTGACAGCCGCCTCTCCCTCGATCCCGCGTCGAAGAACCGTTACGGGGACCCGATGCCGATGATTGAACACCGCCTCGATGCCCAGGCGGAAGGGAGGGAGGCCGCCACCTTGGCGCACTGCACGAACGTCTTCGAGCGGATGGCGAGGGCCAGCAATGGCCGGCTGACCGGCCAGCCGAGGGTGTCGACCTACTGGGATCATCCCGGCGGTGGCTGCCGCATGGGCGCCTCGCCGGCGGCCGGCGTCGTCGACAGCTTCGGCCGCACGCACGATCACGAGAACTTGTTCGTGATCGGCGCGCCGACCACGCCGACGGGCGGATGCACCAACGGCACGTTGACCTTCGTCGCGCTGTCATTGCGATCGGCCGCCAAGATAGCCGAGTCGGTTCGCGGTTGATGCGCCGTCGATTGACAAATCCTTGCACTGCCCACAATATCTACACTCAAATTGAGTATGGCTCGCGCATTTGCCATCTGTCTGGCTCATGCGAACTATCGGAAGCGAGGTTCCCATGTCTTGCAAGTTGATCGGACCAACGGCAGCGGTTTATGCCTGGATGACTCTTGGTGCCCTGGGCCTGTGGCCCTCGGCCGCGTTGGCGCAGAGCGCCAGCGGTCTCGCCGGCGTGGTGCGCGACACCTCTGGCGGCGTCCTGCCGGGCGTCGTGGTCGAGGCGGCCAGCAGCGCGCTGATCGAGGGCACGCGCAGCACGGTGAGTGACCCCGCCGGGCAGTTCCAGATCACCGACCTCCGGCCCGGCGAGTACACCGTCACGTTTACGCTGCCCGGCTTCCGCGCGGTGAAGCGCGACGGCATCCGGTTGTCGGCGTCGTTCACCGCGACCGTGAACGCCGAGATGGCCGTGAGCCAGCTTGAAGAGTCGATCACCGTCTCTGGCGCCGCTCCGCTGGTCGACGTCCGCAACTCCGTGTCGCAATCGGTGATGTCTCGCGAGGTGCTGGACACCATCCCGACCGGCAAGGATCCGTTCGCGGTGGGCCAGTTGATTGCCGGCGTCACCACCAGCACGCCGGACGTTGGCGGTACGCAGATCATGCAGCAGCCGACACTCCAGGTGCACGGCTCGTCGAACAACGACAACGTGTTCATGGTGGACAACGTCCAGATCCAGCACATTGGGTTCGGCGGCAACCAGACCGGCTTCTACTTCAACGACGGGCTGATGGACGAAATCAGCTACCAGACCAGCACCCTGCC
>JBDTMB010000392.1:0-5751 GCA_039934485.1 Vicinamibacterales bacterium
TGCTCGGTGCTCGGTGCCCGGCACCCGGCACCCCGGCACCCAGCACCCGGCACCCCGGCACCCAGCACCCGGCACCCCGGCACCCAGCACCCAGCACCCCGGCACCCAGCACCCTAATCGTGTGATATGCTACAAGTGCTTTAGAATCAACATTAGGCGGTGGTTCGGATCCCGCCTTTTCCGACACATTCAGTTTTCAGAGGGCTCGGCCGTTCGACCGCAGGACGGCCTTTATCGCGGACATGAAACCGATGAATCAAGGCGACTATGTCAGCCACAGCGCGCGCCCCGATTGGGGTGTGGGCGAAGTCCTGACGCGTTCGGGCGATCGTTTGCAGGTGCAGTTTCAACACGGCCTGGTGACGCTCGACAACAAGATTGCCGGCCAGTTCCTCGAGAAGGCGCCGCGCCCCGAGGGCGCCGTGTCGCGCGCGAAGAAGCCGCGCGCCAAGAAAGCCGCGAAGACCGCCGCGAAGTAGCACGCCCCGCGCGCCTCACGCGCGCGGATCCACCACGACCATCGTCAACCTGACCCAGACGCGGCCCTCATTCCGGTATTGATGGCGCGCATTCATCCGCGCGATCGTCGAGCCGCCGGCGGCGATGGTGACCCGCCGTTTGCCGACGACGAGGGTGAGCGTACCCTGCCGCACTTCGATCACTTCCACGGTGGTGTCGAAATGCGCGTCGGCGCTGTAGACATCACCCGGCGCCAGGCGCCACTCCCAGAGTTCGACGGGTTGCGGCGAGGCCGCGCCGATCAGGAGCATCGCGGTGCCGCCCCTGGGGCTGCGCCAGAGCGTCAGCGCGTCGGCGGCGGCGGCGGTCCGCACGCGGTCTTCCGGCGCCGCGAACAACTGCCACACGCTGACGCCAAAGGCGTTGGCAATCCGGATCAGGGTGCCGATGCTGGGATTGGTCCGCGCCCGCTCGATCTGCAGCAGCATGCCCTTCGACAGGCCACTGCGTTCGGCCAGTTCCGCCAGCGTCCAGTGCTTGCCCCCCCGCGCCTCGCGCACCGTGGCGGCCAGGGCCTGCACCGTCGCCGCGGTGATCGCGACGGCCGGAAGCGAATTGCGTTTCGCCATCTGCGTTCAATATATTGTACCAAATGGCTTACTTTAACGATCTGTCGTCCGGGGCCTACGGGCTGGCGTCGGCGGCGTCGTGGGGCGCCGGCGACTTCTGCGGCGGGATGGCGGCGAAGCGGGCCGACACCTTCCAGGTGGTGATCGGCGCGCACGTGGTCAGCGGGGTCGCGTTTGCGATCCTCGCGGTGGCGACGGCCGAGCCGGCGCGGATCTCGACCGACCTGGCGTGGTGCGCGGCGGCCGGCGTGCTCGGCGCCGCCGGGCTGCTGGCGCTCTACCGGGGCCTGGCGATCGGGCGCATGGCGGTGGTCGCCCCGGTGGCCGGCGTGCTGAGCGCGGTGGTGCCGGTCGTGGCCGGTGCGGCGATGGACGGCCTTCCTGAAGGGCCGACGCTCGCGGGATTTGGGCTGGCGCTCATCGGGGTCTGGCTGTGCGCGGGTGGCGAGGGCGGCATGGTGCGGCCGGCCGAACTCATGTTGCCGGTCATCGCCGGGCTTGGCTTTGGCGCGTTCATCGTGTTGATCGGACGGGGCAGTGGCGGCGAGGTGTTCTGGCCGCTGGTGGCCTCGCGCCTGGCTTCGATCACGGTGCTCACCGCGGTCGCGTGGTTCACGAAGCGTCCAATCTGGCCTGGACACTCCGGCTTCCCGATCGTCGCGCTGGCGGGCGTCCTCGACGGCGGCGGCAACGCGCTGCTGGTGATGGCCGCGCACACCGGGCGGCTCGACGTCGCCGGCGTGCTGTCCTCCCTCTACCCGGCGGCCACCGTGATCCTGGCCTGGCTGTGGCTGAAGGAGGGCCTCGGACCGCGCCAGGTCGCCGGCCTCGTCGTGACGCTCGCCGCGATTCTCGCCATTGGCGTGAAGTAGATCTCCACTTGCCTACGTGGCATCGTGATACACGATGCCGAGCGTGAAGCGGTGGCCTCGCGTCACCGTGCTCACGCCGTGCCGCATCGTCGTGCGGTAGAAGCCCCGGGACGAGCCCGCCGTCGCGCCGCGTGCTTCGGTGGACGAGCGCACCGGCCGCGTGCGCGTGGTGAAGATGACGCCGTGGCCGCGCGCCGGCCGCAACGCCTCGCCGGCCGACTGCGCGCGCGGACGGTTTTCGACCAGCAGGAAATGGCCGCCGTCGTAGTCCGCGCCGGGCTGGTTGAGCATCACCACCATTTGAAACGGAAAGTAGACCGTGCCGTAGAGGTCCTGGTGCAGGCAGTTGTAGCCGCCCTCCGCGTAGCGCAGCATCAAGGGCGTCGGCCGCGTCTGATGCTGTGCGTGACACGCCTCGATGAATTGCGGATGGCCATCCGGATACGAGTCCTTGACGCCCAGCGCGTCGTTCCATTGATTCGCCAGGCCGGCGAGCCGGCCATAGCTGCCCTCGCGCAGCTCACGGACCAGGGCGGGCAGGGGATGATCGAAGTACTTGTATTCGCCTTCGCCGAAGCGGTGGCGGGCCATCACCACCCGCGTTCGAAAGCGCGCGTCGTGATCGTAGAGGCCGCGCAGCTCGACGCACTCGTCCGGCCCGAGCAGGGGCCCGGTGTGGGCCCAGCCGCGGGCCCAGAGCGATTGGTGGATGGCGTGCCAGTTGATGGCGGACAGGTCGGTCATGTGATCTGGCAGCGTAGCGGCCGGCAGTCCGGCCCGCACTCCGGATCTTGCGATCGCAGTGATAATGGGGATCGTGACCGAGCCGACCATCGAACATGAGGACGCCCCCGGGCGTGGCCAGTTCTTCCTTCGCCGCAACGGCCGGCGCTGCGGCACGCTGGACTACACGGTGTCGCCGGACGACGTGATCCACATCGAGTACGTCGAGGTGGCCCCCGACGCGCGCGGGTCGGGACTCGGCCGGCACCTCGTGGCCGCCGCTGTCGAGTGGGCCAGAGAGACACACCGCAAGGTTGTACCGATCTGCTCCTACGCCGGCATGGTGCTGCGCACCGATTCCTCGATGCACGACGTCCTCGCGTAGCGCGCCCGGACCGTGGAGAGCGACGGCTGTAGCCGTCGCTCGGCGCGGCGAGGGCTAAAGCCCTCGCCCTCCAAGGCGTTGGCGCGCTGGATGGTGCTGATATCCTGCTCAAGACGATGACGAGGAACCGGACCGTATTCTTGGTGCTGATCGCGCTGGTGGCGGCGGGCGAGTATCGGTGGGGGTCCACGTTCATCGCGAAATTTCAGGAGAACCGCGCCTGCTGCCAGGTGCCGGTCCTGCGCAACCTGTCGCTCAGCGCGCGCGAACTGCGCGGCTCCGCCACGTTCTTCTCGGAAGTCGGCCAGGACAAGTGGGTCACCGAGACGGTGTTTCCCGACCGGACCAGCGGCTTCTTCCTCGACGTCGGCTCGGGCCACGGCACGATCGGATCCAACACCAAGCTGCTGGAACTCAAGGGCTGGACCGGCGTCTGCATCGATCCGTTTCCCAAGTACATGGAAGGCCGCACCTGCACGATGCTGCGAGACGTGGTCTTCAGCGAAGCCGGCCAGCACGTGCAGTTCAGGGCCTCGGGGGACCTGGGCGGCATTGCCGACACGCTTGGCGCGTGGAAGGCGCAGGCCGACCAGGCGCCGCTGGTGGATTTCACCACCGTGACACTCGGCGACATCCTCGAGCGCACGCACGCGCCGGCGACGATCGACTTCATGAGCCTCGACATCGAGGGCGCGGAGCTCGAGGCGCTGAAGGGGTTTCCGTTCGACCGCTATAAGATCGGCGCGATGGCCATCGAGCACAATTACGAGGAGCCGAAACGCACCAACATCGAAACCTACCTGAAGGCGCGCGGCTATCGCCGCGTCCACAGCGTCAAGCAGGACGATTACTATCTACCCGAATAGGTGCTGGGTGCTGGGTGCTGGGTGCTGGGTGCTGGGTGCTAGGTGCTAGGTGCTAGGTGCTGGGTGCTAGGTGCTAGGAGGGCAGGCTGATGCCGCTGATTGAGCTTGGAACGCTGAATGTTCGCGAGATTTTCCCGGGCTTGCGGACGCGGCTCGTCCATACCGACTTTGTCTCGCACTCGTGGGTGGACGTCGAGGAGGGGGCCGCGTTCCCTGAGCATCACCATCCGCACGAACAGATCGTGAGCGTGCTCGAAGGCGAGCTGGAGTTGGTGGTGGATGGGCGCGCCCACCGGCTGACGCCGGGCCTCGTGTTCGTGATCCCGCCGAACGTGCCCCATTCGGGGCGCGGGATCACGAAGTGCCGCGTCCTCGACGCTTTCGCGCCCGTTCGCGACGATTACAAATAGAGTGCTTAGGCACGGTACCCACTTGTACGCACCCTATTTCGTTGGTACGAGTCGTTTGGCGGGGCGGTCATCGGACCGGGTGCCTGCCGAACACCTTCCGCAACGTGCCGGCAGGCGTGTCGTCCTCCTTCAGTTCGAGGAGGGGCCCCAGTTCGTCGATCACGCGCGCCCGGTCGAGCGTGGCTCCCTGGCGGACGACGATACCTTCGACGTCGAGCCAGTCTTGAGGACGGTCCGCAAGCGCCTTCAGTACCACCAGGTCTTCCGCCGAGCACGTTGTCACCACGCACTCGGGCGCGAACGCAAAGCTCGTGGAGCGATCGACGACGCGCTCTTCGAATGGTAGGGCGGCCAGGGAGATATCGATCGGGATGCCCGACGCCGTCTCGATCAGCACCACGCGGTACGACAACGCGAACGACCGGGCGTCTGGCCGGCGGGCGCCGTAGCGGGCCAGCAGCGGATCGATGAACGCGGCTTCGTTGCCGAGTCCGGTGAGCAGCGCCAGGTCGACGTCTCGCGTCTGCCGCGGCTCCCCCCATCGTTGCACGGCGAGCCCGCCGATCACGGTACTCCGCCACGCACGGGTTGCGAAAAACGACTGAATGTCGAGCGCGGCCGCGAACAGGGGGTTCACGGTCTCTTCCGATGAAACACGCGCTGCTGATCGACGAGGCCAGACGATGCGCGACGCGCCGCCGGAAGTGGCACGCGAAGGGCCGCGTCGATGAGGGCGCTGGCCGCCGCGAGAGCGCGTTCGGGACTGAGGGTCGGCAGCTCGTGCCATCGCTGCTCATCGAGCAGTCGTCCCGCCTCGTCCCACCGACGCAAATAGCGCCGCGCCTGATCGCGTGTCATTGCCTATCGAGCATACCAATGGAGTCCCGGCACGTCGAGTCGGGCGCTGGCGCCCACCCTTTGGCATGCAAGGCACCGCCCGCACCATGCGCACCTTGGCTACTGTGGCCAGCCGGTTTGTGGCAGTCCCTTCACGACCCGCAGCGCGTTCTTGTAATACAGCTTCTTCAACACCTCGTCCGGCAGGTTCATGCCGTACAGCTTCCAGAACGCGTGGTAGCCGCGGTAGTAATCGAAGTATTCGTCCGCGGTCTCGAAGACGCGCCAGTAGTACGGGTACTCGCTCGGCTCAAAGGCGTCCTTGCCGAACAGGATGCGGTCCTGGTACTTGACGAAGAAGTCGTGCGCGGCGCGCGGCTGGCGGCCGAAGTCATACAACACCGCGCCCACTTCGACGGTGACGTTGGGGAAGTCGTCCAGCATTTTGGCCGCGCGCGCGAGATCGTTGGCGTGCCACCCGAAATGGGCGGCAATGAACTGCGTCTTCGGGTGCTTGCGGAAGACGTTGTTGCGTTCGGTCAGCAGTTCCTCGAACGTGACGCCGCCGGG
>JBDTMB010000393.1:0-5740 GCA_039934485.1 Vicinamibacterales bacterium
GTTGCCGACGCCCTGGAACTTGCCGTTCCAGGCCTCGGTCGGCGGGATCCACACCTCGAACTTGATCTCCGAGTCGGTGGTCGGCCGGGCGGTGGCCTCGACCCGGCAGAACGCCGGCAGCGCCATCGCCGTCTGCGCGCCCGGCGGCATGAATGAACCGGCGGCCATCACCGTCGCCGCGTTGATCGTGACGCTCGGAATCGTCAGCGAGGCGAGGCTCGTGCACGGCGTCCCGGGCAGTGCTGCGGTCAGCATCACTTCAGTGAGCACCGACAGCAACGCAAGGGCGAGCACGACGGCAGTGCGACGGATCATGACGCAACCTCCTGGCTAGAACACGTGACGGGCCTCGAGATTCGCTTCGATGTCCTTGCGGTCTCGCCACACTGGACGCATCTGTTTCTTCGACAGCAACCGCATCTGGTCTTCGACATGCGGGGAACCCGCCTTGGACCAGTTGCCGTAGCTCAATAGTGCTTCCGCGTGCACGGGCGTCGAAAACTCGATCACCGCAAAATACGTGTCGCCCTGGATCCCTTGCGTCTTGCCGTCCACGAACGGGCCAAGGCCCACGGTGCGAATGGCGCCCAGCTGCGAAGGCGCGCCGTTGCCTGGGAGGTCGACGTTGCCCCGCCGGAAGCGGAGCACGTCTCCCCACGGCACGCGCAGCGACCCATATTCCTTCTCCACTTTCCCGGCCACGGCGTCCAATGCCGCTGCCGCCCTTGCCGGATCCTTGAAGCCGCGAGGCGTCTCGAGCGGGCGGCGATCGTCGAGCGGCACCTTGAAGCCGCCGATCGCCTGGAAGCCCGGCCCTGCGTCGCTCATGAAGCGATAGAACAGCAACATGCCGTCGCTGGTCGCTTCCCCCTGCCGATCCCATTTCTCCAGGACCTCGGCGGCGCGCTTCGCGCGCTCGGTCCCGAGCGTGCGCGCCGTGGCCACGAGGTCGTCGACGAACTGATCGGCGGTCTCGACGCGCGTCGACAGCTTCCCCGCCTTGATGTCGGCGAACGTCATCTTCTGCGGCGCCGTGCTGAGGATGCGGATGCCGCGCTGCGCGCGCTGCGTGATGCCCATCGGCGCGGCAAACCCGGGCGCGAACTTCGCCGGGTCGAGCAGCATCGGGTACGCCGACGTCCACGGCATGTCGTTGGAGTTCTGCAGCCACCCGGTCGGCGGATCGAGGACCTTGGGGATGTCCCCGTACGGGTGGATCGTGTTCGAGATGAGATCGGACCGATCGCCCGGCACCACGCCCTGCCAGAACGCGTAATCGCCGGTCGGGTGCACGGGCAGCGTCGCGTTGTAGACATACATGATGTGCCCATCGCGATCGGCGTAGGCGGTGTTGAAGAGCGGCAGCTGCTGCATCCGCATCGCGGCTTGCCACTCATCGAGGTTGTGCGCCAGCCCCATCTTCCAGAACTGCTCGAAGAGGCGCGGCCGATCGATAGCGGCGACGCGCATGGCCACCGTCATCCCGCCGCGTTCGGCGACCACGGGGCCATGCACGGTCCGGCGAATCGCGAGCGGCACGTCGCGCATCGAGCCGTCGGCCTGGCGGACCTTGATCGTCTCCGTCGCGGCCTCGAACGGCATCGTCTTGCCGTCGAGGACGTAGCCGCCGTCCTTGAGGGTGAGCCGATAGAGATCCGACTCCGCGGGATTGTTGGTCGTCTGCGTCCATCCCAGGTAGTCGTTGAAGCACTGCCTCAGCACCGGGAAGCCGACCCACACCGCGCCATAGGAGGTGACGCCGGGTGCGGTCAACTGCACTTCGAAGTAGGTATGCATGTCGCCCCACTGCAGGTGCGAGTTGCTGAGCAGCATCGCCTTGCCCGACGCGGAGCGGGCCGGCGCAATCGCCCACTCGTTGGAGCCATGCACATCGGTCTCGGCGCGTTTCAACCGGGCCTCGAGCTTCGCGGCATTGATGATCCAGTCGTAGTGGATCACGCGCAGGCAATGGGCATAGACGTCCTCGACACTCAACGGCAACACCGCCTTCGCGGCCGGACTGAGGTCCGCCTTGTGTTCCTCGGCCCACGCGTTCAAGCCGGCGACGAACGACTGGATAAGGGGCGCAAACTCCGGGCTCTGCCCCGCGGCCCACTGCTTCGCCGTGGAAGGGATGCCGTTGGTCCTGACCCAGCGATCCGCATCCAGGTATTGCTCGCCGTAGAACTCCGCGCCGCGGCCGCGCGCCTGCGCGTAGAGCCGCAGCAGCAGTTCCGAGTGCGCCTCCATCTGCGCGTAGCCGTAGGCGTAAAACAGGCTCGGGTGGTCGGCGGCAAAGACGTGCGCAATCCCATAGCGGTCCCACAGGATTTCCGTCCCCTTGGTGGCGACCGACGACGCGGCGGGTGTGGTCAGGCCGCCGTTGAGCACCAGACTCAACGCGACGGCAAGAGCGAGACGGGCGAAGCGGACAACGCGAGCCGGCGGATTGGTCATGGGGCACTCCCGCTAATAAGGAACGTCGATAAGTCGATCGCCGCCGCTGCGCATGTCCTCTTCGAGCAAGCCCAGGAGCGCCCTGGCCACGGGTCCCGGTGCGCCGTCACCGATCGGGGCGCGGTCCCACTCCACGATCGACGCCACCTTGATCGAACTGCCGATGAGCATCATCTCGCGCGCCGCGCGCGCCTCGGCCACCGGGATGTCGCACACTTCCACGCCGGCGATCAGGCCCCGCGTGACCAGGGCGGGCGCCAGTTCGAGCAACCGGAGCGACGTGCACCCGGAAAGGATGCGATCGAACTTCGGATGGCGGAAGACGCCGTCCCTGGTGACGAACGCGACGTTCATGTTCGAGCTTTCGCCGACGTGACCGGCTTCGTCGATGAAGACGCCGTTGTCGAGGCCCGCCTTCTTGGCTTCCATCTGCATCAGCACATTGGGGAGGTAATTCGTGCTCTTGGTAATCGCGTACAGCGGCGGCTTGATGGGAAAGGTGGTGGTCATCACCTTCAACCCATCGGTGTACCAACGCTCAGGATAGGAGAGGCCCGCGAAAATCATCACGAAGAACCCTGGCTCGGCGCCGGCCGCGGGACTGAGTTCGAGGCTGCCGGGCCCCGAGGACATCCAGTAGCGAATCGCGCCGTCACGCTTGGCGCCGGCCGCCGTCGTCCGGATGATGATGTCGCGCATGTGCTCGCGGGAACCGGGTAGCTGAAGGTTGGAGCGCTCGGCCGAGCGAACGAAGCGATCGAGATGCGCGTCGAGGTCGTAGATCTTCCCGCCGATGAGGGTCGCGGTGTCGAAGATGCCGTGGCCGCGGTGGACCATGTGGTCATCAAACGGGATGACCATCAGCGCCGGGTCGGTGACGATGCCGCCGAGTTGGCTGGAATAGAAGGCCCAGAACTTCACGGGCTGTCGCGCGCGAAGGGCGCGGAGGCCGTCGAGGACATCTTCGGAGTTCAGCAGACGAAGGGAAGGGGTCGTGGCCGGCATCGGGGAATCATACGATAATCGGCCCACCATGAATCGCCACACCCTCGTCCTCGCTGCCGCGCTCTGCACGGGCGTGGTCCTTCCTGCGGGCGCACAAGCCCCCTTCGACTCCGCTCAGGGCAGGCCGCGGGGCAGTATCACGATCGAACGCATTTCCCAAATCAAGTACCCGTCGGCGCCCGCGTGGTCGCCCGACGGCAAGTCGGTGGCGTTTCTCTGGGACGCCTGGGGCAAGCAGGACCTCTTCGTGGCGACGCCGGGCCAGCAGCCGGTGGCCCTCACCGATTTCCCGGTGGACCCGCAGATCCTCACCTCCGACATCGCCTCCTTCGCGTGGCTGTCGCGGGACGAGATCCTGTTCGCCAAGGACGGCGCGCTGTGGACGGTGTCGCCGACCTCGGCATCGCCGAAGCCGGCACGCTATTCCGGCGGGCTCGCCGATGCCGCCAACTTCACGCTCTCGCGCGATCGGAAGCTCATCGCGTTCACGCGCGACGGGCAGATCTGGATCGCCTCCCTCGACAAGAAGACGCAGCGGCCGGTGACCGGCCTGACGCCGATGACGGCCGGCGGTCCCGTGTTCTCGCCGGACGGCGAGTGGATCGCGTTCACCTCTGGCGGCGGCGGGCTGCCCGCGGACTCCGGACTGTTGCCTTTCAATGGCGATCGCATGCGCGTGGTGGGCAACAGCAACGGCGTGGTCGCCGGCGGCGCCACGGAGCGACGCCTCGGCGTGGTCTCGGTCTACGGCGGCGACATCTCGTGGATCCCGACGGTGGGCAACCCAGGGTCGATTCAGTTCGCGGCCGACGGCTCGGTGGTGTGGGCGGAAGGCTCGGCCAGCGGCAAGACGCGCGAGATCAAAGTCTGGAGCGCGGGGCATCAACCGCGGACGCTCTGGAGAGATCGCGACGAGCGGTGGTTTTCGCCAACCGGCCGCGACTCGAAGGTGCTGGTGTCGCCGGACGGCCGGTCGGTCGCGTTCACCAGCGATCGCACGGGTTGGATCCACATCTATGTCATGCCGGTGAATGCGACATCCGAATCGCAGGCGAAGCCACTGACCTCCGGCAATTTCCTGGCGGGCCTGGGCAACTGGTCCCCCGACAGCACGCGGATCGCGTACCACCGCAGCGAAGGGGGCAATCAACTGGAACGCTTCATCGACGTCGTCGAGGTCGCGACCGGGAAGAACCAGCCGATCGTCACCGCTCGCGGCGTCAATTACGATCCGGCGTTCTCGCCCGATGGCGCCAGCCTCGTGTTCCACCGGACCGACGTCGAAAATTCCCTCGACCTCTACACGACCGCCGCAGGTGGTGGCCAAATGACAGGTGGGGGCAAACCTTTAGGTTTGCCCATGATGCGCCTGAGCGATTCAATGCCGGCCGGGTTGAACAAGGCCGACCTCACTCCGCCCGTGGCCGTGTCGTATCCGAGCCGTCTCGACAAGAAGCCGGTGCCGGCCACGCTGATGGTTTCCAAGACACTCGACCGCGCGCAGAAGCATCCGGCGCTGGTGTGGATCCACGGCTCGGGATCCGATCAGAACTTCCTCGGCTGGCATCCCGGCAGCTACCGGATGTATTACTCGCTCTGCGAATACTTCGCGCAGCAGGGTTATGTGATCCTGACACCGGACTATCGCGGCAGTTCGGGATATAGCCGCGACTGGTCAACGGGCGTGCACATGGGCCTCGGCGTCAACGACACCGCGGATGTCGCCGGTGGCGCTGATTATCTGAAGACGCTGAGTTATGTCGATCCGGATCGGATCGGCGTCTTCGGCCTGAGCTATGGCGGCTTCCTGACGTTGCAGGCGATGACGGTGGACCCGACATTGTGGCGGGCGGGCATTGACGTCGCCGGCGTGGTGGATTGGGCCACCTACGGCGCCGGCTACACGACACCGCGGCTCGGGACGCCCGTACAGAACCCCGACATCTACAACATCTCGGCGCCGATCCAGCACATGGAGAAACTCGCCCGGCCTCTCCTCGTCCTGCATGGCACCAACGACCGGAACGTGTCGTTCGCCGACTCGCTCAGGCTCTTCGACGTGCTGATCAAGCTGGGGAAGAGCTTCGAGTCGCAGATCTATCCCGGCGAAATTCATTTCTTCCGCCGCGACATCGTCCTGCGCGACGCTTGGAAGCGGGCGGAGGAGTTCTTCGACCGGCACGTGAGGAACGGTCCGTTGATGACGAGCCGCTAGGCCGCAGATGCCGCAGATGACGCAGATGACGCAGATGCCGCAGATGACGCAGATGACGCAGAT
>JBDTMB010000394.1:0-5708 GCA_039934485.1 Vicinamibacterales bacterium
CAAGCGACTCTGGGCGCTTGGCCGCAAGGACGGTTTCGAGCGCCCGACCGGCGTGGTGGCGCGCGCCGATCAAATCTTCGTCGTCGATACGCTCGCCAATCGCGTCGTCGCGGTCAGCCCGGCGGGCGCGGTCCTGACTGGATTCGGTCGCCGGGGCGCCGGTGATGGAGAATTCAACTATCCCACCAACATCACGGCCGATCGGGCTGGCCGGCTGTATGTCACCGACGCCATGAACTTCCGGGTCCAGGTGTTCGAAGCCGACGGCCGGCATCTCAGCACGTTCGGGCAACTCGGTGACGGCGTTGGCGATTTCGACAAGCCAAAGGGGATTGCGGTTGACGGCAGCGGCCGCATCTACGTGGTCGAAGGGCTCAACGATCTGGTCCAGGTCTTCGACGGCAACGGACAACTCCTGCTCGTCTTCGGCGGATCAGGTGCCGGACCGGGTCAGTTGTGGTTGCCCGCGGGCATCACCCTGTCCGGCAACGCCGTCTACGTCACCGACACGGCCAATCATCGCGTGCAGGTCTACGAACGGTTGGGAGAAGCACGATGACGCCACGAAGCCTCTTCACCGGCGCGGTCTTCGTGATGTTCGCGACCTGTATGATCGCCGCGCAAAACCAGGTGACCTCACCGACCAACAAGCACAACCTCTCGATCAGTGGTCCCGGCCCGGTGAAGTCGACGACGATGACCGAGATCTGCGTGTTTTGCCACACGCCGCACAACGCCAATCCCGCCTCGCCGCTGTGGAACCAGGCCCTGTCGACCGCCACGTACACGCCGTACTCGAGCACGACGATGTCGGTGACGGCCGGCGTGCCCACGGGCTCGTCGAAGTTGTGCATGAGTTGTCACGACGGCACCGTGGCGCTCGGCAGCACGGTGGCCAAGGGCCAGATTCCGATGCAGGGCCTCACGGGCGGGAAGCTGAGCGGCGCCTCGTCGCTGGGGCTGAACCTCGGCGACGACCATCCCATTGGCTTCGTGCCGGCGACCGCGAGCGATCTCGTCAATCCGCCGGCGGGGCACGCGGTCAAGCTCGACGCCAACGGGCAGGTGCAATGCGCCACCTGCCACGACCCTCATCGGATGGATGCGGATCCGACGACCATGAAGTTTCTCGTCGCCAGCAACGCCTCCTCGGCGCTGTGCGTGGTTTGCCACAAGAAACAGTATTGGTCCACCAATCCGAGCACGCATATGTCCTCGACCAAGGCGTACACCGCGACGCAAGGTGCGCACACGGGATATGCAACGGTGGCGACCAACGGCTGCGAAAGCTGTCACAAACCCCACACCGCCGGCATGCCGGCGCGGACGCTGAAGGCGCAGGAAGAGTTCACGTGCGGCGGCAGCGGGTCGCAGTGCCACGGCAGTACCGGCATTGGCCGCAACATCCAGTCGGAGTTCAACAAGCTGTACAAACATCCCACCTACAGCGTGACGCCCTCGGTTCACGACCCTTCGGAGGGGCCGACCAACGGGTCGCGGCCGCTGCCCGAGACCTCCGCGGCCACACCCCGCCACGCGGAATGCGAGGACTGCCACAACCCGCACGCCAGCTATGCGGCGCCGACGACGGCGCCCAAGGCGTCTGGCAAGCTCGCCGGCGTGTGGGGTATCTCAGTGACGAATACGCTCACGCTGCCGAGCGGCACGCCGCCATCGGTGAACGAATACGAGATCTGCCTCAAGTGTCATGGCGATTCGGCCAACAAGCCCCAGCCGACCGGTCCGACGCCGCCGTATCCGAACCGGGTCGTCCCCGAGTTCAATAAGCGCGTGCAGTTCAACACCGCCAATCTCTCGTATCATCCGGTCGCGGGGGTGGGAAGGAACCCGACGGTGCCCAGCCTCATTGCGCCATGGACCGTCAACTCGATCGTGACGTGCACGGACTGCCATGACAATGACACCGGCCCGAATGCGCCGACGCCGGGCAGCGGACCGTCCGGTCCGCACGGTTCAAACTTCAAGCAGTTGCTCGTTGCCAACTACGAGGCCGACACTGATCGCACCACCGAAAGCGCCACGGCGTACGCGCTCTGCTACAAGTGCCACGACCGAACCAGGGTCCGCACCAACCCGGGCCAATTCGACAATCACGGCAAGCACATCCTGGATTACCAGGCGTCGTGTTCGCTCTGCCACGACCCTCACGGGGTCGCCAACACCACGCACCTGGTCAACTTCGACAAGCGCTTCGTCTTGCCCAAGAACGGCGTCCTGAAGTGGACGCCAGGCAACAACGGCTGCACCCTGATCTGCCATGGCGCAAGCCACCCGCGATGAGCCTCCAGGTTCACCGCGGACTGCTTTGATCGAGAATCTTCTCCAGGTTCCGCAGGCCGCGGGCCCGCAGGAACGACACTGAACCGGGCGTCACTCCAAGCCGCTTGGCCACGGCATCATACGGCAGCGGCGGTTCCTCGAAAAAGAGGCACCGGATCACCTCGCGATGCCGGGCCGTGAGTTTCGACATCGCCTTCCAGACGAGCTCGTCGCGCTCGGTGTCGAGAAACTGCCGGGCCGGCGAGGCTCCATCCGCCACCTCGAAATCGAGGTCGAGGGCGTTTTCCCTCACCGCGCGAATGACATGCCGGCGCTTCCACTGGTACGATTGGCGCGCCGCCACCTTGCAGACCCAGGCCCGCACGCTGTCGTGCTGGCGCAGCCGGGAGAGGCCGAGGAACAATTCCGCGCACACCACCTGGAACACGTCGGCCACATCCTGCGGCGCCGCGCCGTACTTCCGCGGAAACGAACAGATCAACCGCCTGTAGCGCGCAATCAGTACATCCCACGAATACTGATCGCCCGCCAGGCACGACTGCACAAGCTGCTCATCGGTGGACGTTGACGTCGTCGGATCCTTGGCAATCCTTGCCACTGGTCTTCGCGACGGGCGTCGAAGGGAGTCGACGGACATCCAGAGCCTCCTACGTAAGTAAGCTGACATAAAGAACACTGAGTTACCAGAAAGTGCGCGAGTGGGGATGCTAGTGTCGAGGTCGGCTGCGTTCAACACCCAGCCGCAGGAGTCGCCCATTCTGCACAATGAGTTACGGGAATTCGCACGCAGCGTCGATCTGCTTCTTATTCCCGTCTCATTTTCGCGTGCGCAAGATCAGCCGCTGGAGGAGCGACGCGAGATTATCCAGGCGGAGCGGCTTCGACAGGTACCCATCCATGCCGGCGTCCAGACAGAGGGCCTCTTCGCCGGGCATCACGTTCGCGGTCAGCGCCATGATCACCGGCCAGTGCTTCGAGGGATTGGCCCTGATGCACCTGGTGGCCTCGAGGCCGTCGAGGCCCGGCATCCGCACGTCCATCAGAATCAGGTCATAGTCGCGAGCGGCGGCGCGCTCCACCGCCGCGATGCCGTCACCGACGACGTCGGCGGCCAGGCCCAGCTCTTCGAGCATCAGCAGCAGCACGCGACGATTGGCCTCGTTGTCCTCCGCCAAGAGGATGGCGAGCGAGTCCGGCGCAAACGGCGCGATGTGTTCCGGCAGGTTGGGATCGACCGACTCGGGCTCCGCGGCGCGCACCGCCCACAGCAACGCGTCGTGCAGGCGGCGGGCGCTGACCGGCTTGCCGACGACGCGGTCGTGTTCCAGGCCGCGATGGCGGGCGGCCAGCGCCGGCCGCGCGAGGACCAGCAACCGCGCGTGGTCCAGCCCCCAGGCCGATTGGCATTCGTGCGCCAAGGCGAGCAGCCGGCCGTGGTCGGCGTCGCCGTCGACGATCATGGCGTGCACCTGGTCGGCCGGCCGCCGGTCGGTCGCCTTCGTTAGAGATGAGGCCATCGTGCACCTGACGCCCCAATTCGTGAGCAGCGCCTCGACCTGCTCACCGACGATGCCAGGGCCGACAAACACCAGGACGTTCAGGCCCGGTCGCAGGCCTGCATACACATCGGGCGTCGCGCCGGTGACCATCGTGGCGCGAAAGACGAAGCGGAACGTCGCGCCTTCGCCTTCACGGCTGTTGAGATCCAGGGAGCCGTTCAGCAATTCGCAGAGCCCCTTCGAGATCGCGAGGCCCAATCCGGTTCCGGCATGCTGACCGGTGAGCTTGGCGTCGGTCTGGCTGAACCGCTGGAACAGCTTGTGGTGCAGATGTTCGGGAATCCCGGGGCCGGAGTCGCGCACCATGATGTTGACGGCCACGCCATCGTCAGCTTCCCGCTGCGCGCTTACGTGAACCGTGACTTCGCCGGTCTCGGTGAACTTCACCGCATTCGACAACAGGTTGAGCAGCACCTGGCGCACGCGGTGTTTGTCGGTCCGGATGATGGCCGGGACGCCGGGTTCGAACAGCGATCCGATCTCGAGACCCTTTCCCGCCGCCGGCTGCGCCACCGTATCGAGGGCCTCTTCGATGCAATCGCGGAGGTTGAAGTCCTCCGGCGCCAGGTCCATCAGGCCCTGTTCGATGCGCGAGTAATCCAGCACGTCGCCCACCAGTTCCATGAGGGCGGTGGCACTGGTGCGGAGCATGGCGATCAGGTCTCGCTGCGACGCGGGCAGGTTCGCCTGCTGCAGGAGATCGGCAATCCCGATCACGCCGCTCAAGGGGGTGCGCAGTTCGTGGGTCATGGTGGCGAGAAAATCGCGCTGCCCGCGCGCGGCCGACTCGGCCACCTCCTTCGCGTGCCGCAACTCCTGCTCCGATTGCCGGCGCTCGGTCATGTCCGACACGTGAATCGTGAAGACCCGATCCGCGCCGACGCGGTGGGTCACGGCGGCGAGCTCCATGGGGAACTCGGAGCCATCGGTCCGCGCGCCGATGGTCTCGAACCGGGGCGCGGCGGCCATCAGGCTCTCCGGCGTCTCGTCGTTGACCGACATGAGCGAGGTGAGCAGTTCCCGAGGGCTCCCCGGCCGCAGCATCAGGTCCTCGACCATTGCCCCCAACGCCTGCTGCCGGCTGAAGCCAAACGTGCGCTGCGCGGCCTCGTTGACTTCGATGACGCGCCCCGCCGCGTCGGTGCTGATGATCGGATCGGGCACCGCTTGCAGGATGCTGCCCTTGTGCGCTTCGCTGCGCAGCAGCGCCTCGAGCGAGGCGCGGCGATTGACGAGATACATGCCGATGGCGCTGCCGACGAGCGAGCTCAGGACGAGAATGGTCAGGCGCACCGTGGCTTGGGTGGTCCGGGTCCTGGCGGCCTGCAACTGCGCGTCGGCGCCCGAGGTGAACGTCGCTTTCAGGTCGCGGATCGCCCGCCGCACGTCGTTGAACCGGTCGAGGCCTTCGTGTTCATCGAGCGCCACCGCCTCGGGAAGACTCCCTTCGAGGGTGAGCCCGATCACTTCGTTGCGGACCACGAGGTAGCGCTTCCACGCGAGGTCCACGGTCTCGACGATGCGCAGCGCATTGGGTTGCGAGCTGAGCGCGTCCCGGTCGTCGAAGAGCCGCTGGACCTGGGTGTCGATCGCGCGCGACTGCTCGGCGTACTCCAGCTGCCGGTTCGCATCCGACGTGGAGAGGGCGTACAGCAGCACGCGCCGGATCTCCTGCATGTTGAACTGCAGCGCGTCGATGAACTCGAGGCCGCGGGCGAAACTCAGGTGGACCTGGCTGGCGTCTTCCATCGTTCGCCGGAGATCGCGCGCGACGATCAGGCCGAGCGCCAGCACGACGACCACCACGGCCGCCAGCACGCCAAGCTCGTGATGCCTGATGCGGCGCAT
>JBDTMB010000395.1:0-5681 GCA_039934485.1 Vicinamibacterales bacterium
GCCGGGCGTCTGCCGCCGCCACTCTCCGTAATCCGCCACCCGTGCGAGGGCAATCGCCGCCGGTTCCGGATGCGCGAAGAACGGCACCGCCGCCAGCGTCTCCGGCGGCGCGAGGCTCCGCATGAACACCCCGGCCACGGTCTTGCGCCCGTGCAACGCGGCGGCCGCGATCGCCGAGGCCACCTGGTCCGCATCGGTCACGATCGGTGGAATGAAGATCACCAGCACGCTGTCGACCTGGTCGTCGTCGAGCAGCAGGTCGAGCGCGCGCCCGTAGTGTTCCGGCGGTGCTGACGCCAGCATATCCACCGGATTGCCAACGCTCGCGGTGGCCGGCAGGAACGATCGCAGCGCGGTCTTGGTCGCCTCCGACAACTCCGCGGCGGCCAGCCCGTGAGCCTGGCACGCATCGGCGGCCAGGATGCCAGGCCCGCCGGCGTTGGTGAGAATCGCCACGCGCCGGCCACGGGGCACCGGTTGCCGCGCGAGCAACATCGCCACGTCGAAGAGTTCCGTCACCGTGTCGGTGCGGATCACACCCGATTGATGGAAGAGCGCATCGACGAAATCGTCCGACGATGCGAGCGCTCCGGTGTGAGACGCCGCGGCCCGCGCGCCCACCGTCGAGCGTCCGGACTTCAACGCCACGATGGGCTTGACGCGGCTGATCCGGCGGGCAATCTGGCTGAACTTGGACGGATTCCCGAAGCTCTCGAGGTACAACAGGATCACCGACGTGCGCGGGTCCGTTTCCCAGTACTCGAGCAGGTCGTTGCCCGACACGTCGGCCTTGTTGCCCACCGACACGAAACTCGAGATGCCAATATTCAGCTGCTTGGCGTAATCGAGGATGGCCAGGCCGAGCGCGCCGCTCTGCGTCGACATCGCCACCGAGCCCGGCGGCGGATACACCGGCGAGAAGGTGGCGTTCAGCGAAAACCGCGGATCGGTGTTCAGCAAGCCCATGCAGTTGGGCCCAATCAGCCGGCACCCGGCCTGGCGAATCCGCGTCACGAGCGCGCGCTCGCGCGCCTTCCCTTCCTCGTTGCACTCGCCGAATCCGGCCGTGATGATGCAGATCGCGCCCACGCCCTTCGCCAGGCAATCGTCCACGGCGCCGTCAACCAGCGCCGCGGGCACCACGATCACCGCGAGATCGACCGCCGAGGGAATGTCGCACACGCGCGGATAGGCAGGCCTGCCCTGGATGGTGGTGGCGGTCGGGTGGACGGCCACGACCTGGCCGGTAAACCCGGTGGCGATCAGGTTGTGCAGGATTTCGGACCCGATCTTGTTGCGTTCGCGGCTGGCGCCTATCACCGCGACGACATGCGGCTCGAAGAAGCGCGCCAGCGAAGCCGGCGAGTTGGACAAATCAGGCAAAGCAGGGCTCCAGTCACCAGCCTCATTGCACAGAACGGGCCGACGAAATATTGGCGCAGATCGGAGGGCCAGGCGTTTCTGTTGCGTGGAAATTCTCGCGCCAGCGTGAAAATGTCACCGTTTCCGGCGTGAATTGACTGGTATTGACGGCAAATTCCGGCGATCTCGACTGGCACGGACGTTGCCCCTACACCGATTACCAAGGGGGAGCCAGACCATGACCAAGGACATCAAGACGATCCTCGTCCCGCTCGATTTCAGCGCCAGCTCGAACTCGGCTCTCGACTACGCAGTGATGCTCGCGGAGCGGTTCACGGCGGCCCTCCACCTCGTGCACGTGTGCGAGGTCCCGACGATGATGACGATGGATGCCTATGCGGTTGCGTCGCTGGACTGGAACCAGAAACTCGGTGCAGCCGCCGAGCGCGAACTGGAAACGGTCGCGGCACGGCTGAACGACAAGAAGGTATCGACCGAAGTCCTCTTCGGCAATCCCGCACGCTGCATCGTGACCGCGGCCACGACCAACCAGGCGGATCTCGTCGTCATGGGAACGCATGGCCACGGTGCGGTGATGCACCTGCTCATGGGCAACGTGGCCGAGCGCGTGGTCCGGACGGCGCCGTGCCCGGTGCTCACTGTTCGTGAAGCGGCGGCGGCCGACAAGCAGCAATCGCACTCCCCCACGAAGGTCGCTTAAGACCTATCCGCTCCCGATCGCCCCGCGCCCTGTGAGAGACTAACCGCGCATGGGGAAGGGGCGGCTCGAGGCGTTCAGCGACGGCGTGCTGGCGATCATCATCACCATCATGGTGCTCGAACTGCGGGCGCCGCACGGCGAAGACCTGACGGCGCTCGCCCCGCTCACGCCGGTGTTTCTCTCCTACGTCCTGAGCTTCATCTACATCGCCATCTACTGGAACAACCATCACCACATGCTGCACGCGGCCCACCAGGTGAATGGGCGCATCCTGTGGAGCAATACGCACCTGCTGTTCTGGCTCTCGCTGGTGCCGTTTGCCACGGCGTGGATGGGCGAGAACCACTTCGCGCCGAGGACCGTGGCGGTATACGGATCGGTGCTGTGCATGGCGGGCATCGCCTATTACATCCTCGCCCGGGCCCTGGCCCACCATCACGGCGACGACTCGGAGTTGGCGCAAGCCCTCGGCAACGACGTCAAGGGAAAGGTGTCCATCGTCCTCTACCTGATCGGCATTGCTCTCTCGTTTGCGAATCAATGGCTCGCGCTCACCTTCTATGTGGCGGTGGCGGTGATGTGGTTGATTCCTGATACGCGGTTCGAGAAAGACACCTAGGCCGCAGAGCGGGCTAATAACCTGGGTGGGAGCGGCCGATAACGGGGATGCCCCCAAATGAAGCCGACGCTGACCCTCTCCAGCCGAACCGTCGCGTATCTGACTTTAGTCTTCCTGCTCGCGGCTGGGGTGGGCGCGTTCGCGCAATCGGCCCCGGCGAAAATTACCGGACGGGTCACCGACGGGTCGGGCGCGGCCCTGCCTGGCGTCACGGTGACCATCTCGTCGGTCAACTTGAAGACCCCGGCCACGGCCATCACCGACGGCAGCGGTCAATACCTGTCGATGCCGCTGCCACCCGACAGGTACGCGATCACGTTCGAGCTGGCGGGGTTCGAGAGCCGCGCCAACGCGGCGGTGGCGTTGCGGCCAGGCGAGCTCTTCATCCTCGACCGCGAACTGGCGGTGGCGTCGGTGAAGGAAACGGTTGAGGTCGTGGCGCCGGTGCTGGCGCCGCCGACGCCGCCGCGGCCGCGGCCCGAGACCCCCAAGCGTCCAGTGCCGAAGCCGGTCTCGCCGGCGCTGCTGGCCTCGGTGTGCGGACCGGGGCAACCGGGCAGCGCCAACCTCGCGCTGGGCACCATCGTCGCGCATCGCGACGAGGCCAACCGCAAGCTCTATGGCAACAACGACACGCTGGTGATCGACGTGGGCAGCAACGTCGGCGTCAGCCGGGGCCAGAACTTCGTCGTGCGCCGGCGCTTCCGCGCCGACGACAAGAGCGCGCCGCTCAAGTACGCCACGTTCGGCGAAGAGGCGGCGGGGTTGATCCAGGTGATCGAGACACGCCCGGAAAACTCGGACGTGGTGGTGGTCTACGCGTGCGGGGAATTCATGGCCGGCGATTCGATCGAGCCCTTCGATGCAATGCCGATGTGGACGTCGCTCGACCCGGGCAAGCCGCAGTTCGACGATCCCGCGAAGGTGATTCTCGGCGAGCACGGCAAGACGCTCGGCTCGGCGCGCGACCTGATGGTGATCGATCGCGGCACCAGCCAGGGCGTGCAGCGCGGCCAGCACATCACGATCTTCCGCCGCTCGCTCGGCGAGCGCGGCCCGGTGTCGACGATTGCCGAGGCGATCATCATCGCCGTGCGCGCCGACTCGGCGACGATCCGGATCCAGCGGGCGAACGACGCCGTCTCGGTCGGCGACCTCGCCGCCCTCCACCGGTAGAAGTGTGAAGTTCTACTTTCTACTTTCTACTTTTCACTTTCTCATATCCCTAAAGAAGCGCTGGATCGTTTCCCGGCACTCCTCTTCCAACACGCCTCCGAGAATTTCCAGCTTGTGATTCAACGACGGCAGTTCGTGCGCGCGCGTGGTCGAGACCAGCGCGCCGGCCTTGGGCTCGGGCGCGCCGAAGACGACCCGTCCGATGCGCGCATGCACCATCGCGCCCACGCACATCAGGCACGGCTCCACGGTGACATACACCGTCGCGCCGGTGAGGCGGTAGTTCCCCACCGCCTTCGCCGCCGCGCGTAACCCCACGATCTCGGCATGCGCGGTGGGATCGGTCGAAGAGATCGGCTGATTGAATCCCGCGCCAATCACCTGGCCATCCAGCACGACCACGGCGCCCACCGGCACTTCTCCGGCCGATCGGCCGCGCTCGGCTTCGGCCAGCGCCAGGCGCATGAAGGATTCGTGAGGCACCCCATCTATTACACCGCAAAACACCTCGGCCTCCATGGCAGGAAGTTTGCTCTTGTCTGGAGTGAGATGAACCAGGCCCCCCGAGTGGAGAGAGAAATGCCGAGATTAGGAAAGTTCGCCGTGACGTTGGTCCTGGCCGGGGGCTCTCTCGCTGCCTGCAACACCAGCATGTCACCCGCCGCGCCGACGCCCGTCGCGCAAGTGGCCCCGGTGGCCTTGGCGGATGCGCCGCCGACGCCAACAAGTCAACCTGGACCGAAGGTCGGCGCCCAGGCCATCGAAGGCCGGATCGAAGCGATCGGTCCGCCCGACACGTTGCTGGTCGCGGGTGTGCGCATCCGGATGATGCCCGACGCCGCGTTCCGAAGCGGCGGAATGGTGTTGTCGTTCAGCGATCTGCGCGTTGGCGCCCGCGTCCGCGTGCTCGCGGAAGGCGACGGCGCGAGCACGTTGCGAGGCAGCCTGGTCGACGTGCTCGGCAGCTAGCGGTTACGGACGGCGAGACACGTACTTCGCGTCGAGCCGCTCAGGCTCGCTTGGCTGCAAATCGCACGCGCTCGCCTGGATCTGCGTGCGCACATCACAACCAGACGCTACCACAGCCCTGATCTTTGCTAGGATGCGCGCATGCGCCAGCTGTGCCCGCTCGCCCTGCTTCTCCTGGTCCCGGCCTTCGGCCTGTCTGCGCAAACCACGCCACCACAGCGGCTGGCCCTGGTCGGCGGCATGGTGCTCGACGGCTACGACGCGCCGCCGATTCACCACGCCGCCATCCTGATCGAAGGCGATCGCATCGTCCGCGTCGGGCCCGCGGCGGAGATCCCCATTCCCGCGGGCTATCGCGTCATCGACACCAGCGGCCGGACCATGATGCCGGGGATGATCGAGCTGCATGCGCACCTCGTGCTGCTCGGCCACGGCGAGTACACGCGGTGGTTCCCATGGATCGACAAGCAAGGACGCGCCGCCACGTTGCCGAAGGTGATGGCGATCGCCGCGAAGCAACTGTTGATGGCGGGGATCACCTCGGCGGTGGACCTGGGCGCGCCGCTCGACGAGATTCTCGCAACCCGGAAGGCGATCGACAGCGGCCAGCTGCCCGGCCCGCGAATGTCGGTGAGCGGGCCCTGGCTGACGCGCAACGTCGCGATCTTCCCGGCCGACTATCAGATCGACGTCAAGAGCCCGGAACAGGCGGCCGCGGATACCGAGCGCCTGATTGCCGCCGGCGTCGACGTCATCAAGGCGCACGCCGGGCTCACCCGCGCGGACTACAAGGCCATCGTGGACGCGGCCCACAAGCATAACGTCCGCGTGCAT
>JBDTMB010000396.1:0-5663 GCA_039934485.1 Vicinamibacterales bacterium
GCCGGGCCGTCCAACCGCCTGGCTCGGCGCCCACGTATGTGTTCCAGTTTGACTGGCCGACACCCATCGATGGCGGCAAATGGAAGGCGCATCATGGCCTCGATGTGCCGTTCATCTTCGACAACGCGGCGATCACGCCGCACCTGGTGGGCACCGGCGCGGAGCAGTTGCGGCTGGCCGGGCTCATGAGTCGATCGTGGATCGCGTTTGCGAAGACGGGGAACCCCAACGTCAGCGGCCTTCCGCAATGGCCGGCGTTCGACCTGACATGGCGCGCGACGATGGTGTTCAATGCAGACACACGAGTGATGGACGATCCGCGCGGCAACGAGCGCCGGTTGTTCGGACAGGTTCCATATGTTCAGCCGGGGACGTAATAGGCTACAGGCTGCAGGGCTCGCGGTTGTCGCCCTCATCTTCCAATCCGCGGCGTTCGCGCAGGCACCGCCCGACCGCGCCGCGATGCTTGCAGCGATGAAGCGCGCCACCGTATTCATGGTTGAGAAGGTCGCCTACAAGGGCGGTTACGTCTGGTCTTACTTGCCGGACCTGTCTCGCCGGTGGGGCGAGATGGAAGCGCGGCCGACGATGATCTGGATTCAGCCGCCGGGCACCCCGTCGATGGGGCATCTCTTCATCGACGCGTACCATGCGACCAGGGACGAGTACTACTACCACGCCGCCGAACAGGTGGCTTCGGCCCTGGCGCTGGCCCAACATCCGTCGGGCGGGTGGAATTACCTCGCCGACTTCGCCGGCGAGCACTCCCTCCGTGAGTGGTACGACACGGTGGGGAAGAACGCGTGGCGGCTCGAGGAGTTCCAGCACTACTACGGCAACGCGACGTTCGACGACGCCGGCACCGCGGAGTCGGCGAAGTTCTTCCTGCGTCTGTACCTCGAGAAGAAGGACGCGAGGTACCGGGCGCCGCTCGATAAGGCGATCAAGTTCGTCCTCGACAGCCAGTACCCAATCGGCGCGTGGCCGCAACGTTTTCCGCGCGCCGAGGCCGCCTCGCTCCATGGCCTGCCCGATTACACCGGCTACGCGACGTTCAACGACGATGTGGCGGCCGAGAACATGGACTTCCTGTTGCTGTGCTACCAGGCGATGGGTGACACGCGGCTGCTCGATCCGATCATTCGCGGCATGAACGCGTTCATCGTCACGCAGCTTGGGCCGCCGCAGTCGGGCTGGGGGCTCCAGCACACGCTGGATTTGCTGCCGGCCGGGGCCCGCACCTATGAGCCGAAGGCGCTGGTGACGCACACCTCGGCGACCAATATTGCGCTCCTCGTGCGCTTCTACCGGCTCACCGGTGAAACGAAGTTCCTGGCCCGCATTCCCGATGCGCTGGCATGGCTCGAGAGCGTGACCGTGCCGCCGGGCGTGGCGCCGCCCGGCCGCACCCATCCGACGTTTGTCGAGTTGGGCACCAACCGCCCGCTCTACGTCCATCGCCGCGGCTCGAACGTCGTCAATGGGGAGTACTACGTCGACGACAACCCAAAGGGGACGATTCAGCACTACAGCTCGTTCCGCAACGTCGATGTCGCCGGCCTTCGCCAACTGTATGAAAGCGCCAAGGCCACGCCGCCGGCCGGCGTGATCAAGACGTCGCCGCTCAAGTTGGGCGCGGGCATGGTGCCGATCGCGAAGTATTTCTCGGCCGCCGAGGCCAACGGGGCCGGCGCCGCGAAAGCAATGGCCAGCCTCAACGAGCAGGGCTACTGGCTGGCGCCGCTCGGCTACAACAGCCACCCTTATGTGCACGACGGCTCCAAGACCATTGCACCCGGCGATTTTTCACAGACCCATGTCGGCGACGAGACCGACACGTCGCCGTACCCTGATCCGAAGCTGATGGGCATCTCGATCGAGGCCTACATCCGCAACATGGGCGCGCTGATTCGCGCGCTCGATCCGAAGTAGCCAATGCGCGTTCTTGCCGCGGCGATCGGTGTGGCAGCGTTGAAACGGTCTTATCTGTGTTTATTTGTGGCCCTGTTGTCTATCGGTGTCGATGGCCAGGCCCCCACCGCGATCCTCTGGCAGGTCGATAACCTCCAGCGGATCGGCGGCCTGCCGGTCGAAGCGATCGGCGCGCCCAGCGTGGTCCAGACCGAGGTTGGGCCGGCGATCAGCTTCAACGGCCGCAGCGATGGATTGCTGATCGAGCGCAATCCCCTGGCGGGTCTCGCTCGCTTCACCCTGGAAGTGCTGTTCTCGCCGGACGCCGATGGGCCGGCAGAGCAGCGGTTTCTCCACCTCCAGGAAGCCGGCACAGAGAACAGGGCGATGGTGGAGTTGCGCCTCGCCGAGAAGCAGTGGAGCCTCGACACCTATTTGCAGCATGGCAAGTCGCAGCTCGCGCTGCTGGATCGGGCGAAGACCCATGCCGCCGGCGATTGGCATGTCGCGAGCCTGACCTTCGACGGCAAGACGATGGCGCACTATGTGGATGGAGTGCGCGATGGCGGAGGAGACGTCGCGTTTCTTCCGTTGAGCGAGGGACAGACCTCGATCGGCGTGCGGCAGAACCGCCTGTTCTGGTTCAAGGGCCGCATCCGCACGATTCGCGTTACCCCGTCGGTGCTGTCACCGTCGGCGTTCCTGGCTGTGCCGCCGAAAGTGATCGCGCTCTGGCCGGAAGGCGTGCCTGGAGCCAAACCCCCGACCCCGGAGGTCGAGGCTGACGGGCGCATCAGCAATGTCCACGTTCCGACGCTGACGTATTACCCGCCCTCGGCCGGCACGGCCAACGGCACAGCCATGATTGTCTGCGCCGGCGGTTCCTATGCGCGGCTCGCGATGGCCAACGAGGTGGCCGGGATCACCCCGCTCCTCACCGGGCGCGGCGTCTCGGTATTCGTCCTCAAATACCGGCTCCTGGAATATGGACATCCCGCGCCGCTGCAGGATGTTCTTCGTGCAGTCCGCCTGGTTCGATCGAAGGCGACCGCGTTCGGTATTCGTCCGGATCGCATCGGCATCTTTGGCGCATCGGCCGGCGGACACCTCGCGGCGTCGGCGGCCACGCTCTACGATTCGGCGGACGGGCGCACCGGGGCTGAGCTCGATCGCGTCAGCGCGCGCCCCGACTTCGTGGCGCTCCTGTATCCCGTGATCACCATGAAGCCACCGTACGCGCACGACCTGTCCCGACGCAACCTGCTCGGTGACAAGCCTTCGGCAACCCTCGTCGATCGGCTGTCGATCGAGACGCGGGTCTCGAAGAACACGCCGCCCATGTTCATCGTGCATACCGCCGAGGATCGCAGCGTGCCGATCGAAAACAGCATGATGCTCGCGCGCGCGCTTCGCGACGCGGCTGTCCCGGTGGAAACACATTTCTACGAGCGCGGCGCGCACGGGTTCGGCGTGTCGCCCGGCCTCGGGGCCACGTCCGAGTGGCCGAAGCGGCTTGACGAATGGATGACGGCGCACGGGTGGATCGGACCGGGCGGGTTGGCCGCTTCGAACACCTGGGCGCGTGGCGTCGAAGGGCAGCGGAAGGCGGACCTCGGCAACGGCTATTACCTGAACCCGATCCTGCCGGGCGATCATCCAGACCCGTCGATCCTGAAGGAGGGTGCCGACTACTACATGACGTTCTCGTCCTTCGACGCCTACCCGGGTCTCGTCATCTGGCACTCGCGGGACCTGGTGAACTGGCAACCGGTGGGTCCGGCGCTGTTCAAGAATGTCGGCGCGGTATGGGCGCCTGATCTCGTCAAGCACAAGGGACGCTATTTCATCTATTTTCCCGGCGTCGGACCGTACCGATCGAACTACGTGATCTGGGCCGACAACATCCGCGGACCATGGAGCGAGCCGATCGATCTCAAGATCGGCCGGATCGATCCCGGCCACGCCATTGGTCCGGACGGCAAGCGCTACCTCTTTCTCAGCGGCGGCTACCTCGCGCCGCTGGCTGATGACGGATTGTCGGTGACCGGTGAGGTGAAGAAAGTCTACGACGGCTGGCAGTATCCCGCCGACTGGATCGTCGAAGGCTTTGCGCCCGAAGGCCCGAAAGTGATCAGTAAGGGCGACTACTACTACATGGTGCTGGCCGAGGGCGGCACCGCTGGTCCGCCCACGGGCCACATGATTGTCGCTGCGCGTTCGAAGTCGATCGAGGGCCCCTGGGAAAACTCGCCCTACAACCCGATCATCCGCACGCAGTCGGCCAGTGAGCACTGGTGGTCAAAGGGACATGGGACGCTCGTCGAAGCGGCCGATGGCCGATGGTTCATCGTGTATCACGGCTACGAGAACGGGTTCTACAACCTCGGACGGCAGACGCTCCTCGAGCCCATCGAGTGGACGGCGGATGGCTGGTTCCGCACCGCGACGCTCGACCCGGCGCAGCCGATTGCCAAACCGGCCGGCGAAGCCGTAGCGAATGGGTTTGCCTATTCCGATGATTTCTCATCGAACCGGATGGGCCTTCAGTGGAGTTTCTACAAGGGTACTGAAACCGACCGCGAGCGTTACCGCTACGAGAACAAGAGTCTCGTCCTGAAAGGCCGGGGCAAATCGCCGGCCGACAGTTCGCCGTTGTGGTTTGTCACCGGCGATCAGGCCTACGAAATCGAAGTGGAGATCGACGCGGATCCGGGCGCGACCGCGGGCCTGCTGCTGTTTTACAACCAGCGGCTGTATGCCGGCCTGGGTTATTCGGCGACGAACTTCATCATGCATAGCTACGGGCTCGACCGGCCGCAGGCCAAGCCCGCGCACATCGGCCGGACCCTGCACCTGCGTCTCCGCAACGACCGTCACATCGTCACCATCGACTACAGTGTGGACGGTCAACACTGGGATCGCTACGACCGAGGGATGGAAGTGTCGGGCTATCACCACAACGTGGGCTACGACTTCCTCAGCCTGCGGCCGGCGTTGTATGCCGCGGGCACGGGCGAGGTGCGGTTTCGCAACTTCAAGTATCGGGCGTTGCCATGAAGTTGTGGAGCGCGCTGGCCGTTGGCGTGTGGCTGCTGCTGACCGCGGGCGCCAGGGTCCAGACCCTTCACGAACCGGGACTTCTCTTTTATCTGTCTGGCGACCACGGACTGACGGCAGACTACGCGGCCGGCGGCAACGTCGAGCCGAATTTCGCGAGCGACGTACGAGTCATACCGGACGGCGCGAAGGGGCCGGGACTGCAGTGTGGTGATACGCAGCTGCTGTCGTATCGCGCGCCAGGAAACATCTATGCGCAGCGAGGCACGCTGGCGTTTTCCTGGCGGTCGCGAGAGCCGGTGGGCCCGACGCCCTTTCCGATCTTCCGCGTGGGTTACGCCGACCATTCCAGTTGGGACATGGTGTGGCTGCGCATCGACTACAACGGCCGGAGCGGTTTCGATGCGTTCGTCACCGATGCGAGCCTGGCGCGGACACGCGTGTCGTTTCCGATGGCCTCGTTCCCCAAACCCAACCAGTGGGTGCACCTGGCGTTGGCCTGGGACGAGACCCGCGGCATTCGGTTCTTCGTCGACGGGAAAATGGTGGCGAAGGTCGAGGGCACGGCGATCTTCGATGCCGGCCTCGATCAGTTCGGGCCGCACTCCCGAATCATCAGCCCGATGCAGGTCCAGAGCGCCTACAACTTCGTGAGAGGCGGTGACCTCGACGAGCTGCGCATCTACGATCGCGTG
>JBDTMB010000397.1:0-5637 GCA_039934485.1 Vicinamibacterales bacterium
AGTGGCGCGATGATGAATCGCTTCTTCAACCGCGTCAGCCCGCCGACGGAATCCGGCCAGGGCCGCAGCCGGTGCCAGGCGCGATTGAGCGCATCGGTTTCGGTTTCCGAGAGACCGGTGATGCCGAAGTCAATCAGGATCTTGTCGAGGATCATCCGATGCAGGCCATCGAGCTTGGTCCACGGCAGATCACCGCTCCGCACGCGGTTCATGCTCGGCCCGTACCCGGCCCGCCAGGTGTCGGCGAACTTCGCGCCGTCAACCGTCAGCCCCTTGCGCTTGGCCGTGGCCTCCACTTCCTGCGCCACTGACGTGCGCCAGTCCACCACCGTGCCAAACGTGTCGAAGACCAGTGCCTTCACCGATGCGAATTGATCGTTCATCCGCGCACCACCTTGTGCGGCCGCAACCTTGGCGCCGACCAGCGCCAGCGCAGCCGTTCTGAGCAGCTCCCGGCGTGACACCTCTGCAAACCCACGGGCCATGATGCCTCCTGAACTGTATTTCTCTATGCCGTCTTTATTTGTGGCCGTCTTTATCTGTGGCCGTCTTTATCTGTGGCTGCCTTCATCTGTGGCTGATCGCCGAAGCCGATCGACCTGGTGATTTTCATCGGTGTGCTGCCTGGTCGATCTTCCACCATGAGAACCCGACACGTTTGGCGGCCTCGTCTTGAATCGGGCTGACCACCGCAAGACCGCCGCGCTTGAGGAACATCACCGGGAGATACTCGCCCGCAGGATCGCGAGCCGGAGGAACCGTGTCCGACGCGCGGACGGGACGCCAGCTATCCGGCCGAAACGGCGGCGCCTCCGTCACTCGCGGCGCAACGTCTCTCACGCTGGCGTCGAATCGCGCGACGTGCGCCTGCAGTGTGGCGATCGGCCCCGAGAACCACGTCGCCGCCAGTTCGCCGGGTCCGCGGGCGGCGAGGTAGGGGAAATACATGACGTCCTTGCCTTCGACCACGCGCCAACTCGTCCACTTCGCGCCGTGGTCGTCCGAGCGGGCCAGCCAGAGTCCTTGTGGGTTTGACCACAGGGAGTAGAGGTCGCCCCGGGCATCCCACGCGATGGGCTCGACCCACCTTGGCAGCGGATCATCGTCTGACAGCGGGAAGATCCAGTCGCGCTGACCAGGCGCCGCATGTTTCTGCCAGGTGTTGCCTCCATCGCTGCTCACCGCCACGAGATCCACGCCCCTGTGAATCTTGTTTCCCGACGCTGAGAGCGGAATGAGGCGCACCGCAATCTCACCGTTCGGGCCGATGGCCAGGTGGCTCGATCCGCCTTCTGGATTGATCCTGGCAAGTTCCGTCCACGTGATGCCGTGATCGCGGCTCACCGCATGGCACACGCCGCCGCCATCGTTCCAGATCACGTGAGGGGTCCCATCCGGCGCTACTTCGACCCACGGCCGATCATCGAACCGCGTCTTCGACAGCAGCGTCCAGGACCACGTTGCGCCCACATCCTTGCTGACACCGATGCTGATGTGGGTGCCTTCATTCGCCTTGCGGTCGTACACCATGGCCACGAAGTAGAGGGTCCCGTTCGGCGCGATCGCCAAATCCACATCGGAGTTGCCGATCGCTCCCGCAGCCGCGGTGCCAACGTTGACGCTAGTCCAGGTCGCACCCTGGTCCGGGCTGGTCCAGAGCGTCGGCACCGGTTCTCCATACCCGGCTAGGAACAGCGTGCCGTCAGGATGCTCAACCACCATCGGCTCGCGCGCCCGCAGACCGACATGCTCGACGGGATTGGCGATGACCAGCGGCGCGGGCGACGTCGCCGGAGGCGCCTTCACGGCCTGGTCAGCGCGCGAGCAGCCCACCGCGATTGCCGCCAGGCCCAACATGACGCCCGATGCGAAGATGATCTGCTTCATCTGCGGCTCCAACCTTTACCGCTACTTCCGACCAAATCTGCGTTTATCTGTGGCCCGAATCTGTGGCCCCGACGGAGGCGTAGGTGGCCGACCACCCTCCCAATCCCGTGTTGGAGTAGCGATAGTCGTTGAACCAGACCATCGGCGGCGACTTGGAGCGGTCAACCACCGCAAAAGGAAAGCGCGACCATTGCATGAACGCCTGCGCGCGCGGGAGGGCCATCGCGGCGCGAACATCCGGATCATCCAGGCCGGTGTCGATCCCGTAGCCGCCAGGGCGGAAGTGCGGCACCGGCTCGAACCACAGCGTGCCTTTCTCGTAACGCGTGCCGACTACGATCACCACGTCGCGCTTGAAGGGATTGATCAGCACTGGCGTGACCATGAACCGCGTGTCTGCGGGTTGCCCGGCGCGGACCAGGCCGTTGCGGACGGCGTCGCGCGCCACCAGGTTCGAACCCAGCATCGCGAGCATGTAGACGATCGACACCGCCAGGCCGGCCAGCGCCGGCTGATGGGCGTTGGGCGAGCCCCGGCGCGCGCGCTGCAGGCTGAGCCAGACGCCGCCGCCGAGCAGGAGATACAACCAGAGATCGACGATGAACAGCGCGTCGCCGTAGAACCAGTGCGCCGAAAACGGCATCAGCAAGCGGACGCCGTAGCTGTTGAGATAGTCCATGAAGACGTGCATCAGCACGCCGGCGTAGGACAGCAGGACGAGCGAGCCCAGCCGCGCCGGCGGCGGCGCGTTCGCGCCCTGCTGAACGATACGCCGATCCCACGCCAGCATGGCGAGCGCCAGCAGCGGCGGCAGCACGACGTCCGCCAACACACCATGAGTCCAGCCGCGACGGAAGGACATGGCGAGCGTGGGCGTGAGGAAGACGCCGACATCGATGTCCGGAAGGTTGGACGCGATCATCAGCGTCCCCATGCCGAGGCTGGTGCGTCGCGCGAGGCCGGCCTTGCCGATGGCCGCGCCCATCAGCGTGTGACAGACGTTATCCACAGCGTCTCATCGGTGCGTATCGGCGGCCTTGCGTTCCAGGAAGACCCTCAGCGCATCGTCTCGCAGGTCCTTGCGCAGCACCTTCCCCACCGGCGACTTCGGCAGCTCCTTGCGGAACACGACGATGCGAGGCACCTTGTAATTGGTCAGGGTGGCCTTGCAGTGCTGGCGCACCTCCGCTTCCGTGATCGACGGGTCCTGGGCGACCACAAACGCCACGACGACCTCACCCACTTCATCGTCCGGCACCCCGACGACGGCGACGTCGGTGAGGCCTTTCTTCTCGGCGAGCACGGCTTCCACTTCGTTCGGATACACGTTGAAGCCGCTGACGAGGATCATGTCCTTCTTGCGATCGACGATCGAGATGTAGCCCTCGTCATCCATGCTCGCCACATCGCCGGTGGCCAGCCAGCTGTCGCGCAACACCCGCGCGGTCTCGTCGGGCCGCTGCCAGTAGCCCTGCATCACTTGTGGGCCCTTGATCCACAACTCGCCCGGCTCGCCCGGCGGCACGTCGTGGCCGGCGTCATCGACGAAGCGGACATCGGTGCCGGGCACCGGCACGCCGATGGTCCCGCTCTTGGAGCGATTGAAGGGGTTGAGCGTGGCCACCGGCGAGGTTTCCGTCAAGCCGTACCCCTGGTAGATCGGGGTCTTGGTCATCTGTTCCCAGCGGTCGCCGATCACGGGCACGAGCGCCATGCCGCCGGCCACCGAGCCGCGCAGCTTCCAGTCGTGCTTCGCCGCGAACCACGGCTCGTGCATGAGCCCCGCAAAGAGCGTATTGACGCCGGTGAACCACGTCACCGGCTCGGTGGTCATCGCGCCCTTGAGGTTCGACAACGGGCGCGGGCTCGGAATCAGGATGTTCTTGCCGCCGCACATGAAGAACACCATCAGGTTCGTGGTGAACGCGAAGATATGGTACATCGGCAGCGCCGTGAGCATCACTTCGTTGCCGGGGCGCAGCCACGGCTTCCACACCTCGGTGCTCTGGACGATGTTGGCGATGAGGTTGCCGTGCGTGAGCGCGGCGCCCTTGGCCACGCCGGTGGTGCCGCCGGTGTATTGCAGCGCGGCGATGCTGTCGTGCGTGAGGCCTGAGGCGTAGAGCCGGGCGTCCGCTCCTGCTGCGACTCGATCGGCGCCCTGCGCCAGCGCGCGCGTCATCGTCGTGTGCGCAAACGGGATCGGCGGGACCTGCTTCTTCACGTACTTCATGGCGAAGCGCACGAGCCAGCGGCGCAGCGTCGGCAGCAGGTCCGCGATGCTGACGACGACCACGTGCTTGATCGAGGTCTTGGGCAACACCTCGGCGACTTTTGCGCCGAACAGATCGATCACGACCAGGCCGACGGCCCCGCTGTCGGCAAACTGGTGCGCCATCTCCGACGCGGTGTAGAGCGGATTGGTGTTGACCATCACGAGCCCGGCCTTGAGCGCCCCGAACACGGCGATGGGATAGGCCAGGCAATTGGGCATCTGGAGGGCGATGCGATCGCCGGGCGCGAAGCCCGCTACCTCGCGCAGATACACGGCGAAAGCGTCCGACAGGCGATCGACGTCGGCAAAGGTCAGCCCGCCGTAGACGCCGTCCGGCAACCCGAGGGTGAACGCGGTCTGCGAGGCGTACGTGGTCGCGGCGTCCCGGATGGCGGCCGGCAGGTGCGGCCACGCCAGCGGTCCGAGGTCCTGGGCCGTTGAAGGGTGGTAAAAGCGCGTCCAGGGTCGGGCAGGGTTTGCCATGCGCTGAGGGCGCAATTCTTGCACAATGTTCTGGAGATGCGACGGTACCTTTTCGCTTTCGCGCTTTTGGGCCTGATCGGCTGCAACCAGATCAAGTCGATCACCAGCCCCACCACCCCGACGCCTACACCTGCACCCTCGAATGCCGCTTATTACACGGCCGTGGGCGCCAGCGACGGAATTGGCTTTGGCGGCAGCGCCGTTTGCGTCCCGCTGTCGGAGTGCCCGAACGGCACGGGTTACGTCCAGATTCTGCACCGGCGCCTGACGGCGAGCGGCAAGACGGTCACCCATCTCAACCTCAGCATTCCCGCCGCGGTGCTGAGCCGGACCATCGAGGATTTGTCCAATAGCATCGGCCGGAGTGTGCCTGGCAACTTCATCGAGCGGGAATCGCCGTTTGTGCAGACCCTGGCGACGCACGTCACCGTGTTCGCCGGGGGCAACGATGTCAATGTGATCTCGCTTGCGGCGAAGGCCAAGGGCGGCAGCGATCCCAATGGCTTCGCGGATGCACAAATTCGTCAGTGGGGTGTCGATCTTGACGACCTGATCGCGCGGATCCGCACCCGTTCCGCCAATACCCGCATCGTCGCGCTCAACCTGCCGAACCTGGCCGCCTCGCCGTATATCAACGCGAACACCCTCGAGGAGAAACGCGTCGTCCAGCGCGTGGCGGTGGGCCTCACCGACAAGATCAACGCGCTCACCGCGAAGGGCGTGCTGGTGGTCGACCTGATGTGCGAACCGCGCTTGCTGCTGCCGTCGAACTACGCCGCCGACGGCTTCCACCCCAACGACTCGGGCTACGCGATCATCGCGGACCTGGCCACCAACGCCTTCCTGAACGGCACCGCCTCGACGCCCAATCCTTCCTGCGCCCAACGGACGATCTACTGATTTACGTACGTTGGCCACGGAGGGCACGGAGGACACGGAGTAATAAATCAAGACTGCGGTCTTGAAGAAATTGATCCGTGACCTCCGTGGCC
>JBDTMB010000398.1:0-5617 GCA_039934485.1 Vicinamibacterales bacterium
CCCCGCGGAAACTCGGATCCGTGGCCTTGTGACACGTTTCGCACGTGGTGCCGAACCCCGCGGCCGCGTGCGCGGGCGACGTCGTCTTGTCGTACTCGGACCGGTGACACCCGACGCAATCACGAGGCGTGCCCCTGTAGACGTTGTTCTTGTGACACGCGGTGCACGCCTGCGTGGCGTGCTGGCCCACCAGCGCGAACACGGTGGCGTGGTTGAATGCGGCCCCGCGGAAACTCGGATCCGTGGCCTTGTGACACGTTTCGCACGTGGTGCCGAAACCGGCGGCCGCGTGATTGGGAGACGTCGTGCGGTTATACGCGTCGCGGTGGCAGCCCACGCAGTCGCGTGGCGTGCCGCCGAAGACGTTGTTCTTGTGGCACGACTCGCACGCCTGCTGCGCGTGCTGGCCGACGAGCGGGAAGATGGCGGTGTGGTTGAAGACGGCGCCGCGGAAACCGGGGTCCGTCGCGCGATGGCAGTTCTCACACGTGGTAGGGAAACCCGCGGTCACGTGATTGGGTGATGTCGTGCGGTTGTACGCGTCGCGATGGCAACCCACGCAGTCGCGCGGCGTCCCGCGATAGACGTTGCCCTTGTGGCATGCGGCGCAGGCCTGCTGCGCGTGCTGACCCAGCAGCGGGAACGACGCCTGGTGGTTGAAGCTCGACTGGTTGAACGAGGTGTCGCTCGCCCGGTGGCACGTCTCGCACGTCGTCGGGAACCCGCCCGCCACATGATTCGGATTGCGTGCCGCCTGGTATTCCTTCTGGTGGCAACTGAAACAGCCGTTGCCCGCGGCGGCGGTGCCCTTGAAGTTGCCGTTCTTGTGGCACGACTCGCAGGCCAGCGATCGATGCGCGCCGTTGAGAGGGAGTCCCGCCACCGCTCCGTGATCGAATCGGACGGCGGTCCACGCAATCGGCCGATGGCACTGCTCGCACTGCGAGCCCAGCTCCAGGCGATAACGATCGTCCTGCCGTCGTTGCCAGTGGCAGTCGAAGCACTTCGTCGGCGTTCCCTTGTAGACGCCCTTGAGGTGGCACGACTCGCACGCCACTTCGAGATGCCGGCCCTCGAGCCGGAACGTCGTCTTGTCGTGAAACTGCCGGTTGGGGGTCTCAAACTGTGCCGCGGCAGGCGACGCCAGCGCCAGGATGGCGCCGGAGAGGAGCAGCACGATACGAAGGAAGCGGCTCATGGTGTGCTCGCTAGGGCTTGTGACACGTCTCGCACGCGGATCCGAGCGCGCCTCGATGCACGTCGGTATGACAACTGGTGCACGTGGTCGATACCTTGTAGGCGGCCACGGGCTTGGCCCCCGCCGGCGTGCCCGGCAGCGGCTTGTGACACGCCGCGCACGTCGCCGCGGCATGGCGTCCAACAAAGAACTCCCGCAACCCGCGCGCGTTCTGGTGCGTGTAGCGAGGCAGCGCGAAGGTGTCGGTGGAATGGCACGACTGGCAGGCCTGATCGAGCTGCCCGCGATGCGGATCCTGGTGACACGCCGCGCACTGCGTGCTCACCCCCGTGAAGCGGCGCGCGGTCCCGGGCCCCGAGGGGAATGCGCCAGTCTCCACCGCGTGGCATTTCTCGCACACGAGCGGCGCGTGCTTGCCGGTGAGCGGGAACTTCGTGCCGGCGTGGGAAAACACGACGCCGCCGAACTTCGGCGTCTCGAGCGAGTGGCAGGTTTCGCACGTCGAGGCCAGTTGGCCCAGGTGCACGTCCTTGTGACACGACACGCAGGTGGTGCCCGTGGTGGCGAACCCAACGCGAAGGGCCGGGACGTTGGCCGCGGTCCGCGTCGGTTGCATCGTGCCGGCGTGGCACTGCGCGCAGGTCAGCGGGGCGTGCCGCCCCGCAAAGAAGGGCCGCGGGTTGGTGTGGGTGAACGTCTTCACGTCGAACGACCTGGCGGTATGACACTTCTCGCATTGCAGCCCCAGTTCGCCGCGATGAACGTCCGCGTGACACGAATCGCACGTGGTCTTGAGTCCGCGGAAATCGTTGGCCGCCGGCTTGACCGCCTTGTGGCAGGCCACGCACGCCAGGCCCGCGTGCTTGTCGGCCAGCAGGAATTTCGTCGTCGCGTGATCGAAGGTCCCCTTCTGGAAGGTCAATTCGGTGTGGCACGCGCTGCAGTCCTGCTTGAACTCGCCGCGATGCGGATCGGTGTGGCACGCCGCGCAGGTGTCGGATCGCAGTTTCACGGCGGTCGAGGGCTTGACGTGGCACTTCGCGCACTCGACGGTCGCGTGCTTGCCGCGCAAGGGAAACGCCGTGCGCGCGTGATCCACCTTGGTGGTGCGCCACGCGGCTTCGGTATGACACTGCGTGCAGGTGGCGCCCAGCTTCGAGCGGTGGGGATCGGTGTGACAACTACTGCACGACGCGAACGCGATGCCTTTGTACTGCTTGTTCTTGTGGCACGACTCGCACGCCACCTTGCCGTGCGCACCCGCCAGGGCAAACGCCGTGCGGCTGTGATCGAATCCCTTGACGGCGGTCGCAAACTTCACCGCTGTGGCATGGCACGTCGCGCACTGCGTCCCGAGTGTTCCCTTGTGCGGATCGGCGTGGCACGCCGCACACGTCGTCGGCGCGGTGAGATACGAGCGGGTCTTGTGGCAGGCCGCGCAGTTGGCCGCCAGCGGCGCGTGCAGGCCATCGAGCGGGAACGCCGTGTCGCGCGTGTGATTGAACCTGGCCTGGTCGAACGGCCGCAGCTCCGCGTCGGCGCCCGCGTGCTCCACGTGGCAGGTCACGCAATCGCCGGTGACGTTGCGGTGGATGCCCTTCCTGGCTGCAATACGCTCCGCGATCGGCTTGTGGCACGCCAGGCACTTGTCGGCCGCCACCTGCTGGCCCTTCGAGTGACATTGCAGGCAATTGCCCACCCCCTCGATCGCGGCGTGCGCCTTGTGCAGGCGCCCCGGCGACACCAGCGCGCCCAGTTGCGCGTGCGCCGTCGCCGCGCTGCCCAGGTGCGCTGCGACCGAAAGCAGGAGAACGATCCCCCAATGGCTGCGGCATGGAAGAGCCATTACCGCGCCGCCATCAGCAGCAGCTGCGCGTACCCCAGGTACACGGCGATCGCGACGTGGAGGCCGACGATGAGGAACATGAGGTAGACGAGCGGGCGATGGAAGACGTGCCAGAGCGCGAAGAGCCGGCGCGTCCGCTCGAGGTGCGCGACGCGCCGGACCAGCGTGGCGTGCTCGGTGGCGCGCGTCACCGCGGTGTGGATGGCGTCGATGTCTGCTCCGGCCGCGCGCAGGTGGCGTTGCATCAGGAACAGGCGCGTGCGGACGCGGAGTTCGCCGAAGAACAAATCGAGCAGGCCGGGCGGGCGCCCCGGCGCCGGCTCCACCGATCGATCGAATTCCTCGAGCGCGGCCCAGGCCGCGGGCGGCAGCGATGCCATCGACAGCGCCGAGCGCGTGCGCTCGAGGTCCGCCGCCATCTCACTGCGCGACAACTCGACGCCGCGGATGGTCTTCGGGATGCGGACGTAGAGGTAGCGGCCGACGAACCCCGACGACCACACCGTCATCATCAGCCAGTAGCCCACCGCGATCACGCCGTTGAACTTGAAGGCGGTGTGCAGCGTCACCAGCACCGGCCCGATGATGCCGAAGAAGATGTGCACCTCGAGCCATTTCGAGGCCGGCCCGAAGCGCGCCAGCGGGCGCCAGTGCTTGCGCGCCGCGTAGGGCAGCGTCGAGACCATCGCCACCATCCCGGCCACGCCGAGCGGCAGGCCGATGCTCCCCGACGGCCGCAGCAGGCGATGCGCCGCCATGTAGCCTCGGCTCACGATCGGCGTCCGGTAGTACTCCCACCCGCCGAGGTACCACAGCGTCCACACCCCGGCCGCCGTCGAAACGAGCCCCGCCAGCACCAGCACGGTGGACAGCGCGCGTTTCGGTGTGGCGGGGGCGCTCATCATCAGGCCTCGAGCACACAGTCGCCGATGGGCCAGGTCACGCACGGCAGCACGAACCCGGCGGCGAGGTCTTCGGGATCGAGCACGTCCGACCGGCAGTCCGCCTCGCCGGTCTTGAGACGCGTCCGGCACGACTGGCACACGCCGGCGCGGCACGAGGACAGGATGGCCACGCCCTCTGCCTCGGCGGTTTCGAGCAGCGTCCTCGACGCCTGCGCCGCCACCGAGACCCGGCTTTCCTCAAACGTCACGCGCACCGAGTCGCCGGCTGAGGCCGCCACGAACTCGGCGCTCGGCGCGGCCACGCGGTTCACCTGCGATGCGGCCGCCGCGATCTCGAATTGTTCGCAGCGCACCTGGCCGGCGGGCACGCCGAGTGTGGCCAGTGTCGCCCGGATGTCCGCGATCATCGGGCCCGGCCCGCACAGGCAGAAGATCGTGTGGGCGGGCGCCGGCACGTGTTGCCGCAGCATCTCGGCGTCGAGCCGGCCGGTGCGCAGGCGCGTCGGTCCAGTGGATTGCGTCAGCGTGATCGCCACCCGGACGTGCGGGTGCCGTTCGGCCAGCAGGCGCAGTTCGCCGAGGAAGGCCACGTCGTGTTCGCGGCGAGCCGAGTAGAGCAAGGTGATCGGCCGCTCCGGGTCCGCGGCCACCGCGTGGCGAAGCATCGACAGGAGCGGGGTGATGCCGATGCCGCCGGCGATCAGCGCAAGAGGACGATCGTCACCTTCCGGATACACGAACTGTCCTGATGGACGATTGATCGTGAGCGTGGATCCCGCGCGGATCGTGGCGTGCAGCGTCCCCGAGACCAGGCCCTGCCGGCGCACCGAGATCTCGAGATATCCCTGCGCGTGCGGTGCCGAGCTGATCGAGTAGCAGCGCACGTGGGGCTTGCCGTCGACGAGCACGCGCACGGCGAGGAATTGCCCCGGTGAAAACGTGAAGCCCTCCGGGCGCGCCATCCGAAAGGTCTTGATGTCCGTCGCTTCGTCGAGCACCGCCAGCACCGTGGTCACGGCAAAGGCCGGCGTCGTGCTGGTCATTGGTCGCCGTGCCTGCGGCGCCGCCTTGGCCGGAGGCGTCGCCCGGACCGGCGCGAGGAGTTCGCAGGCGAAGAACCACGCGAGGTGCGCGATGGCTCCGGCGACGAGGCCCAGGGCCGTGGGCCACAGCCACGGCACCAGGACGAAGAAGAACGACGGCAACACGAACGGGCTCACGATCGCGCGGCCTGACGCGCGATGGCGGCGAAGGATCGCCATCGTCAGATGCACGGCAGTGAGGGCTGCGGGCGCAGCGGTTTCTGTCAACACGGTGTTCTCGATCGCAGGCTGGCGATGATCGCGAGAGCAATCCGCGTTCCAGTAAGGTGATTTCCTCACCGAAAAATGCGTCGTACCGTATTTGTCAGAACGAGTACAGATGCGTGATCAAGAGCCGCTGCGCGCGGGTGGGGACTGCGAGCGCGTGGGGATTATTCCGCAGTGAACTACTCTCGTCGTTGATCGTCGTGCGCTGAGAAAAACCTGCCGTTGCTCACGAAGGATCGACCCGACGCCTGGGCGCGTGCGGTCCGGCCGACGACCAAGACGACGCCTCGTCAGCGGTAGCCCGCTAGTACGACTTTGTCAGATTCGCAGGTTGATTTGTTGGAGTTTCTGAATCCGG
>JBDTMB010000399.1:0-5617 GCA_039934485.1 Vicinamibacterales bacterium
ATCGGCAATGGGTCGACGGCACCGATCCTGACCTGCGCCGTTCGGCGCTGATGGGTTTTGGCGAGATTGGGCCCTCGGTGGCCGACATTGCCCTGCCCTACCTGACCGACGAATTGAAATCCCCGCACAGCTCGGCGCGCTACCTCGCCGTTGAAACGCTGTCGAAGCTCGGCCCGGCAGCGAAGCCCCTGCTCGAAGTCGCGGCGGGTGACGCCGACAAGCTTGTACGGGACCGCGCCAACCAGATCCTGGCAAGACGCTAACTACCGCTTCGGATCGTCCCCATCGTCGTCTTCCTCGCGCTTCCATTCACGCTCGCGGACGACCTCCTGGAGGTGCTTCCGCGAGGGATCATACATGTTGAGGAAGTTGGTCGCGGTCCCCAACCCGCCGTAGCTCCCGCGGCCTTTGCGGTAGTAGACCCAGCCGCGGTGTTCCGCGAAAATCAGGCAGCAGTGGAGCGCCAGCAGCGTGGCGATCGCGAGCGTCACCGTGATGAGTGGGCTGACGCCCGGCCGAATCGACCAGGCGATCCAGGCGACGACGCCTGCGATCGCGGCGATCACCAGCGCGCCCATCATCCCTCTCGCCAGCCGATGCATAGAGGGATGGTAACAAGGGATCAGACGATGCTATATTCATCGTATAGGCCATCGTCATGCCAAAGAAAGCTGTTTCGTTGACGCTCGAAGCGTCCAACCTGTTGTGGCTCAAGGCTCGGGCCGGCGCGATCGGCAAAGGGAGTCTGAGCGACGCAATCGACCACTTGATCGCCGAGGCGCGCGCCGGGCGGCTGGGGGCGGCAGCGCCGTCACGGTCGGTGGTCGGGACGATCGATCTCGGCGACGACCCCTGGCTCGAACACGCCGACAGCTACATCAGGGAATCATTCGCGGACTCCCTGTCTCGGCCGCTCTTCGTGCACGAGGCTCGAGCACCCTACGGCCCCGCACGCAGGAAGCGAACCGTCAAACGTCGTGGCTGAATTGACTGCGGCGGTCACCGACACTCATGCGTTGTTGTTTCACGCGGCGGGCGGGCGCAGCCTGGGCCGCGCCGTCGCGGCGCATTTCGCCGCGGCCGAGTCGCGCGAGGCGATCGTCTACGTGCCGATGGCGGTGATGTGGGAGGTCACGCTGCTGGCCCGTGCCGGCAAGGTCAACCTGCGAAGACCGTCGCGGTCTTTCTTCGGCGATCTCTTCACCAACGGCGCCTACCAACCCGTCGATCTCACGCCCGAGCAGGTGTTCGTCGCCGACGAGCTTCGCTTCAATCGCGACCCATTTGACGCGCTGATCGTGGCGGCGGCTCGGTCGCTCGAACTGCCGCTGATGACGCGGGATTCCGAGATCGCGGCATCAGGCGTGGTCACCGTGCTGTGGTGAGCTCGCCGCCTTCAGGTTCTACAATAGGGCATGGACATGCGGCGGCGGCTCGGGCTTATCGCGGCGGCGATCACCGTCCTGGCGGCGGTCGGCCTCGCACAGCCAGCGGTTCGTCGCGCGACGACAATTGCCGCCGTTCGCGCCTATGCGGGGTTCTATCACCAGCAGGTGGTGTCGCTGGCGGGCGAGGTCAAGGGCATCGGCGATCGCGTCACACTCGCCACGGATGAGGCGAGCATCAAGCTCATCGTGCGCCAGACCCCGGACGAGGGAAGGCGGATCGAAGCGCGCGGCCAGGTGCTCGACATCGGCCGCATCGCGCAGGATGACCCGCGGCTCATCCCCTTCAACCTCCTCGACCGCATCCGCACCGCGTATCCGGATCGCTGGCCGCGGCCCGGCGAAGAAGTGCTGCTGATGGTCTCGAGCATCGGTGAGCCGCCGGCGTCAGCGAGTGTCGATACGCCCCCACTGCGGACGGTGGCGATGGAGCCGGGGCGATTTGCCGGGCGACGGGTCACGATCGTCGGGCAGTTCCGCGGGCGCAATCTCTTTGGCGATCTGCCGGAAGCGCCGATCAGCAGCAAGTGGGAGTACGTCATCCGCTCGGCCGACGCGGCCGTGTGGGTGATGGGCCTCGAGCCCAAAGGCAAGGGGTTCAGCTTCGATGTGAACAAGCGCATCGACTCGGGGCGGTGGGTGAAGATCGCCGGGACGGTCCGCACCGCCAAGGGGCTGACCTGGCTGGAGGGCACCAGCATCGAGGTCACCCAGGCGCCGGCCGAGCTGGCGACGGAGGTGGCCATTGCGCCACCGCCGGCGATTCCGGTGGAAGTGCTCTTCAGCGCGCCCACCGCCGGCGAGGCGGACGTGCGGCTCGACGAGCGCATCCGGCTGCAGCTCTCACGCGATCTGGATCCGGCGTCGTTGAAGGATCGCCTGCGCCTCAGCTACTCGGCGGCGGAGTCGAAGCAACGCGGCGAGGCGGAAGCGCCGGCGATCGCGTTCACCATCAAGTACACGAGAGAGAATCGCGCGCTCGAGATCCTGCCCACGCAACCGTGGGAGCGTTTTCGAACCGTGACGGTGGAGTTTCTCGATGGCGTCAAGGGCACCGACGGCGGCCCAATGACGCCGTTTGTGCTGACGTTTACGACCGGGGGGACCTGATCGGCGAGGGCTGAAGCCCTCGCCCTCCAACTCCGGGCTGAAGCCCTCGCCCTCCAACTCCGGGCTGAGGACCTCGCCCTCCAACTCCGGGCTGAGGACCTCGCCCTCCAACTAACGGGCTGAAGCCCTTGCCCGCTACGGGATCAACCGGAAGCCGTAGCTGACGACTTCCGACTTCCCGTCCTTGTCCAGCGACACCTCGAGCACGTACTCGCCTTCGGCGAGCGGCGCGAGCGCCACTTCGGCGATGCCGAACTTCACGGCCCTGGCTTCATCCACGCGTGTGCTGTAGCTGACGATCAGCGGCATCTGCTGCCCCTCGCGCGTCAGCATGTGCGCCGTCGGCACCAACCCCTCGGCCATCAACGGCACCTCGATGCGCAGGCGCTCGGTGCGGCGGAATCGCGGATCCGCCGTGGGCAGGTAGGCCAGGCCGGTGCTCGGCCCGCGCCGCATCGCCAGCGCGCCCACGCCCACTTCCGCATTGACCGCCGGCACGGTGACGAACGTCGTGGCCTGGATCGGCGGACGCGGCAGCTTCGGTTTCAGCTCGGCGCGGACGGAATAGCGCCCGGGAGGAATCGGCGTGTCGGCGCTCGTCATCGCCACGCTGCTCCGCTGTCCGGGCTCGAGCGTGGACTCGACGGTGTACGACTGCCCGGCGTTGCCTCGCTCGGGTTCGATGACGAGCTTGAGGGTGCCGCCCGAGAGCCATTCCGGTTGCTTCAGCGTCGCGGTGTCGAGTTCGACCACGGCGCGCACGAGGCCGAGGCCGCCGGAGGCCTGGATGCGGACGGGGAGATTGCCGCGCGCGGGGGCAATCGCGTCGAGCGCGCGCGAGACGGTGGTGGGCGGCGCGGGCGGCGCCTTGCTGCCCGGCGCTCTCACCGGGGTCACACCCGCCGCTCGCGCCTCGGCCTCGGTGGGCGCGAGATAGCCGGCGCGCGCCCGGACCTCAACGCCAGGGCGCTTGACGCGCACGCCGATACGGCGGAACCGGCCGTCGAGCTTGGGGTTCGACGAGTAATAGCGCAGCAGGTAGTATGACCCCGCGTCGGTGAACATCCGCGCGATCGCGTCGCTGATCTTGCTGGTGTCGAGCACCGCCACGCCATCGGTCTGCGCCGCCATGTCGCGCAGGAAGCCCCAGCGGCGCTCGAGCACCGCGCGATCGAGCGACGGCGGCAGCGGCGCGGAGATGTCCGAGTCGAACACGATCAGGCCGCGGGCATCGACCGGATAGAAGCTGACGTTGGCGCGGTTGGCCCGCTGCAACAATTCGCGGAACGCCACCTGGTGATCGATGAACGACAGCATCACACGCTCGCGATCGCACGATTCACGCGACGCCCCATTGGGGTTCCGCGGGTCCCGTGTCGTGAGGCGGCCGCCGTCGGGATCGACGCGGAGCTGGTCCGGGCCGGGCGGCTGCCCGTCGAGCGTGCGAGCCAGGTTCTCATCGCGTTGATAGAGCGGCCACCCTTCGGTGAAGACCATCACGAACTTGCGTTCTGGCCGCAGGCCGTCGAGATGCGAGATGAGCCCGTCCAGTGACTCGAGCGTTTGCTGCTCGCGCAACCGCGCAATCATCCCGGCGGCGAGGCCGGCGTAGGCCGGAACCGTCTCGGGGTAACACGCCTTGATCTCGGCCTCGTGGGGCGTGTCGTCGGCAATGCGGCCCTTGCGGCCCCACGCCCAGGTCTCCTGCAGGTAGCGCTCGATGCTCGAGGTGCGGCTCCCGTAGGTGATGTTGGTCGGCGACATCTCCGGCGTCATCACGCCAAACATGTCATCGGGCCCAATCAGTCGATCGAGCGCGTCCACAATCGGCTTGTTGGCGTGATACGCGCCGCCAATCGTGACGTGATTGGTGTCGAGGAAGATCGTGAAGAGCCGCGCCGCCGACGACGCCCGCTCGCGCATGTCCTGGACGGTGGTCGGGTCGACACGCTGGCTTGAAGCCACGGCGCCGCGCGCCTGGATCAGCTCGAAGCTCTCCACCTTCTGTGGCTTGTCGTCTTCGAACACTTCCAGTTCGTCCGGCTTGAGATCCGTGACCGCGACGCCGTCCTTGGTGAAGTAGGCATCCACGCGCACCAGGTTGGCCCCAGCGCGAAACCGCGGCATTTGCTCGCCGCCGCCTTGCTGGGCCGATACCGCCAGCGATGCCGCGGCCAGGCACGCCAGGGCGAGGCGGAATCTCATGCCCCCACTGTACCCTCAGCGGGAGGTTTGTCGATGCTGGAATTTCGAGGGCGAAACCACCGCACGACCGACCGCGCCAGCAAGGCCATGCCGACGAGGATGAACGCGCAGACGACCAGCGCCAGCAGCGGGAATTTCAGCGTGAGCAGGCTCAACCCGACGACGAACACATCTTCGAGCAGGCTGACAATCCAGTTGGTGAACGGTTCGGGGCTGGTATTGATGGCCACGCGCGCCCCGGCCTTGGTCACGTGTCCGCCGGCCGCAACCGTCGCGCCGACAAGCGCAATCACCACCTGGAACGCGGGCGAGGCCTGCCCGAGCGCCGCCACGGCGATCAGCGCCCCGCCGATGGGCCGAATCACCGTGTGCACCGAGTCCCACAGGGAATCCACCCACGGGATCTTGTCGGCGACAAACTCGATGAGATAGAGCGCCGACGCGATGCCGATGATCCAGGGATTGTCGAACGCGCCAAATTGTCCGGGGAGCTGGACCCAGCCATAGCGGGACGCCAGGCCGAGCACGGCCACGGTCGCGTAGAGATTGACCCCCGCCGCCAGCGAAAAGCCGAGTGTGCGGCCAAATGCCGTGAGCAGTTCCATCACTGCTTTAACAATTCCTCGATGCGCGCGCGGACGATTTCGATCAGCTCGTCGCGGTCGTCCACGTGCATCCCCTGGGTTTCCACCGGCGCGCCGATGCGCACGCGAACCATCACCGGCCGCACCAACCAGCTGCCCTTCCGCATCGCGGCCCGGCCGCCCGACACCGCCACCGGCACGATCGGCGCTTGCGCCTGGATCGCCATGATGAAGCCGCCCTTCTTGAAGGGCAACATCTCCGCGGTCCGGCTG
>JBDTMB010000400.1:0-5610 GCA_039934485.1 Vicinamibacterales bacterium
ACCAGGTGCTCCTCAACCTGTGCGTGAACGCCCGCGACGCGATGCCGGCCGGCGGGCGGATGACGGTCAGGGCGACGAACGTCGTCATCGATGGGCCCTTTGCTGCAAGGAACATCGACGCTCAGATCGGTCCGTATGTGATGATCGAAATCGAAGACACGGGCACCGGTATCCCCCCCGAGATCATCGACAAGATCTTCGACCCGTTCTTTACAACCAAGGGAATTGGCAAAGGTACCGGACTGGGGTTGGCGACGTCGTTGGCCATCGTCAAGGGGCACCAGGGCTTCATGCGTGCGGATAGCGACCCGGGAATAGGTAGCCGATTTCGCATCTACCTGCCGGCGCAGTCGACGCCTGCGACGCCGGAGTCAGCCGTCGCGCCGGTGATCCGCCCGAGGGGCAATGGCGAAACGGTCCTGGTGGTGGACGACGAAGAATTTATCCGGAAGATCGCCAAGCAGACGCTCGAGGCCTTTGGCTATCGGGTGCTGCTGGCCAGCGATGGAGCAGAGGCGGTCGCGCTCTACGCAAAACACCAGGCGGACATTGCCGTGGTGCTGACCGACATGATGATGCCCGTGATGAATGGATGTGCGACGATTCTGGAACTGGTGCGGCTGAACCCTCAGATCCGCATCATCTGCGCCAGTGGCCTCGCAAGCGACGCCAACGTGGGTGGCGTGGCTCCCGAATGTGCGAGGCATTTCCTGGCCAAGCCCTACACGGCCGAGACGTTGCTCACGGCGATCAAGGCAGCGCTGCGGTAGGTGGCGCCCGTTCCTAATCGCAATCCGGCTGATAGATCCGAAACCAAATCACCAAATCACCAAATCACCAAATCACCAGATCAGTCCTGTTGAGTTATGCTCGGGCCAGTGCCAACGAAACCCATCCCGGCCGACACCCATCGCTCAGCTGGCGATACCATCCAGTATGCGAAGAACCGGATCCTGGCGGCCTTGCCGCCCGAGGAACTGTGTCGCCTCGTGCCGCACCTGGTGGCAACCCCGCTGGACTACAAGCGGATCGTCTCGCAGGCGGGCCTGCCCATCACGTACGTCTGTTTTCCGGATAGCGGCGTGTGCTCGGTGATGTCGGTGATGCGGAGCGGCGCGGCGGCCGAGGTGGCGACGGTGGGCAACGAAGGCGTCACCGGCGTCGCCCTGTTCTACGGTGATACGACTGAACCGAGCGAATCCATCATCCAGGTCCCGGGAGCCGGGCATCTGCTGCCGGCCGAGGTCTTCCAGGACGAACTTGCCCGCCACGGTCACTTTCATCGCTTCATTGGCCGCTACGCGCATGCGCTGACGATTCAAATCATGCAGTCGGCGGGTTGCAACGCGCTGCATTCGATCGAGCAGCGCGCCTGCAAGTGGCTGCTCACGACCCACGATCGGGTGTTCACCGACCAATTCCGGCTGACGCAGGAGTTCCTCGCGATGATGCTGGGCGCCACGCGGCAGAGCGTGACCAGGGTCGCCCATGAACTCCAGGATGCGGGCCTCATCTCCTACCATCGCGGGCAGGTCACCGTGCGCAATCGTGCCGGCCTGGAGGCGGGATCGTGCGAGTGCTATGGCCTGGTGCGCGACTACTTCGACCAGTTCCTGAAAAGCCTGTCCTGACGCCTCACGGCCTCGCGTAGGAGGCCTGGGGATCGAAGCCCTTTGCGACAATCAGCTCGATCAACTCCCGCGGCGCGCCTTCGCCGGACGCCACTTCCATCACCGACATGCCTTGATCGCTGCGGATGTTGGGATCCGCGCCGTGTTCGAGCAGCACCTGCGCGGACTTGAATTGATCGTGGTGCAGCGCGACGACGAGGGGCGTCCACCCGGAGGCGCCGCCCGGAGTACGCGGCCGGCGGTCCTGGAGATTGGGATTGGCGCCGAGTTCGAGCAGCGCCGCGATGACCTCGGGCCGGCCCTCGGTTTCATACTGGCAGCGATGCGGCCCGAACGGATGTCCGCCACGCGCCGCCCAGTAGAGCGGTGTCCCGCCAGCGGCGTCCAGCGCGTTGACGTCGGCGCCCTCCGCCACCAGCTGCCGGATCAGGGCGATGTCGCCCTGCCACGCCGCCGCATGGAGCGGCGTCGACGGCACCTCGTAAAACATCGCGCACGCCGTCGCCGCGACCGAGAGCGCCAGTGTCAAAGAACTTTGTATAATGAAGCGCATAGGCCCTGATCCCCGATCCCTGATCCCTGTTCCCTAAGCCCTGCGGTTGGCCTTGATGATCGCGTCCATGTGATCGAGATACTTCTCGAGCGCCCGCCGGCCCGCCGCCGTCAGCTTGTAGTCGGTGCGCGGCGTGCGCCCGGCGAACGTCTTCGCGCACGACACATAGCCCGCGTCCTCCAGCTTGCGCGCGTGCACGCTCAAGTTTCCGTCGCTGGCGTTGAGCGCCGTCTTCAGGTCCGTGAACGACAGCCCATCACCCGCCGCCAGCGCGCTGACGATGCCCAGCCGCATATGATCGTGCAGCAACCGATCGAGATCTAACGCCGTACGGTGCTGAGGTGCCGCGGTCTGCACTTTGGCCGCTTGTTCTTTCGCACCCGGCACCTTGGCACCGGGCACCCTGGCACCCGCCACCCTGGCACCTGCTAATTTACCCGCCATGGTTCCTCGCGACATAAATGCCAAAGACGATCTGAACGCCGCCAAACCCGGCGCCCAGCCAGACGTTGCCCCACTCGGGCGGCGTCAACACGGCGACCAGCCCGAGCGCCAGGAAACAGGCGCCGACGACGCGAACGACGGGGACGCTGAAGGCGCCTCCGGTCAGGACCCCGGCGCCGTAGAGCAGCAGCCAGGCCGACGGCATCACGCTGAACGTGCGCGTGCCCCACAACGCATACGTGATCGCCGCGCCGGCGACGAACGGCGCCGACATGCCCACGGCAAACCGCCGGGCGTTGGCGCCGGTGAGCGTCGAACCCGCGCGGCGCGCCTTGCGCGCCATCGCCAGCACGCCCACCGTGGCCGCGATCGCCGCGGCGGCCAGCCAGGTCAGCAGCCATCGCTCCGCGGTGGGTTGGCGCGCGCCCACGGCGGCGGCCGCCAGCGCAATCATCCCCATCGCCACGCCGCCCAGGCCGGGGATGGCGGTAAACGTCGCGCTCCGCTCCATCGTCTGGCGGATGAACCGCAGGTTGTCGGCGGCGTGCCCGCCCAGCGAGGGCGGCGCCGGGCGTTCCGTGGAGGTCAGGGCCACGCCAGCAGCGTAGCATCATGGCCGGCCGTTTTGAAAGCACTTTGTGAAATGAAGTTGTAGTATGCTTTTTCGGTCGATGTCCTCCGTCACCAGCCTCTCGATGGGTAAGCGATTCTCTCCTAAGCGGGCCAAGCGAAGCCCGGCCGGTGGGGGTCTCGAAAGGCTCTGAGAGGTTCAGAAGGGTTCTGGAAAGTTCTGAACCTAGGTTCCGGAGACGACCACCACCCGCCGCGGCAAACCGCGAGCGGGTTTTTTGTTTTCAGGGCAAGCCTAAAGGCTTGCCCCCACCAACGGAGAGATAAGTGGACGCGATCGAAGTGGGCGTGTTGGGGGCGACCGGCGTGGTGGGGCAGCAGTTCGTGTCGCGCCTGGCCAGGCATCCGTGGTTCCGGCTCACCTGGCTGGCCGCCAGCGAGCGGTCCCAGGGAAAACTCTACGGCGAGATCGCGCCCTGGCGCCTGGCCTCGCCGATGCCGGGCAGCTCGGCCGAGCGCATCGTCGAGCCGTGCGTGCCGGGCCGCGGCCCGAAGGTGGTCTTCTCCGGCCTCGACGCGTCGGTGGCCGGCGACATCGAAGGCGCGTTTGCGGCGGCCGGCCACGTCGTGGTCAGCAACGCCCGTAACTTCCGGATGGATCCGCTGGTGCCGCTCCTCATTCCCGAAGTCAACGCCGACCACCTGAAGATCCTGGACGAGCAGCGCAAGGAGAAGGGCTGGCCCGGCGCGATCGTCACCAACCCGAACTGTTCCACGGTGGTGCTGGCCATGGCGCTGGCGCCGCTCAGGCCATTCGGCATCACCCGTGTCATCGTCTCGACGATGCAGGCGGTGTCGGGAGCGGGTTACCCCGGCGTGCCGTCCCTCGACATCCTCGGCAATGTCGTGCCATACATCGGCGGCGAGGAAGAGAAGATGGAAAGCGAGACGCTGAAGATTCTCGGTGGCGACGGCGGCCGCTCGCCGTACGGCGCCGTGATCTCGGCGCACACCAACCGCGTGGCGGTGATCGACGGACATACGATGACCGTCTCGGCGGAGTTGCGCACCAGGCCATCGATCGACGAGATTGCCGAAGCGATGCGCGAGTTCAAGGGCCGGCCGCAGGAGCTGTGGCTGCCGAGCGCGCCGCAGCCGCCGCTGGTGGTGATGAGCGAGAGCAACCGGCCGCAGCCGCGGCTCGACGCCGACCTGGGCAACGGCATGGCGGTGTCGATCGGCCGCCTCCGGCCATGCCCGGTCTTCACCGCGCGGTTCGTCGCGCTGGGACACAATACAGTTCGCGGCGCCGCGGGCGCTGCGATACTGAACGCTGAATTGATGCACGCGGAAGGGATGCTGTAGCCCGTAGCCCCCGCAGCCCGCAGCCTGGAGCCCGTAGCCTGATATGAAGGTCATGAAATTCGGTGGAACATCGGTTGCCGATCAGGCGGCGATCGAGCGGTTGATTGCGCTCGTGCGCGCCGAGCGGCAGGCCGAGGCGCAGCGCGAGGGTGGCGACGCGCGCGGGCCGGTGGTGGTGGTGTCGGCGCTGTCGGGCGTCACCGATCGCCTGCTGGGCGTGGCCGCAATGGCGGGCGCCGGCGATGTCGAGGGCGCCTACAAGAGCCTGCTCGATCTCCGCGAGCGGCACATCACCGTGTGCGAGGTCATCACGGACCCCGTGCAACGCGAGGCGGTGCTGGCCGCGCTCCATAAGGAATTCGACGCGGTCGATCGCATCGTCCATGCGCTTGCCGTGCTGCGCGAGGTGTCGCCCCGCTGGCTCGACTCGCTGGCGGCGACCGGAGAGATTCTCAGCAGCCAGATCGTCGCGGCGGCGTTGACCTCGCATCAACTGCTCGCCGGCTGGGTCGACTCGCGCCAGGCCATCGTCACCGACGGGGAACACACCACGGCGGCGCCGCTCTTCCCGGAAACCACTGCGGCGTTGATGGCGCACGTCGATCCGCCGCTCGCGGCCGGACGGATTCCCGTGCTTGGCGGTTTCGTCGGCGCGACGACCAGTGGCGTGACCACGACGCTGGGCCGCGGCGGCTCGGATTTTTCCGCCGCCATCGTCGGCGCCTGCCTCGGTGCGAGCGAGATCCAGATCTGGACCGACGTGGACGGCATGCTGACCGCCGATCCGCGGATCGTCGCCCATCCGCAAGTGGTGCCGCACCTGTCGTTCGCCGAAGCGTCGGAGCTGGCCTATTTCGGCGCCAAGGTGCTGCACCCGGCCACCATCCAGCCGGCGGTGGCCCGCAACATTCCCGTCCGCATCCTCAATTCCCATCGCGCGCACGCCAAGGGCACGTTGATCACGGGCGAGCGTCCGCCCAGCGAGCGTCCGCTGACCGCGGTGGCGTCGAAGAAGCAGGTGACGGTGGTGGACATCACCTCGACGCG
>JBDTMB010000401.1:0-5601 GCA_039934485.1 Vicinamibacterales bacterium
CTCATGCTGCTGGTCGGCGTCTTGGGCGCGTCGGCGCTGCTGCTGGCCGCCATCGGGATTCACGGCCTGATCGCCAGCGGCGTCAACGAACGGACGCGTGAATTCGGGATCCGCATGGCGCTCGGCGCCACCGCCGGCCAGACGGTCCGTGCTGCCGCGTTGCCGGGGATTGTGCTGGCGCTGGTTGGGCTTGCGGCCGGCTGCGGCATCGCCATCGGGGCCTCGGGTCTCCTGCGCAGCCTGCTGTGGGGCGTGAACGGCAACGATCCGATCACGTTTGTCGGCGTCGTCGTGGCGCTGCTCGTGGTGGCGGTGGCGGCGAGCGTGGTGCCGGCGCTGCGGGTGCGCAGGCTGGACCCGGTGTCGTTGCTCCGATCCGAGTGACGTGACAAGATCGGCCGGTGTCCGCGACACCGGCGATTCACGCCTTGCGAGCCAAACAGGTCGCGTTTACCGAACATCCCTATCGGTACGAAGAGCGCGGCGGCACCGCCGTGTCCGCGCGCGAGCTTGGCGTGGACGAACACATCGTGGTCAAGACGCTGGTGATGGAAGACGAGCGCAAGCAGCCGCTCATCGTCCTGATGCATGGCGACCGGGAAGTCTCCACCAAGAACCTGGCCCGGCAAATTGGTGTGAAGACGGTGACGGCGTGCGATCCGGATGCCGCGCAGAGGCACACCGGGTATCTGGTGGGTGGTACGTCGCCGTTCGGGACGAGGAAGACGCTACCGGTGTACGTCGAACGATCGATTACTGAACTGACCGAGATCTACATTAACGGCGGCCGCCGGGGCTTCCTGATCAAGCTCGCCCCGTCCGACCTCGTCCGCGTGCTCGCCCCGACCCTGGTCGACGCCGCCCAGTAGGGTCTGGCACCTTAACATCGAAAACGAAGCAGTTTTTGCCTATGGCAAAAATCTGCCTGTGGAAGTCTGTGGACGAGTGCAGAAAGTGCCGCGTTTTCGATGTTAAGGTGCCAGACCCTACAGGCTCAGGCGCATCATCGGATGGTCGACTTCCGCGTAGCCCATCGCCTTGTAGATGGGATGACCGTCCCGGCTGGCGTTGAGGACCATGCGCTCGATTCCCTGGGCGCGGCTCCAGGCGTGAATGCTCTCCATCATGCGCTTCGCCAGGCCCTGGCGGCGATGCGCGGGCTGCGTGTACACGTTGAACACGCAGGCGCACCGCCCATCCATGGTCAGCGGGCCGGGCGGCCACAAAAAAATGACGACCCCAGCGCCGGCGACCACTTCATCGCCTGACCCCACCGCGACCCACCCGCGGTAGTCTCCGGCCGGCATCGCGGTAGCCAGCCAGGCGTCGAACGCGGTGGCCATGGCGGCGAAGGCCGTCGGCGTCCCCATGTCTCGGAACATGCCCTCCCGGTGCGCGACGATCTGCGGGATGTCGGCGATGGTGGCCGGACGAATGCGGTAGGTCATGCGGAACTCATCTCCCGTCCGAGCGTAGCGCAGAATCTGCAGCGTGGGTTTGCCGGAAGCCAGGTCGTTCCTGCGATCCACGACTGGTCGATCGCGAGTTTCTGGCCGAAACCCGGGTGGCACCACGCTCGCCGCAAGAGGAGGCATGGGCAGGTGTAAGATCCACCCATGTGTGGAGAGGACGCGATGCCAACCGCCGCATGAACTTACCTCGCCAACACCGCGCCGGCCAATCCGTGGAGGATTTCTGCCGGCAGTGCCACGAAGATCGGATTCACACCATCGTCGTCGTCGACGGGCAGGCGCAGCCGCTGCGCGTGACCTGTGATTTCTGCCGAAGCGAACACAACTATCGCGGTGGTCCCAGGTCGGCGCCGTCCAGCACCGCTAAAGCGGTGCCCTACACACCGGGGACGGCCAGCACCGCCAAAGCGGTGCCCTACGCACCGGCGCCCCACGTCCCTCTTCCCCTCGTCAGCCAACGCGAGAAGCAGGCACCTCCCATGAATGACGCCCCTGGCGCCGAAGATCTTGAACTCCTCCTTCGCCGGATCATCCGGGAGGAAACCGGACTCACCCCCGTCGCGCCGGCCGAGAAATGGCGGGGCGGCGACCTGGTCCTTCGTCCCGGCAAGCCCGGCGTGCAGGAAAAGAGCTGGCCGATCGAATCGTTCTTCCACAAGGTCGTGATGCTGAGGAACCGCCTGCGTACGCTCGAGCAGCAGCTCAATGCCTCCGACCTGCCGGACGATCAGAAACTGAAGATGCAGTCGTACATCACGGGGTGTTACGGGTCGCTCACGAGCTTCAACGTGCTCTTTGCGGATGAGGACGATCGATTCGTCGGCGCGGCGGGACAAGACTAGCGCCGGACCCTGCTGAACGCCATCACGCCGACCCCGGCTGCGAGCCATGCCACGCCGACCATCTTTGCCGGCACGCTGGCACCGGCAATCACCCAGATCGTGACGAGCCCGCCGATGACCGGCACCACCCGGTGCGCCAGCCGCGCCTTGCCGCGCGCGCGGACCACGAAGTAACCGACGACCGACGCATGCAGCAGCGTGAACGCCGCCAGCGCGCCCACGTCGACGATCGACACCAGCACATCGAGCCCGTCGCTGCGGCGCGCCGCCCAGACCGACACGGCCAGCGTCAGCAACGCGGCCGTGACGAGCGACGCCGTCGGCACGCCGTGGCGCGGGTTCACCTTCGCGAGCGCGGCGGGAAGCCGCCCGTCGCGCGCCATCCCGAAGAGCAGCCGCGCGGCCGCGGCCTGCGCGGTCATGGCGGCAAAGGCCGGACCGACGGCCTTGGTGACGGCCAGCAGCATCGCCATCCACGGGCCGATGGCCACGCCGGCAAGATCGTAGAACGCCGTGCCTTGACGCTCGGGGTGCGCCGCCAGGTCCGCAGGCGCGATGGTGCTCAACACGCCGGCCAGGTAGGTCTGCGCCGCGAACAGGATGCCGGCCACCGCCAGGCAGACAAGAATTGCCCGGCCGACGTCACGCGGATCGCCGGCGCTCTCCTCGGCAAACGAGGCAATCGCGTCGAAGCCGAGATAGGACAGCACGGCCACCGAGACCGCGCCCACGATCGCCGACGGCTCGAGCGAGCCCGTGCCGGTCCATGGCGTGAGCCATCCGCGCGCGCCGCCGCCGTGCTGCGCGATCACCACCAGTGCGGCGGCCACGAAGACCACCAGCACCACGATTTCCGCGACCAGCACCACGAATCCAGCGCGCGCCGCGATCGACACCCCCGCAAGGTTCAGCGCCGTCGTCACCATGAAGGCCGTCACCGTGAACACCCACGCGGGCACCGCCGGCACGAGCGCGTGCATCGCGATACCGGAGAAGAGATAGGCCACCGATGGGATGAGCAGGTAGTCGAGCATTGCCAGCCACCCGGCGAGAAACCCCGCGGACCGGCCCAGCCCTTCGCTCGCGTAAGCGAATACCGATCCAGCGTGTGGGACGACGAGGGACATTTCGGCGTATGACCAGGCGGTGAACGCCATGGCGAACGTCGCCAACAGGTAGACGGTGGCGACAGCGCCGTTGGTGCGTGCATCGAGGACGCCGAACACGCCGACCGGGGCTAGCGGACCGATGAAGAGCAATCCGTAGACGATGAGGTCGCCCAACGAGAGGCTGCGGCGCAGCGCCGGGCGGCCATCGTCCGGCGCTACTTGCTGCCGACGTCCCACTTCGAGGTGAAACCGTTGGTGCCCTTGTGGCTCCACGAATGCGTGGCGCTGGTATGCGTGTGGGACACGGAACGGAACTGCGTGTAGTCCTGGAACACCGCCGCGGGCAGGTTCAGGACCTTGACCGCCTTGCCGTTGAAGCCCTTCATCACTTCCATGTCCACCGACGACTCGGGACCGGAGAAGCGAACGCGATCGGCGCTGGCCTCCATCGTGATCGGCGCTTTCGTGAACGACAGCATGCCTTTCTGGAACCCCGCAAACGCGAGCGGCAACAGGGCTTCGACGGCCTGCATCTGGCGGTCGCTCACCTTGTCGCTCACGTAGATCTTCGACCACGTGCGCATGTTGAACGTGACGAGCATCTGGACGCCGGCCAGGTCCACGTTTCCGTAGTGGCCCGACTCGATCGAGATCATCCGGTTGCCCTCGCACGGCATGTGCGACGGCTCGCCGCCGAAATTGCAAGGGCACGAAACCGTGCAACTGCAACTCTCGGCCACCGTGGCCGTCAAATGCCAGTCGGCGGTTTGCGCGCGGGAAGGGACGACGAGCACGGCCAGGCTGAGGGCGACGAGGGTAGTGATGGTCCGCATGGGTTTGCTCCTGAGTATCCTGCACAGCCTCGCCTATCGGGCGCGGCCTGTCAACGTTGCTCGGGGGCTGCTGTGGTAGGCTTTTCGGCTCACGGAGGCTCTCATGGATATGCCGAAACCGGGCGACGCCCACAAGAAACTTGGAGCTTTGGTTGGTGAATGGTCGGGAGCAGAAATGCTCCATCCCTCGCCGTGGGATCCGGCCGGTGGCGCCGCCATCGCGGCGGTGACCAACCGCTGGATCGCCGACGGCTTCGCCGTCGTCCAGGATTACGAACAGCGCCGCGACGGCAAGGTGACGTTCAGCGGCCACGGCGTGTTCTGGTTCGACCCCGGCAAGCAGGAATACGTGATGCACTGGTGGGATTCGATGGGCGGCACGGGCGGCGAGTACCGCGGCACGTTCGACGGCAACACCCTGATCCTGGGTGCGCCGATGCCCCAGGGCGGGCACTCGCGGACATCGTGGGTGCTCACCGGCGCCGATGGCCACACGTTCCTCATGGAAGTGTCGCCGGATGGAGAGAACTGGCAGCCGGCCATGGAGGGCAAGTACCGACGGGGCGCGAAGAAATCCGCGGCCAAAAAGGCTGCGGCCAAAAAGGCTGCGGCCAAAAAGGCTGCGCCCCAAAAGGCTGCGCCCAAGAAGGCTTCCAGAGCGAAGCCGGCCAAGAAAGCCGCGAAGCGGCCCGCGAAGAAATCGACATCAAAGCCCGTGAAGAAGGCCAAGAAGCGCTGAAGAGGAACAGATGACCAGACACGAAATTCTCGGTGGAGTATTGGCGGCCGGTGTCCTGACGATCACGGCCGCGGCGTACCAGCAACCCGCCCCGGCGCCGATGGTGGTCGAGGTCGAAAAACTCAAGGACAACCTGTACATGATGAAGGGCGGCGGCGGCAACAGCGCCGTGTTCATCACCGCCGATGGCGTCACCGTGGTCGACACCAAGAATCCGGGGTGGGGCCAGCCGCTGCTCGACAAGATCAAGTCGGTGACCAGTAAACCCGTCACCCGCATCATCAACACGCACACGCACGGCGATCACGTGAGCGGCAACGTTGAGTTTCCCGCCAACATCGAGATCATCGTGCAGGAAACCACCAAGGTCAGCATGGCCGCGATGCGCCCGGTCACCGGCCTGGCGCCGCCCGCGCCGGGCCCGTCGATCTTCGAGAAGAACAACGGCAAGGGCCTGCCGACCAGGACCTTCAAGGACAAGCTGACGGTGGGCAAGGGCGCCGACCAGATCGATCTCTACTACTTCGGCCGCGCCCACACCGGCGGCGACGCCTTCGTGGTGTTCCCGGCGCTGCGGACGATGCACGCCGGCGACGCGTTCCACAC
>JBDTMB010000402.1:0-5583 GCA_039934485.1 Vicinamibacterales bacterium
GTAATCGGCCTCGCCGTGACGCTCGGTCTGTGGCTGTTCACCGGCTATACATTTACGCGGCGAATGGAGGACGTCGAGCGGCAGGCCGCCGACGTCGCCGCGCGCTACACGCGCGCGCAGGAGTTGTTGTCCATCGTCCGTACCCAGGTCCTGCTGAGCTCGGTGCGGGTCCGCGACGCGCTGCTCAACCCCGATCGCTCCGCGGTCGACACCTACCGCCACCAGGTGGATTCGATCTACCAGACGATCAACGACGCCCTCAATCAATATGTGCCCGTCCTGGCCTCGGACGCCGAAAAGGATCAAATCGCGCGCCTGCGCCGCGAAGTGGATCAGTTTCACCAGACGACGCTCGCGGTCCTCGCCGACTCGTCCGGGCCACGCCCCACCTCGGCGCGCGACTTGCTCAATCGCCACATCGTGCCCAGGCGCGAGGCGGCGCTGGGGATCTCGGAGGAGATCCAGTCGCTCAACCGGGCCGCCTTCATCCGCCAACAAGGCGACCTCGCCGAGATTCATCGCATCGCCGAACAACAAAGCTGGCAGCGCCTCGGCCTCGCGTTGGCGATCAGCCTCGGCATTGTCCTGCTCGCCGCTTTCTATGCGGGACGGCTCGAGGGCCGGTTGCGCCGGCAGATGGAACGCGAGACCAACATTTCAAGCGAGCTGCAGGACGTCGCCTCGCGATTGATGAGCGCGCAGGAAGACGAGCGCCGCACGATTGCGCGGGAGCTGCACGACGAGGTCGGGCAGGTCCTGACCGCGATCAAGGTGGAACTGGCGATCGCACAGCGCGCCATCGAAGCGAAGGGCGAGTCGGGCGACGCCCTGGCCGAGGCCCAGACGATCACCGACGGAGCGCTCCAGACCGTGCGCGATCTCAGCCAGCTGTTGCGGCCGTCGATGCTCGACGACCTTGGGCTGCCGGCGGCGATCGACGCCTCGCTGCGCAAGCTCGCCCGCCGCCACGACATCCATGCCGAGTTGCAGCAAGTCGGCATGGCGGACGACCGCCTCGATCCCGACACGGAAGTCGCGGCGTACCGGATCGTCCAGGAAGCCCTCACCAACATCGGCAGGCATGCCGGCGCCAGCCACTGCTGGGTCCGGCTCAAGCGGTACGTGACGGGCCTGACCATCGAGATCGAAGATGACGGCATCGGATTTGACCTCGCGGTGGCGCATGGCCGCCTGCAACACGGGCTGGGATTGATCGGCATGCGAGAACGCGCGACGCATCTTGGCGGCACCTTCGACGTGCAAACCGCTCCGGGACGGGGCACGCGAATGATTATCGACCTGCCGGCCGCGGCCACTGGTGGCTAAGTTGCGGTTGCTCATTGGCGACGATCACACGCTGGTCCGGCACGGCCTCCGGAAGATCCTCGAGGAGAAGCCGGAGTGGGAAGTGGTGGCCGAGGTTGGTGACGGCCGCGAGGCGATCCGCCGTACGATCGCGCTCAAGCCGGATGTGGCGGTTCTCGACGTCGGCATGCCGCTGCTCAACGGCATCGACGCCACGCAGCAGATCGTCCGGAAAGTACCGGAGACCAAGGTCCTGATTCTCAGCATGCATTCGGACGAAACCTACGTCACCCGGGCGCTGCAGGCCGGCGCCAAGGGGTACATGCTCAAGGACTCGGCCGGCAAGGACTTGCTCAAGGGCGTGGCCGCGGTCGCGGCGGGCCAGTCCTTCTTCAGTCCGGCCGTGGCGCGCCTCATGCTGGACGACTATGTCCGGCGCGTTGGCGGCACCGGCGTCGCCGACCGCTACGACTCGCTCTCGGAACGCGAGCGTGAGATCTTCCAGCTGGTTGCCGAGGGACGGACCAACAAGGAAGCCGCGGAGTTGCTGAGCATCAGCCCCGCCACCGTGGAGACCCACCGCGCGCACATCCTGCAAAAGCTCGATATTCACAACACCGCCGAACTGGTGCTTTACGCCGTTCGCCGGGGCGTGATCTCCTGATTCCGCCGGAAATCCGGCAGACATGACAATTCCAAGGCAGAGCTTGTTAGTTGCCTTGCACGGCGTCACACTGGACGGAGAGGCTAAGGTGTGTCGTTACTTGCACGTAGTGTTTGCATTGTCGTACTGGCGTTCCTCGCAACGGCGGTTTTTCCAGGCTCCGTAGCGACCCAGGTCCCAGTCCCGGTTGATGTCTCCGGTCCGCGCGCGTCGATCACGTCGGCGTCGGCCATCACCCTGCCCGGAGGTGTCGATTCCAACAGCCCGGCGATATGGAGCCTCAACGCCGGCGTGAGCCAGTTCACGGTGATGACCTCTACCCATGGCAGTCCAAGCCTGGCGAACGGGTCCGCCCTCACACGGCTGGGCTCCGCACAGAAGGTGGAGTTTACCGATGATCCCGGTAACGGCGTCTGGATGGAAGCCGTGGTCGAGGACGATCAAGGCACTTGGTACGGTTACTACCACAACGAGAATCCCGCGGTGGTGTGTGGTCGTCCGGATCGGGCGATCGCGCGCATCGGCGCGGCGCGATCGTTCGACCAGGGCCGCACCTGGGACGACCTCGGCGTGGTCCTCGAAGCGGCGACCGACACCTATGCGTGCGACTCGCCGAACCGCTACGTGATTGGCGGCGTCGGCGATCTGAGCGTGATGCTCAATGCCGCGAAGACCGATCTGTATTTCTTCTTCAGTCAGTACCCGAAGCAGCAGGCTGCGCAGGGCGTGGCGGTGGCCCGGCTGGTGTGGGCCAACCGCGACCGGCCCACCGGTCGCGTGATGGTCTGGACCGACGGCGTGTGGATGGCGTCGCGGATCAAGCGGACGCCCACCGTGGATGTCTTTGGCAACACCCGCCAGATTTGGCGGGAGTATCCGGCCGGAACGCCGCTGGCGCCGACGACGCAAGCCTGGCACGACGGTGACGGCAAAGTGGATGCGTTTTGGGGGCCCTCCGTGCATTGGAACGAGGGCATCGAGCAATACGTGATGCTGCTCAACCGCGCGAAGGACGAGTCGTATTCCCAGGCCGGGATCTATGTCTCCTACGCGCCCCGCCTCGACGATCCCCGGCTGTGGACGGCGCCGCAGAAGCTGATGACGGGCGGACGATGGTATCCGCAGGTCATGGGCCTCACGCCGGGCAGCGGCACCGACAAGGTGGCCGGCGCCACGGCGAGACTGTTCCTCGGCGGACGGTCGGACTGGATCATCAGCTTCTCGCGATAAAGCCGCAGATTTTTTCCTGTTGGGCTGGCTGATCTTACGGTAAGGTAAGCCTCCCAATGGGACGTCAGTTCGCCCCCCGCGTCCTCGTCCTTGGCAGCTTCGCGTTGGTGGCGCTCGCCTTCGCGTGGCCCTTGCCTGCCCATATGGGCACCCACCTCACCGGCGATCCCGGCGGTGACACCGGCGTGTACGTGTGGAACCAATGGGTGTTCCACCAGGAACTCACCAACGCCCACAATCCCCTGTCGACCGGGAAGATCCTGGCGCTCACGCCTCGCGTTGATCTCTCGCAACACAACTACACCGCTTTCCTCGATCTGCTGGCGTTCCCCTTGATCTCCTGGCTGGGCGTCATCGCCTCGTTCAACGTCGTCTTCCTCACGATTGGCTGGCTCAATGCGCTGACCGCCTACGGGCTGGCGCGCCGGGCCATGGGCGCCGGCCGATGGGAAGCCTGGCTGGCCGGCGTTGCCTTCGCGTGGTCGCCGGTCCTCATCGCGCGCGGCACGGGGCACTTCAGCCTGGTGGCCGCCGCGCCGCTGCCGGCCTTTGTCTGGTGCCTGATCAACGCCGAGCGATCGCGATCGTGGCGCGACGCCGCGCTGGTCGGGGTGTGCATGGCGTGGGCCGCCTTCTGCGACGCCTACTTCGGCGTCTATTGCCTGATGATCGCGGCCATCTACATCCTGGCGACGATCATCCGGGTGCGTCGCGCCGAGTCGCCGGCCCGGCTGCCCTGGACGTGGCTGCTCGACGTGGTGCTGGTGTCGATTGCCGGCCTGGTGTTCGGCATGCTGGTGGGCATCCGGGGCGTGTTCTCGGTGCTTGGATTCCAGGTGAGCGTCCGTGAGCTCTACACGCCGATGTTCGTGCTGACGGTGTTGGCCGGGCTGCGAATGTTGATCGCGTTCCGCCCGCGCATCGACGCGGTGCCGCGGCTGCAACCGTGGGCGGTCAAGCTGGCGCTGGTCGGCGTGCTCGCCTGCGCCGGGCCGTTGTCGCCGGTCCTGTTCGGCGTCGGCCGAAGCGTCATCGACGGCCGGTTCGTCTCTCCAGACATCTTCTGGCGGAGCAGTCCGTCCGGTGTTGATGTGCTGTCGTTTTTTTCTCCCAACCCAAGCCACCCGCTCGTTCGCGCGCTTGCCGGCGACTGGCAGCAGTCGGCGCCCACACAGTTTGTCGAATACGTCGCGTCGGTCAGCCTGCTCGCCCTCGTCATCGTCGGGTTCGCGGTGTGGCGGGGCGGTTTCCGGCCGAAGGCGGGCTGGTGGTGGGTGACGGGTGGATTCGCGGCGCTGGCGCTCGGACCGTTCCTGCACGTGGCCGGCTACAACACGCACATCCCGGGGCCGTGGGCACTGCTGCGCTATGTCCCGGTGATCGGCCTGGCCCGCACGCCGTCCCGGTTTGCGATCGTCACCGCGCTCGGCCTGGCCATCCTGATGGCGGGCGCGCTGGCCTCGCTTGGCGCACGCTGGCCGCAGCGCCGCCGCCTGGTGCTGAGCGTGGTCACCTTGCTCCTGTTCGTCGAGCTGTGGCCTGCGCCGCGCACGCTTTACTCGGCGGAAATTTCGCCGGTCTACGACACCATCGCCGCCGATTCGAGGCCGATCCGGGTGCTCACGCTGCCATTCGGCGTGCGCGATGGCGTGTCATCGGCCGGCAACTTCCGGGCCCGGTCGCAATTCAACCAGACCCGACACGGCAAGACGCTGATCGGTGGATACCTCTCGCGGATTTCGCAGAAGCGAATCGACCGCATGCGCCAGGATTTCCCCACGCTCTCCGTCTTGATGAAGATGAGCGAGCCGCAGCCGCTCGAAGCGGCGGACCTCGACATCCTGCGGAGCGGCGGAGCCGCGTTCGTGCGGCTCGCCGATCTCGCCTACGTCGTGTTGGACGAGCGATTTATTACGCAGGCCACCGCCGCGCCGGTGATTGCGTCCTTCGGGCTTCGCGAGATTCAGCGCGACCGGCACCTGGTCTTGTACACGACGGGCTTCTGACGACCCGGCGCCCGCGATCTGCGGCAGCCAGCGGGTTGCTGAAAGAGTGGGCCGCCTGAAGAAAAATGCGTCCACGGATTCCACGGATTTAAGGATTCGGAATCAGGCCTGCGGGCGCCTGGCTTGCCAGGCGCTATGCAACGAGCCCGAGAACCATTTTCGAGAGAGGAGTCTCACCGTGCCCCTCCTTTCTCGAAAATGGATCTCGGGCTCGTTACGGCGGCCTTCGGCCGCCGCAGGCCGCTCCACTTCTCCGATGCGGCTACTGGCCCATCGCCAGCCGTCTCATCTGCGGCAACTGCGTCATCTGCGTCATCTGCGTCATCTGCGTCATCTGCGTCATCTGCGGCATCTGCGTCATCTGCGTCATCTGCGGCA
>JBDTMB010000403.1:0-5545 GCA_039934485.1 Vicinamibacterales bacterium
GCCACCTCGCGAAGGTCGTGCTCGCCGGCCTGCAGGAATATCAGTTCCAGCAGGACAACGCGGGCGGCCTCAGCCGCGAAGAGCTGCTCGACACCGTGCGCCGCTCCATTCAGCGCGCGACGGCGCTGACCTCCAACGACCTGAAGAAGGGCGTTTCCGGCCTGGCGACCATCGGCGCGACCGCGCCGTTCGTCGGCCTGCTCGGCACGGTGGTCGGCGTCATCAACGCGTTTGTCGGCATCGCCTCCTCGGGTTCGGGCGGCATCGGTGCCGTCTCGGCCGGTATTGCTGAAGCGCTCGTCGAAACGGCACTCGGCCTGTTCGTGGCCATCCCCGCGGTGTGGTTCTACAACTACCTCTCGGGCCGTCTCGAATACTTCAACGTGGAGATGGACAACTCCTCGTCGGAGATGGTCGACTACTTCATCAAGAAGACCGCGTAACAAAGATTTGGCGACTTGGTGATTGAGCGATCTGGTGGTTTGGCGAGGCAGCCAACTCACCAGGTCGCCCAATCGCCAATTCACAAAATCAAGGAGACAGACTTATGTCAATGGATGTCGGTGGCGCAAAGGGTGGCGTCAAATCGGACATCAACGTTACGCCGCTGGTGGACGTGATGCTGGTGCTGCTCATCATCATGATGATCGTCGCCCCGCTCCTCCAGAAAGGCGCTGACGTCAAGATGCCGTCGGCGGTGAACACGGCGGACAAGCCCGAGACCCAGGACCAGACGGTGGTGGCGATCGACAAGAACGATCGCTACTTCGTCAATGGCCTGCCGGTGGCGCGCGATCAGCTGCGCACCAAGGTCGGGGAAATCCTCGATACCAAGAAGGAACGCATCATCCTGATCAAGGCCGACGAAGACGCCAAGTACGCCGCGATCATGGATTGCATGGACGAGCTGCGCGCGATCGGCATTGAGGACATGGGCCTCATCACCGAACGCAAGGTGCGCGCCGGAACGACCGGAGGCAACTGAGATGGCACACGCACATCACCACCTCGGCGCCGACCGGGTCGTCACCGCCAAGAAGCTCGAAGTCAACTCGGACATGAACATCACGCCGATGATCGACGTGCTGCTCGTGCTCCTGGTGATCTTCATGGCCGCCCTGCCCCTCTCGCAGCGCGGCCTCGACGTGAACCTGCCGGCCGAAACCAAGACCGCCGAGCAGACCCAGGTCGACGTGTCCCAGATCGTGCTGACCTACACCGCCGACAAGCACATCTCGATCAACAACAACGACGTCAAGATCCAGGAACTCGAGGATCGCCTGCGCCGCATCTTCGAAGAGCGCAAGGACAAGACGATGTTCATCATGGGCGCCGGTACGCTGCGTTACGGCGAAATCGTCGAGGTCATCGACGCGGCCAAGGGCGCCGGGGTCGAGAAGGTCGGCATCGTGACTGAGGGCATGCGCCGCCAAGCGGGCGCCGCGAAGCCGTCGGGCAACTAGACTCGATTCGCGCACAAACTCCAACGGCCGTCCGGGAAACCGGGCGGCCGTTTTCTTTTGGGATCGTAGGGCACTGCTTCAGCGGTGCCTGAGCCTGAAGGGCCCGACACCTCTCATCGCGCCTCCCCTGTCCTGAGCGAAGTCGAAGGGCGATAATTTGACCGTCGGCCAGCGCCGAAATAGACTGCGACCGAATTCGAACCACTTTTGGGTCGGCGGGAGGTCAGGATGTACAGCCGTCGCACGTTTCTTTCAGTAGCCGCCGGCAGCGCCGCATTCCTTGCCGCTGCGCCCAGGCGGCTCCGGGCGCAGGCGGCGAAATATGACCTGGTTATCCGGGGTGGTCGCGTCATCGACCCGTCGGTCCGGCTGGATGGGGTCCGCGACATCGCGATCGCCGCCGGCCGCATCGCCGCCGTCGAGCCCACGATCGCCGCCGACGGTGCCGACGCCATCGACGCGCGCGGCAAGCTCGTGGTGCCGGGCCTGATTGACGTCCATACGCATACCGCGCGTTCAGCCGAGGGACCCGGCCGCGTCCTGCAGGACGGTGTCACGGGGTGGATCGACGCCGGATCGCAGGGCGCCGATCACATCGCCGATACGATTGCCGTGGCGCGACAGTCGCCGCAACAGGGGCGCGTGCTGATCAACATCGGGCGCGCCGGCATCTTGCCCGAAGGCGACACCATGGACCTCAAGCACGCCGACGTCGAGGCGGCGCGCGACGCGATCGCCAAAAACCGCGACCTCATCGTCGGCGTGAAGACGCGTCTGTCCCGCGACGTCGCCGGCGCCAACGACGTCGAGGTGCTGCGGCGGGCCCAGGAAGTGGCCACCGCCTTTGGCTTGCCCGTGATGGTGCACATGGGCCAGACGATGTCGCCGCTTGGCAAGTTGTTCGACCTGTTGAAGCGCGGCGATGTCGTCACCCACCTGTTCGCGCCGCCGCCCAACAGCATCGTCGACGACAGCGGCCACATCCTGCCCGAAGTACTGGCCGCACGGCGCCGCGGCGTCTGGTTCGACGTCGGCAACGGGCAGACCGGGCACATGCGGTGGGACACCATCGGCGCGATCATGAAGGCCGGCTTTTGGCCAGACACGTTCTCCACGGACTGGAGCACGAACAGCCCGCAGACGGGTGTCATCGACCTGCCCAACTGCATGTCGAAGCTGTTCGGCTACGGCATGACGGTGGGCGACGCAATCGCGCGCGCCACCCTCAATGCCTCGCGCATCTTCCCCGTGTTCAACGACCGCGGCACGCTCAATGTCGGCGCGCCCGCCGACGTGGCGGTGCTGGAACTCCGCGAGGGACCGTTCGAGTTTCTGGACAACTTCAAGGGAACGATCAAGGGGAGCCAGCGGCTGTTTCCAGTTGCCACGGTGCTTGCCGGCAAGCGCGTCCCGCGCCGCGCGTAGCTCGCCCAGACGTTCGCCCGAATCTCACTTCGGGCATCCTCCGAGAGTGTTTCATTCGACCCTTCTGTTGCAGGCGTTATTGAGGCTGGAGCCAAGATCGACATGGTCTCGTATGCCAGAGGTCGCGCTTTGGGCAATCGGCAGTCCGGTGCGCCTTAGGCAAACCTAACCGCCTTCGCCAAGGCTCCGGCGGGTCAAGAAGGACTGCCGGACTACCCAGGCACCGCTAAAGCGGTGCCCTACGTTATCGCGACGAACTTGTGGGCGCGATGGGTGGGAGCTCGCGGAGCTCGGGCAGGGTCTTGTCCGCCTTCTTCCACACCTCGCGCAACTCGCCGTAGGCCTTCCGCGCCGTCGCGGGGTCGCGGGCGGCGGTGGCGGCCCTGGCCAGGCCCAGCAGGGACAGGGCGCGCCTGGGGGCGCGCTTGAGCGCGGCCTGGAACTCCTCCATCGCCTCCTTGGGCCGGCGGAGGTCCATCAGCATCTCACCACAGAGCTCGTGGGCGGGTTTGACGGGGATCGGGGGGCCGAACTCGAAGGACAGCCCGTCTTCCACCACGGACGCCTGGCGCGCCAGCACGAGGGCTTCCTCGCGGCGCCCCTCGGTGAAGAGCATCGCGGCCTCGAGCTGTTGGGCCATCACCGCCGACACCTTCTTGTCGCCCCCGCCACCCGCACTTGGCAGACCCGTTTGCGGCTGCACCGGCTGCGTGCCCGGGGGCAGCGCCCCGTGGCCGGCGTGTGACGCGTCGGGGAGCGGCGCCTCGTTCGCCGCCGCCAGGGCGGCCATGGCCTGCATCGCGTTCTGGGCGCCCAGCCGGTTGCCCGTCTTGAGGGCGGCGAAGCCAATCGCGAACAGATCCGCGGACGCCGCATCGTCACCCAACCCCTTCGAGTTGACCGCGGGCTTGACGTCGGACCAGCGGCGCGTTTCGATCAGGAACGCCGCGCGCGCGAGCGCGAGGTGGCTGCGCGTGCGCACCGAGCCGCTCCTGGCCGCATCGGCCTCGATCTGCGTGAGGATGCCCTTGGCCTCGTCGTAGCGCCCCTGCTGCGCGTAGCCATAGACGAGCCACAGCAGCGCGTGGAAGCCGCGATCATCCACGCCAAGCTTCCTGGCCGCCACCCGCGCGTCGGCCGCCTTCACCGAGCGCTCGTTGATCGCGGACGCTTCGTCCCACATCCCCAGCGCAAAGTAGATGTGCGACGGCATGTGCAGCGCGTGCGACGCCGATGGCGCGATCTTCGCGTAGGCATCGGCGTAACGCAGCCCGAGCGGCGCGTGGATCGGATCGTCGTAGGAATGAATCAGGTAGTGCGCCGCGCCGGGGTGGTTCGGGTTCTTCGCGTAGACCTGCTCGACGAGCGCGGCGGCGCGCATGTAGATCGCAAAGTCGCGGCCGTTGTGGCTCGTGCCCAGCAGCGCCAGTGCGTAGAACGAGGTGGCTTCATCGTCGGCCGGATACTTCTCGTGCATGCGGCGCATCGCCTCGGCATACGCCAGGTCGCGCGCGAGCTTGTCGCCCGGGCCGTAGAGGCTGTCGAGCGATGCCAGCCAATCCTTTTCTTTCGGGGTCGGGGCCTTGGCCAGGCGGCCCTCGGCGGTGGGCGCCAGGCGTGCAAGCGCGGCCTTCGCCAGATCGGGAGCGGTCTGCTGCCACACCGCGTGGTTGTAGGTCATGGCCTCGCCCCAGTAGGCCATTGCAAACCCCGGGTCGGCCTTCTGCGCTTCCTGGAACGCCTCCTTGGCATCGTCGTACTCGAAGCTGTGCATCAGCAGCACGCCCTTCAGGAACGCGGGCTGGGCGGCGGCGGAGCCGGAGGTAGGGAAGTCGATCGTGCCGAGGTCGCCCTGCGCGCGCGGCGATCCCGCGGCGGCGAACACGAGTGCGAAGGCCAACAGCACGGACGCGACGCGACGGACCATAGGGGAAGTCTCCTGCCAAAGGATAACGCAGAAATACACCAGGGCCGCAGATGACGCCGATGACACTAATTTCAAAGAAGAAAGGGGCGAGTCCGAAGACCCACCCCTTTGATACCGTGGCCCGCAGCCCCCGAAGGCTGCAGCCTGAAGCCCGACGGCTGACGCTAGTTAAACGAGTACCTGAAGCTGAGCATGAACTGGTAGACGTCGCCGATGCCCGAGGTCGATTCGTACGACTTGCTCACGAGCGCGTTGTTCACCACCTGCATGCGGTAGCTGAGCCTGCCGGCGGCGTCCACCGCCGGCGCGGTGAGGATGTTGTTGCGGATCACGCGCTGCCCGACGCCCCAGTCCGAGTTCAGCAGGTTGCCCAGGTTCTGGATGTCGATGCGGAACTGGCCGGCGTTCTTCTTGCCCTTGACGTTCTTGAACACATCCTGGGTGATGCTCATGTCGGCCCGGTGCACGAAGGGCAGGAACACGCCGCCGCGTTGGGCGTACTCGCCACGGTGGGCGCTGAGGTACTTGTCCTGCTGGATGTAGGCCTCGAACGCGGCAGCCTGTTGCTCGGCGGTGAACGTGATGCTGTTCGCGGTGAAGGTCACGAAGTTCATCTCCGACGTGCTCTTCGGGATGTAGATCAGGTCGCCGTTGGCGCCGTCACCGTTGGAGTCGGCCGCGAAGATGTAGCTGGTGTTGCCGATGGTGCGCGATTCCCAGAACATCGACA
>JBDTMB010000404.1:0-5540 GCA_039934485.1 Vicinamibacterales bacterium
GCCGGTCGGATATTCATCCCGCGCGATGGTGTCGATGCCCGGGGTTGGCCGCGGCACGATGTTGGTGATCCCGAAGCCGAATTCCGGCAGACGGTCGTCATCTTCAAAGGTGATCGCTTCGGGAACGAGCCCCGACTCGAACAGCAACCTCCAGAAACGATTCGAGAAACCGGCGAAGTGATGCCCGGTCTGTGACGAGCGAATGCCGGGGTTGATGCCAACGAACAGCACGCGCACGCCGGGCTTGATGCGATCGCGAAGCGGTGGCAGATTCAAGGCACGTCCTGATCAATGATCGCACCACTGGCCCCCCATGCCGAAAACCAGCGCAGGACTTTTGATGTATCGCCGGGCGCCGGGCGGGACGATCGAGATCTTGCTCGTCCATCCCGGCGGTCCCTTCTGGGCGAAGAAGGACCTCGGCGCCTGGACGATCCCGAAGGGTGAATACCTGGACGACGAGGAACCGCTGGCCGCGGCCCGCCGGGAGTTCGAGGAAGAAACCGGGTTCGTGGCCGCCGGACCGTTCGCGGAGCTCGGCGCCATCAAGCTGTCCAGCGGCAAGCGCGTCACCGCGTGGGCGTTCGAAGGCGACGGCGATCCGGCGCGCGTCGTCAGCAACACCTTCGAGTTGGAATGGCCGAAGGGTTCAGGCCGGATGAAGCAGTTTCCGGAAGTCGATCGGGCCGCGTGGTTTTCGCCGGAAGAAGCGCGGCGCCGCATCCTGCCCGCCCAGGTCCCGCTGCTCGAGGCCTTCCTTGCGCTTCACCGCTGACAAATGGGGCAGTAAAAGGTCGATCGGCCAGCCTGCGTGATCTGCTTGATCGTCCCGTCGCAGCCCTTCCTCAGGCAGGGCTCGCCGGCGCGATCGTAGACGCGGAACCGGCCGGAGCGATACGGCGCCTCGGAGCGGCGAATCGCGCTCGTCAGCACCGCCTTGATCGACGCGGCCAGTTGCTCCGCCTGACGGCGCGGCTTGCCCGTCGCGGTGGCGATCGTCGACGCCCTCCTGAGCGGCGACAGCCGCGCGTGATGGAGCGCCTCGCTCGCGTAGATGTTGCCAAGGCCGGCGACGACGCGCTGATCGAGAAGCGTGACCTTGATCGACGTCTTCTTGCCACGGCACGAGCGCGCCAGCGACGCGGCGGCGAACGCCGGCGACAGCGGTTCCGGTCCCATCGCGCTCAGCGCGGGATAGCTCTCCACCGTCCCAATCCCCGCGAGGTCCATGAAGCCGAATCGTCGTGGATCGTTGAACACCACCGTCTTGCCGGACGACATCACGAACACCACGTGATCGTGCGCGTCGGACTCGCGCGTGCGGTCGCCGATGGCGGCCACGTGAAACCATCCGGACATGCCGAGGTGCATGATCAGCGTCTCGCCCGACGAAAGTGTCACCACCAGGTACTTGCCGCGCCGCGCCACTTCCGTGACGGTGGCGCCGCGCAACCGAGCCGCGAACTGATCCGGAAACGGGATGCGAAGGTTGGGACGATTGACGATGACGCGCCGGAACCGCGCGCCGGACATCGCCGGCGCCAGCAGCCGGCGGATGGTTTCGACTTCCGGAAGTTCGGGCACCCAATCATTCTAGACTGTGAAATAATCGCCGCTCCCCCCTCACCGGCTCTTCCGAGCCGGACGCCCGGAGGCGTCTGTGATGAAAAACAAGCCTTGGTTATCCGTCGTTATCGGTGTGGTCCTTTTGGCCTCGGCCACCGCGGCGCACGCGCAACATGACGAGAGAAGTCACCGCGGCACCTTGAAGGTCAACTCGTTTCCATCCGGAGCCGTCGTCACCGTTGATGGTGTCCCCACCGGCAAGGTGACGCCGATGAACATCAGCCTTTCCGTTGGCGATCACGCCATCACGGTGGCGGTCCCGAATTCTGGTTGGAGCGCGGTGACTCGCACCGTGACGATCGGCGCCGGCCACAACGAGTTGAGCGTGACGCTGTTGCCGACGTTAACCACGGGCCCACAGGGCCCGCAAGGCGCTCAAGGTCTGCAAGGTCTGCAGGGGCTGCAAGGTCCGCAAGGTTTGCAGGGCCCGCAAGGCCAGCAGGGTCCACAAGGACCGGCGGGCGATCAAGGTCCGCAAGGCTCGGTTGGTCCCACGGGTCCTACCGGACCCCCTGGACCGGCCACCGCGGCGCCGGCGGCTCCGCCGTCCCCGTACGCGCCGACGAATGCCAGTTTCTATCTCAGCATCGCCGGCCACACGCCGATCCTGCTCACGCAGGTGGCCGGCTGTTACGACAAGGTCCTCGGGTCCGAGTACGAGGACTGCTACTTCACGACGCGCGTCCTGTCGCAGGATGTCTACGACTGGTTCGGAGACATGGTGCTGGGCGGCAATAACATGCAGCGCGAGGTGACGTTGTATCAAACCAATCTCGCTCAAACGGTTGTCGCGCAACTGGATATCCACGACGGCTTCCTCCGCGATTTCACTGTCTCGGACTTCGATGCCGCCGCCAGCGGCTTCGGCACCTTGTCGTTTGTCGTCGTTCCGCGACAGATTAGCCACCCATCGCCAGGTTCGATCTCCAGTGCCATCACCACGCCGACGTCTCGGGTCAGCAACTTCACGCTCTCCATCACCGGCGTTGACCCCTCGCGCATCGCGGACGTTCACGGGCTGCACGTGTCGTGGCCGAAGGTGCCGCTGCCGCCGACAGGAATCCGGCGCGAATTCCTGCCCGGCCAGCCGTCGTTCGACGACATCGAGGTGGGCATGGCGCTGAGCGGCGGCACGACGGCCGCCGACTTCGATCAATGGGTGGGCCAGTTCGCCAACGGGAACGGTACAACGAGGAACGGCGTACTCGAACTGCTCTCTACCAACCTTACGACGACCATTGGCCAGGTGAATCTCTTCGACCTGGCGCCCAGCTTCTTCCCGCCGTTTGCGAACGGGACGCTCCGCACGATCACGCTGCACCTGGGACGATTCAGCTTGCAGTGAGAGTAAGATGGCGCGTCTCGACGGACGTGCCACGCCATGAAGAGTGCCTTGAGACTCGTTGTGCTCAGCCTGGTCCTCGGCGGTATCGCCGAGGCCCAGACCGCCAACGAGTTTCACGTCACCCGCACGGCGCAGCCGCCGAAGATCGACGGCGTGCTGGACGACGAGGTGTGGAAGCAGGCGCCGCTGCCGCTCAGCGAGTGGGTGTCCTATCAGCGGGTGCGCGGCGACAAGATGTCCGCCGAGCTGCGGACCGAGGTCCGCATCGCCTACGACGACCGCAACATCTATTTTGCGTTTCATTGTTTCGACAACGAGCCCGGCCGGATCCGCACCACGGTGAGCCGGCGCGACAGTTCCTTCAGCGACGACTGGATCGCAATCAGCCTGGATTCCGCGGGCACGGGACAGAGCGCGTATCACTTGTTCTCGAATCCAAGCGGCTCGCAAATGGATGCGCTCAACACCTCGGCGTCGGGTGAGCAGTTCGACGCGGACTTCGTACCACGACGCGCACGTCGGCGTCAGCGGCAAGCTCGGCATCACCTCCGGCATCACGCTCGACGGCACCGTCAATCCTGATTTCAGCCAGGTGGAGAGCGACGCCTTCCAGATCGAGGTCAACCAGCGCTTTCCGGTGTTCAGATCATATATATAGGTAAACACGACGATGGCTGCCAACACATCGATTTCCCTCGGCGACCACCTCAGCAAGTTCATCGATGACCAGCTGAGTCAGGGCCGCTACGGCTCCGCGAGCGAAGTGGTTCGTGCTGGCCTGCGCCTGCTTGAAGAACACGAACTCAAGCTACGCACCCTTCGCGCGGCCCTCATCGCCGGGGAAGAGAGCGGCCCGTCTGCTCCCTTCGACGTGGACCGTTTCGTTGGCGAAAGGCGCGCTCGGCAGAAGGGATGAGCGGGTTTCTACTCTCGCCGGCCGCCCGCGCCGACCTTACTGAGATCTGGGACTACACCGCAAGCCGCTGGGGCGTAGAACAGGCCGAACGCTACGTTCGGGAACTCACGATCGCCTGCCAGGGGTTGGCAGACAAACGCTTGACGGGCCGCGCCATCGACGACATCCGCGCCGGGTACTCGAAGCTCTCCGTCGGATCTCATTTCCTGTTCTATCAACCACCGACACCGGCCTGATAGACATCGTCCGTGTTCTTCACCAGCGGATGGATATCCCGGAGCGCATGAAGTAGCGGAGCGGCGGAAGAGGCTGGCGGATCGATCCGCCGCGGGTTGTTCTTCAAGGCATCGTATCTGAAGAGGTTTTAAGCGCCGCAGTCACGCGGCCGTCCCTGAACGGCACCCTGCGAAGCCGGATCCCCGTCGCATCGAACACCGCATTCGCCACCGCCGCCAGCACCGGCTTGCACATCGTCTCGCCCGCGCCGTAGTGCTGCAGGTCGGGACGATTGGGGTTCGGATCGCCGTTCACGATCACCACGTCGATCTTCTCCGGCGTGTCCGCGTGCGTCAGCGTGGGGTGGGTCACCCAATCGACGCTCGTCACCTTCTCGTTGTCGAACCGCACTTCTTCATGCAGCGCGCGGCTGATCGAATGCAGCGTGCCGCATTCGACGGTGTGGCGCAGCGCTTCGGGGTTCACCACCAGCCCGCAATCGTGGGCGATGACCGCTCGCTTCACCCAGATGCGGCCCGTCTTGCGGTTCACCTCCACTTCCAGGATCGTCGCCACCACGGTTTCGCTGCGATACGCGTAGGCGAGGCCTCGACCAGTGACGATGTCGCCGGTACTCCGTGGCCTGGGCGAGGGACGCGGGTCCCAGCCGAACTTCTCCGCGGCCGCCTTGACCACGGCGATCGAGCGCGCGCGCTTGAAGCCACGGTCGTCGGTCGTGCCGGCCTGGAGCATGCGCAGGCGGAACTCCACCGGATCGGCCTTCGCCGCCACCGCGAGCTCGTCGATGAACGACTCGAGCGCGAACTGCACCTGCGGGCCATCGGGGTCGCGCAGGTTGCCGGTGCGAAGCGGCGTCTCGAACGGCATCGGCAGCGGCACCACGCGCGTGGTCTGCAGGCGATTGGGAATGGCATACATATCCGACGGCAGCGACGCCCGGCCGGCGGCCGGCCGCGCCTTGCGCAGGCCCATCAGCTGCGAGATCAGCACGGTGTCGAACTCGTTGTAGCCGAGATGGTTGTGATCGGCCGCGCACGCGTCGTAGTGGAGCGCCACCACGTTGCCCTGTGCGTCGAGGCCGCCGCGCATCTTGAACGCATACGCGGGGCCCTTGGTGTCCCACGCCGTTTCTTCCTGCCGCATCCACTGCACGCGAACTGGCCGGCCCAGTTCCTTCGCCAGGTACGCCGCCTCAAACCCCGCATCGTCCGCTGCAGTGCGGCCGAAGCCTTGCGGGCCGTCCATCCAGATCACGCGCACGCGGTCGCGCGGCATCTTCAGGAATTCGGCCACGCCGTTCCGCATCCCGTACGACTTCATGTCGTTGGAATAAATCGTCATCTGATCGTTGGTCGGATCGGCGATCGCATGCGCAGGCCCGATCGAGGTGTGACCCTGGAACGGCACGTCGTATTC
>JBDTMB010000405.1:0-5535 GCA_039934485.1 Vicinamibacterales bacterium
GTCGGCGAGCGCGAAGCGGGGCTCGAGACCCGCGCCCGCGATCTCCTCTCGCAGGTGGGCCTGGCCGAACGCATCACCCACCGTCCATCGGAGTTGTCCGGCGGCGAGAAGCAGCGCGCGGCGATCGCCCGCGCGCTGGTGCGCCACCCGCGGCTGGTGCTGTGCGACGAACCGACGGGCAATCTCGATGCGGACAACGCCGCCAACGTCGCCGACGTCCTCCTGCGCCTGCACGCGCAGTACCAGGCGATCCTGCTCGTCGTGACGCACAGCGAAACGATCGGCGCGCGATTCGGTCGGCGCTGGACGATGACACGCGGGCTTCTGGCTTCGGGCTTCTGACTTCGGGGGCTTCAGACTTCACCATGCTGACGCGAGCGAGCCTCCGTTTCTACGCCGCCACCAACGTGATGGTGGTGATCGGCGTGGCCGTGGCCGTCGCCGTCCTTGCCGGCGCGCTGCTCGTCGGCTCGTCGGTACGGGACAGCCTTCGCGAGATCGCTCTCGGCCGCCTTGGCGCCACCGACGTCGTGATCGCGTCGCCCACGTTTTTTCGCGGCGAACTCGCCGGCCGGCTGGGTCATCCGGCTGCGCCGCTGATTGTCGTCGGCGGCGCCGCCGTTCACGAACCCTCCCGTCGCACCGCGGCTCGCGTCGTGGTCTACGGCATCGACGATCGCTTCGGCAAGTTCCACGGCGTCGATCACTTCTCGGTGACCGGTCGCGAGGCCCTGATCAGCCCGGCGCTGGCGCGAGAACTCGGCGCGCGCGCCGGCGACGGCATCACGGTACGCGTGGCCAAGCCGACGGACGTGCCGCTGTCGACGTTGCAGGGGCGTCGCGAGAACACCGGCGAGCGGATCCGCGTCACGGTGTCGCGTGTGCTCGATGATTCACCGCTCGCCGAGTTCTCGCTCGACCCGTCGCAAGGGCCGGTGCTGGCCGTCTATGTGCCGATGGCCCGCCTCCAGCGCGACCTCGAGCTTGGCGAACGCGTCAACACGATGCTGGTCGCGTTTCCCGCCGGAGCCGTGCCGGATCAGGACGCCATCCTGCGAGACCTGGTGCAGCCGGCCGCCACACTAGACGACGTGGCGCTGAGCGTCAGGCAGACCCCCACCGGCGATGTCCTGGTCGAGAGCCGCGCCGGCTTCATGCCGGCGGCGCTCGTCGCGGCGATCGAGGCCCAGGCGTCGCGCGAACAGCGCGCCGTGGTGCCGGTGCTCACGTACGTCGCGAATGCCATTCGCATCGGCGATCGGTCGATTCCGTATTCGACGGTTGCGGCGATTGACATCGCGGCCGGGGCTGAAGCCCCGGCCCTCCACCCGCTGGAGGGCGGGGGCCGCCAACCGGTGGAGGGCGGGGGCTTTAGCCCCCGCCAGGACCTTCCCATCTGGCTCAACGAATGGGCCGCGAACGACCTCAGCGCGCACATCGGTGATGCGGTGACCTTGGACTACTACCTCTGGTCCGACGAAGACGGACTGCGAACCTCCAGCGCCTCCTTCACCTTGCGCGGCATCGTCCCGATGGGCGGGATCGGCGGCGATCGCACCCTGACGCCGGATTACCCGGGCATCAGCGACGCCGCCGACATCACGTCATGGGATCCGCCCTTCCCCGTCGATCTGAAGATGGTCCGGTCTCGCGACGAAGACTACTGGGACGCCTGGCGCGCGGCCCCGAAGGCGTTCATTCCGCTGCGCGACGGCCAGCGCCTCTGGGGATCGCGCTTCGGCAACCTCTCGTCGCTGCGAATCGACAAGGGTACCGCCCCGTTCCAGCCGCCCATCGATCCGGCGGCCGCGGGCTTTGTCGCGCGCCGCGTCCGCGCCGACGCCCTGGGCGCGGCCCAGGGCACCACCGACTTCGGCGCGTACTTCCTCTACTTCAGCTTCTTCCTGGTGGTCTCGGCGCTGTTGCTCGCGTACCTCTTCTTCGCGCTCGGCCTTGAACAACGCACCCGCGAAGTGGGCCTGCTGTCGGCGGTGGGATTCTCGCCCGCGCGAATCCGCGGCGCCTTCCTCCGCGAAGGCGCGGTGCTGGCGACGGCCGGCGCGGTGGTGGGCGCCGCCGCCGCCATCGCCTACGCCGCGTTCATCATGTACGGGCTCCGCACCTGGTGGGTCGGCGCGGTCGGCACCACGGCGCTGCGGCTGCACGTCGCGCCTGAATGGGTAATCGCCGGAGCGGCCGGCGCCGTCGGCGCGGGCCTGCTGGCGCTATGGCTCGGCGTCCGCGCCCTGGTCAAGCGATCGACACGCGCGTTGCTGCTCGGCTCGGCGGCGGCGGCGACGTCGGCCGCGGGCGGGCGTCGTCTTCCGATGCTCACCGTCGTCTTCGCCGTCGCGGGAGTCGCGCTGGCCGGTAGCGGCGCCGCCCAGGCCATCGATCCGACCGCCGCGTTCTTCGGCGCAGGGGCCGCGGCGCTGATCGCAGGACTCTGCGCCAGCGCGCTCGTCCTGCGACGACACGGCGGCTCTGGCATTCGCACCAACAACTCGTGGGCCGTCGTCCGCCTCGGTGTGGCGCAGATCGCGACCCGGCCCACGCGCACCGTGCTCAGCCTCTCGCTGGTGGCCTTCGCCTGCTTCGTCCTCGTCGCCGTCGGCGCATTTCGCAAGGACTCTGGTGAGGACTCTGGTGGGGGCAAACCTTCAGGTTTGCCCACGACCTCCGGTCTCGGCGGCTACACCCTGATCGCCGAGTCGGTGGCGCCGCTCATGCACGATCCCAACACCGCGAGCGGTCGCGCCGAACTTGGCATCGAGCCAGAGGACCCGGCGCTCGCCAACGTCCGCATCACGAGGTTCCGCCTGCGGCCTGGCGACGAGGCCAGCTGTCTCACGCTGTACAAACCTACCAACCCGCGCATCATCGCGCCCGAAGCGCGCTTTCTCGACCAGCCGCGCTTCGCGTTCAACGCGTCGCTTGCCGCCACCGGCGATGAGCGGGCCAACCCGTGGCGGTTGCTGGCGCGCAAGTTTGACGATGGCGCGATCGCGGCGATTGCGGATCAAACCACGTTGATCTACTCGCTGCACCTCGGCGTCGGCGACGACTTCATCCTCAATCCCGATTCCGCCTCGCCCACGCGCTTGCGGATCGTCGCCTCGCTCGCCGACAGCATGCTGCAGTCCGAACTGGTGATCGGCGAGGACGCCTTCGTCCGGCTGTTCCCGCACAACGAGGGCTACCGGGTGTGGCTCATCGACGCGCCCGCGCCCGACGTCGCCGCGGTAACGACACACCTCGAGGACCGGCTGTCGGACTTTGGCCTCGATGTCGAAGACGCCAGCCTGCGCTGGGCGTCGTACCATCGCGTCGAGAACACTTACCTGGCGACGTTCCAGGCGCTCGGCGCGCTCGGGTTGTTGCTGGGCACCATCGGCCTGGGCGCGGTGCTCGCGCGCAACGTGCTGGAGCGGCGGCGCGAGATCGCGCTGCTGCGCGCCGTGGGCTTCTCGCCCTTCAATATTCGCACGATGGTGCTCTCGGAGAGCCTCGCGCTCGTCGTCTCGGGGGTGTTGATCGGCACGGCCTCCGCCGTGGTCGCGGTGCTGCCCGCGATACGTGAACGCGCACAGGCGGTGCCCGCCGTCGAGTTGAGTGGTCTACTGATCGCGGTGGTCATCACGGGTATGGCCGCCTCACTGTTTGCGGTGCGCCTTGCGGTCTCGACACCGGTGGTCGCGGCGCTGAAGAGCGAATGATGCGAAGACTTCCGATAACCACACCCTCTCGCCGGATCCATCCGGCGATCAAGATCACCATCGGACTGCTGCTGCTGGCCGGTGTCGTCGTCCTCTTCTTCCGCTCGGCCAACAGCGCGCGGGCGGAGCCCTACAGCGTGCGCGGCGCCCAGTTAACGGGGTGGACCATCGAGGCCAACTCGGCTCCTGATGAGAGCGGCGGGCTCGTCTCGCTGCGGCCGCCTCGGGAGTTGCCGATGAACCTGTTCCGGCAGCTGTTCAGCCGCCACATGGAATCGCTGACCACGCCGAACGCGCCCGGTATCGTACTGGTACTTCGCCGCGAGGTCCCTGGCAGCCTCTCAGCCGAGGCGGTCATCGCACTCGCGCGTGCCGCGGGGTTGGGTCAATCCGCCGTGGCGCCCAAGTGCGTGGGGTCCCGGCGCATCTCGGAGACGGGTATCACGCGGCAGGTGTATTTCGTGTGGTTCGACGTGCCAGGCTTCGACCCATTCCGGCAGTCACTGGCCGCGGCCGCCGGCCAGGGATTCGCCGCGAACGGTCTCTCGCCGGTGTTGCTGCTGGCCGCCCAGCCCGACTTCCTCGGCTGGATGCCCATCGTCGTCGACGAGCAACGGGATTGCATCGCACCAGTTGCGGTGGAGTGATCGGGCTTCAGGCTTCAGCCTGCAGGCTACGGGGGCTGCAGGCTACGGGGGCTGCAGGCTGCGGGGGCTGCGGGGGCCTCAGACTTCAGGCCTCCTGGTGGGGCGACAGCGAATCGATCAGTTTCTGCAGTCCCTTGATGACTGCCGTGTAGTGTTCCGCGAGCGCATTCGCTTCGGCGGTCGGCAAGAACTCGAGCCTTACGGCAAGGCCGAGCAAATACCGAACCTCGCTCGCGGAGCCGAGAGCCACCTCCAGAAAATTCAGGTACGCTTTCTCCGACCGCCTCGCGCATCCTTCAACGATATTCGTCGGTGCGGAGACTGCGGCCCGGCGAATTTGGGATTGCAGACCGTACCGCTCTGCATCGGGTAGTAACCTCGTCAACGTATAGACTCCTGGCACCAGATCGTCCGCCTGCGCGAAGACGCGAAGCTTGTTTGGGTCTCGGCTCATGCATCGACGCGGAGCAATCCCGATGCCGAAGGGCTCAATCAGCAATTGGCTGGTTCTTCGCCAGTGACGATACAATCAGCGGCATTAAAGCGGGTAACGGGTAGCCAGTTCGAGGGTTTCGGGTATCTGATACCCGTAGCCTGAAGTCCCCGTAGCCTGCAGCCTGAAGTCCGAAGCCTGAGGAGTCGTTATGTCGTGGATTGGATTGGCCTTGAGCGCCGCGTTGTCCTGGGGTCTTTATGGAGCCTCGCTCCACAAAGGTCAAACCGACCTGGGCAACCCCATGCGCGCGATGTTGTGCGTCGGTGTCGCGTACTTCCTGATCGCCGTGCTGATTCCGGCAGCGGCGCTGACCTCACAGGGTGAGTGGCGCAACTTTACACTCGCCGGTACGATCACCGCGACGATCGCCGGCGCGCTCGGGGCGCTTGGCGCCGTGTGCATCACCTACGCCTTTCGCGCCGGCGGCTCCCCGACCATCGTCATGCCCCTGGTGTTCGGCGGCGCGCCTCTCGTCAACGTGCTTTCGACGATGATCATCCATCCACCGAAGACGGCGCCGAACCCGCTGTTCTATGCCGGCGTTCTACTCGCCGCCGCCGGCGCAGGCATGGTCCTCTATTACCGGCCAGCCCCATAAATAGGCTTCAGGCTTCGGGCTTCAGGCTGCGGGGGCTGCAGGCTTCAGCCATGCAGTCGGCAGTCACGCAGTCGGCAG
>JBDTMB010000406.1:0-5526 GCA_039934485.1 Vicinamibacterales bacterium
GATGAACGATCCGTTCGCCATCAACAACGACACGTCCGACCATTGGTCCGGCGTGAGATCGACGCAGGCGGCGCGGTCCGCCAGCGCTGCGACTTCAGTCGTGCCGGCCCACGATCGCTCGAACAGGAACCCGAGCGGCGCGAGGTTGGCGCGCGCCCCGGGGAACGCAACCAGCGAAGCGCCGCGGGTGAGCGCGGCTTGCACCGGCTCGATCGCCTGCGGAACCATCAGCGCCGGGGTCCCGGCTTTCTGCGACGACAGCAGCAGCGACGCGTCGACCCGCCGGCTTTCGGCGATGATCCCGGCGCCGGCGGGCAGGTCGCTCACCTTGAAGCCGTAAGCGATCCGCGCTTGCTCTTCCGACCTGGCGTCCTTGCCGAGCGCCCACATGCGCGCGCGAATCAGCGACGGCTCGCCGATGATCAGCAGGCCCATCACGACGATCAACGTCCGGCCCGCGCGCCGCGTCAGTGTCTGCTGCACCCACTGAAGCCCCACGGCCACCGCGGCCCAACCGCAGATCGTGATCGGCAGGCTGACGGGCTCGAAGCCGGAGCGCGGTACCAACCACTGCCAGGCGAGCAATCCGGTGACGAGTGCGACCAGGGTGCGGCGTGGCGGCGCCTTGCTCCAGAGCACGGCCAGGCCAATCAGCAGGAGGATCACGCCAAGCAAGGTGAACTCTCTCGACAGGCCCGCGGCCAAGCTGCTCGCTCTCACCAGGCGGACGTTGACCGCGACCGGCGCCAGCCGTGGCAACACGACGGTCTCGGCGATGGCCAGGGCGGCCGAGAGGCCGGCGGCGACGGCGAAGATCGATCGGCGCGTGATCGACCATCGCCATCCAGCCCAGATGGCGAACAGACCAAGCGCCGGCGACAGCGTATCGACGGTCCAATAGATGCCACGGCCCCACATCGTGGGACCGGCGGCCATACCCAACATCGCAATCAACACCGGGTAGAGCGGCACGCCAGTGCTCGTGAGCCAGACGCCCAGCAGTGCGACAGCGGCTGCGCTCGCGACTGCGGCGAGGTCGCGAAGCGCCGTTCGGCGCCCACGTGCGATCGCCATGGCCGCGCGACCGGCCATCGACGAGGGCGACCACGGCCAGCTGTAGGGCGTATCGAGCGTGGGCAGCGTCGATTGCACTGCCGGTTGATCCGCCGGCGAGAACCAGTAGTCGCGTTCGGAGGCGCCGATCCCTTGCGTGCCGCCCGACAGAAACGCCAGCAAGACCACCAGGCCGGTCGCCGCAACGGCCGCGCGGGCGGCCCAGGCCGGTGCGGTGGCGTCTGACTGAAAAGACATTAGGTAAGCCGACAGGTATTATTACCGACTGGTGCCTGCCACTTCGTCCGCTTCACGGCCGCTGGCCATCGCCCTCGGCGTGGCGGCGGCGCTGGTCCTCGCGCGCAGCGCGGTCTTCTTGCTGTGGGAACAGGCCGGCTTCGACTCCGACCAGGCGATCTTCGGCCTCATGGCGAAGCACATCGCCGAAGGCCGCGCGTTCCCGATGTTCATCTACGGCGATCAGTACATGCTGGCGATGCAGGCGTGGCTGGCGGCGCCGCTCTTTGCGATCTTCGGACCGTCGGTCGCCCTGCTCAAGGCGCCGGTGGTCCTGGTCAACATTGCCACCGGCGTGCTCCTGGTCTGGGTGCTGCACCGCGATGGCGGGTTGGCGCCGGGCACGGCGCTCCTGGCCTCGCTGTTTTTCGTCATTGCGCCGTCCTCGCTGGCCGGGTCGCTCGTCGAGACCGGCGGCGGCAACCCGGAACCGTTCCTGTATGTCTTGCTGCTCTGGGTGCTGCGCAACCGTCCGCTCGCCTTTGGCTGCGTCTTTGGGATTGGCTTCCTGCATCGGGAATTCACGCTCTATGGGTTGACGGCGATCGCCGGACTGTCGATCCTCGACGATCGCCGCGTCACCCTCCAGCGCCTCCGCGCCGTTGCGCTCGTCGCACTGGGTTACGCCGTGGTCTGGCAATTGGTGCGCACCGGCTACGTGTTTTCCACGCCCTTCGGTCCGGGCGCGCCGATCACGGCGCCGCTCGGCGCCGGAGAAAACCTGGAAGGGCTCGCCGGACGAGCGTGCTGGTCGCCGGCGGCGATCGGTCCAGGGCTGATGAGCCTCATTGGCCAGTACTACGGGATTCCGTTTGGCGCCGACGATCATCGGCTGTCGGATTTTGGCGTCCGGAGCTTTTTGCGCACCAGTGTGCCTGGGACGCACGGCTTCTGGCCGGTCCTCGGCGCGATCTTCGCGGCGGCCATGCTGCGGGTGATCTGGCTCAGCTTTCGCGGCCGCGCGCCGATCTGGCACGGGCGCGCCGCGGTGGGAGCGTTCTTGCTGCTCGTCGGCCTGCAGGCAGGCGTGGCCTACACGATCGCGCGGTGTGGCCAGGTGGAGATCACCACGTTCCGCTACGCCTTGCTGATGCTCTACACGGGCGTCGGCGTCGTCGCGTTGTTCTTCATTTATGAGCCCCGGCGCGAGTTTCGGTGGGCAATGGCCAGCGTGATGGTCCTGTGGGCACTCTTCAGCGCTTCGGGCCACCTGCGCCTCGTCAACGAGTACGTCTATCACGAGCCGGCGAACCCGCGCCGCGAACTGGCCACGTATCTCGTGACCAACGGCATTCGATATGCGCGGTCCGACTACTGGGTCGCCTATGCCACGACCTTTCTCTCCGGCGAGCGCGTCGTCGTGGCCTCGACCGATCTGGTTCGGATCCGCCGCTACCAGAGCGAGGTTGAGGCGCACAGTCAGGACGCGGTGACGGTGCAGTACAAGGCTTGCGAGAAGACCGGTGGCGCCGAGGCGGTGCCCGGCATGTACTGGGTCTGCCCGGATTGACCCTGCCGCTATACTTAAATGCTCCTGTGATGACACGCGCGATCCTCATCGTGTGGGTGGCGGCCTCGTGTGCCTGTGCCGCGGCGCCCGACACGGTGCTTCTCAACGGCAAGATCTTCACGTCGGATGCCGCCCAGCCCTGGGCGCAGGCGCTCGCCATTCGCGGCGACCGCGTCATCGCGGTGGGCGACACCGCCACGATTGGCGCGCAAGCGGGAACGGCGACGCGTCGCATCGATCTGGGCGGCCGCACCGTGGTCCCCGGGTTCAACGACGCGCACCTGCACGTGGGCCCGCACTTTCCGCTGGTCCGCCTCAAGTCTGGTGACGATCCCACGACGGCGGAACTTGACGCCGCCCTCGCCGCGGTCAGGGCGGTGGCCGCGCCCGGCCAGTTCATCCAGGGATCCTTTGGCGAGCAGGTGTGGCTGGATGCCGCTGTGACGCGGGCGTGGCTCGATGCGCGGTTGCCGGATCACCCGGTCAGGCTCAGCGCCTGGACGGGACACGGCGTGGTGCTGAACAGCGCCGCATTGACGCTGGCCGGCATCGACGAATCGATCGGCGATCCGGAAGGCGGGCGATTCTTGCGCGATGCGGCGGGCCGGCTGAACGGCCGCGCGGAAGAGTACGGCGTTTACCTGATCGATCGGCGCCTGGCCATGCACGTGAACCCGGCCGAGGCCACCGATGCGTATCGGGTCTTTGCGAACCAGGCCACGGCATTGGGGATCACGAGCGTCCAGTTGATGGGCGACGCGCTGCCCGAAGCCGCCATCATGTCGCACCTCGTCGAGGCGCGCACCCCGCTGCGTTGGCATGTCTACCGCTTTCCGATGCGAGAGGCGGCCGGCGGCCCGACGACCGATAGCCGGCCGCACCTGCCGCCCCAGCCGGCGCCCACTCTCGACGCCCGCGGCATGAAGTTCATTCTCGACGGCACGCCGATCGAACGGCTGGCCTTCCTGCGGGCGCCCTATGCCAACGCGCCGCAGGAGCGGGGGCGGCTCAATTTCACGGCCGCGCGTCTCAAGGAATTTGTCGGCTGGGCCTACGGGTCGGAGGACCCCATCCTGATGCACGCGGTTGGCGACGGCGCCATCGATGCGTACCTGACGGCGCTCGAGCAAACGGGGCTGCCGGAAGTGTGGCGCGACAAGCGGCCGCGGCTCGAACATGGCGACCTGTTGTTTCCGGATTTGCTGGCGAGGGCGAAGAAGCTTGGCGTGGTCGTGGTACAGAACCCTGCCCACTTGACGTTGGGACCGGCGCTCGAAGCGGCGTTCGGTGTGGAGCGGGCGCGGCAGATCGAGCCCCTCAAGACGTTGTTGACGGAGGGGATCCCGCTCGCCCTGGGCTCCGACGGTCCCTTGAGCCCGTTCCTCAACATCATGTTCGCCACGACGCATCCCTCGCGGCCCAGCGAAGCGCTGTCGCGAGAAGAAGCGGTGGTGGCCTACACGCGCGGCTCCGCATTCGCCGAACACGCCGAGAAGGACAAGGGGCACCTGTCACCAGGCGCGCTGGCGGATCTCGCGGTGCTGTCCGCGGACGTCTTCACCGTGCCCACCGACGCACTCCCTGCCATCACGAGCGTGATGACGATGATTGGGGGACGGGCCGTGCATGATGCCGGCGTGCTGGGCCGTGTGACACCCTGATGTTTCCAGACCTGCGGTCCTTTCTCGACCACCTGCGCGCCGACCGCGATCTCGTGGAGATCTCGGCGCCGGTTGACGCGGTGCTCGAAGCGGCGGAAATTCACCGGCGGGTGATCGCCGCGGGCGGGCCCGCGTTGCTCTTCACCAACATCAAGGGCTCGGCGTTTCCGCTGGCCACCAACCTGTTCGGCACGGCGCGTCGCGCCGAACTGGCGTTTGGCCGGCGCCCGCTGCAGTTCATCAAGCGCGTGGTGCATCTCGCGGAGACCTTGCTGCCGCCGACGGCAGGTAAGCTGTGGGGCGCGCGTGATGTGGCCCTGGACCTGATGAGGGTGGGCACGTCGCGCCAGGCATCGGGTCCCATTCTCGACGTGGTCACGAAGGAGGTCCGGCTCGATCGGCTGCCCGTGATCACCTGCTGGCCGGAAGACGGCGGGCCGTTCGTCACGCTGCCGCTCGTCTACACGAACCATCCCGACAAGCCGGGCCACAACCTGGGCATGTATCGGATGCAGGTGCACGACCGGGCCTCCACCGGCATGCACTGGCAGATCGGCAAGGGCGGCGGCTTCCACTACGCGCGCGCTGAAGCGCGCGGCCAGGCGCTGCCGGTGACGGTGTTTCTCGGCGGGCCGCCGGCGTTGATCCTGTCGGCGATCGCCCCGCTGCCGGAAAACGTCCCCGAGCTGATGCTGGCGTCGCTCATCGCCGGCACGAAGCTGCCGCAGGTGTCGGCTCCGGGTGGCCATCCGCATCCGTTGATCGCCAGCGCCGAGTTCGCGTTGATGGGGCAGGTGGCGCCCCACCTCCGCAAGCCCGAGGGGCCGTTCGGCGATCATTACGGCTACTACTCGCTGCAGCACGACTATCCGGTCTTCAGCGTCGGCCAGGTCGCCCATCGTCGCGACGCGATCTATCCGGCCACGGTGGTGGGGAAGCCGCGGCAGGAAGACTTCTTCATCGGCGACCTGCTGCAGGAGCTGCTCTCGCCGCTCTTCCCGCTGG
>JBDTMB010000407.1:0-5516 GCA_039934485.1 Vicinamibacterales bacterium
GCAACGGCTTCGAGCGCGCCGCGCGACACGTCGGGCCAGGCGGCCTCCAAACGCTTCGCGATGTCCTCCGGCAGGTCGACGGCGATTCGCGTCATGCTGCTGATCTTACGCCTGATCGGCCTTGGGACGGTGCCGTACATTCGAAGAGGCGAAAACACCCTCCGGCGGACCGGAACGCTCCTGTAGCAGGCGCCAGCGGTGCGTGCCAGCTCGCAAATTCGGCTACAACTTGCCCGAGGCCGATCCCGATCACACGCGCAATGCTGTAGGCTCACCCCAACCGTTGTAGTAATAGCCGCGACCGACGTAACGTTCGAGTTCCGGCACACTGACCGCGTCGGTTAGGTTCGTCGCGTAGAACACATATCGCAAGAGGTTCATGGCGACCGCATCGCGAGCTTTCGTCAACTCGTCGGTCGTCGTCTCGATCGAGAACGTGGCGGTGTCGTCGAGCTGCGACGCTGGGCCGGTAAAGGCCATCCGGTCGTCGAAGACGATCCACGGCACGCCACGGATGCCTTCCAGCTTCATTTCGATCGTCAACGGGCCTGCGTAGCCGAGTTGGACCAAAACACGCCCCGCATGCTCCAGGAAGACCAGAAGCTGTCCGGAGAAATGGTAACTGTGGATACCGTCTAATTCCTTCTCGGATTGTCGTGGGCCGTCGCGTTCGACTTCCGTCGCGTAGTACAACATGCCCCACGTATTGGCTTCAAGAATTGAGAAACTGGAGCCCGGTCGCAACACAACGACGCTTTCGTGTTGTGAAATCAAACCGCCGCCGGTGCTGCGCGGAAACCCCACAGAGCGCCACCCAATGTTTGTTGCGGGAAGTACGGACATCAAACGGGCATGCTCGCAAACCACGTGGGCTGGAAACCGTGGGCCGATGCTAAGGTCGAACCGGGCGCGCATGCCTTCCTTGCGCTTTCCGAGTTCGTCATACTTCTGCGTCGCGAACGTCTCAAACCGTTCTCGAGATCGCCGTAGCAACTCGGCGCGGCGGCCCCGCACCAATTCCCGCCGATGCAACAGGTGCCGAAGCTCGTTCTCATTCGCCAGTTGAGGCTCGAATCGCGAGCTGAACTCGTTTGATCTGACGTAGACACCCTTCCGTCCGTTCAGGAAGTGCGGCCCTAGATCGCTTTCACGTACACCGATGACATAGCAGACCTTATCCACCCCGGCGGGTATTGGGATCGCGTCTGAGACTTCAACGTCGAGAGGTGGGGACGCGCCCTCGAAGCACCATTGAACAATGGTCTGTTTGTATCCCGACTTCAGCTCGACACCAGGCAGCGCCGTGATTCGACCGTCGCCGCCAGCTTGCGCGCCGATCACTACCAGGCCGCCGATCGTATTGGCGAGGGCCGAGAGCTTCTTTAGCGTCTCATCCTTAGTGGCGATTTCGCGCTTGAACTCAAGACGCAGATTCTCGACGGCCTGATCGGTCAGCAATTCTTGAAGATCCGCCGTGGAAATCTGGGTGACAGGCTTCGCGAAGATCATCACGAGAGTGTAGACCAGCCGCGCCGCGCGTGACCGCTTCTGGACGGCGGAGACGACGAAAGTCTGCAGCCGACCGCACCCGGCAGTGTCTCCTCAGCAATCTGGCAGGCGCCACCAGTCATGAGCGCTCAGCGGGTTGTCTCGCGCCGGAACCATGGCATGCGCTGGTGCGCAGTGGATACCGAGCGATTCCCACAACTCGGTCGGCCGCACAATCTTGACTTTCGTGTAACTCTGAAGACGCCGGTCCAATCTGTCATCGCGCGTCACCAAGTAATCGAGCTCCATCGTTTCGGTCTCAGCGACCACGCGACAGTCGTTCGCGCTCGTGTGGTGACGCAGGAGCTCGCTAACGCGCCGCTCGACAACCACCTCGGCGACGCCCGAGTCGTGATCGAGCAGCTGATACCACGTCATCCGATTCTGTGCGTCCCGAAGTTCACCCGCCGGAATGTCTGCAGTTTCGGTTCTGACAATCGGCGGCACCCACAGCTTGCAGTCACCGTACATGAACAGTCGCGACATCGCGATCCGCTCGTCGGCCAGACCGGAGCTGTCTCCCGCCGGTTCGTAACCCTCGACACCGATCGCGTTGACCAGGTAAGTGAGCGCGTTAGAGTCTACCGCCGCATAGATCGCCACGCGGCAAGGGTAGCACTGTCGGTTGCGCGTCTCCATGCGCGCTGCCGTCGCGACCAATTCCGAATGCGATGCAGAGAACTCGCTCGCGATGAACCGCGTCGTCGAGTTCGTCACGTGTGGTCTGGACGAAAGGAATGCCGAGCTGGGCCCCTGCTAGTTGAGCAGCAATTTCCTCGGACATTCAACGACGCTACGCGAGAGTCTCTGCGAGTTCGAGAATCTGGCTGATGGCGGCCAGCGCGGCGTTAAGGTTGGCCTTCCGGCCACGATAAACGCCAATGGCCTCATGCTTGATAGCGTTGACCTCTTTCCTGATGTCATTCAATTGCTGCTTTTGCCAGGCCTTCCCTTTGGCCTTTTGATATCTCGCGGCAGCGCCGTGCTCACAACACGTTTCGCCGTGTTTGCAACCGGCGAAGGACTTCGGCAGGTAGTGTCCCGTCAAGTGGTGGAAATTCAATCGGCTCGTTCGTGAGTTCGTGATCGTCTACGCAATCGCTGCCAGAATCTCCTGTGCCGTCGTCGACAGCGCCGGCGTGGTCAGTTGTTTCATCGAGTCCGCGCTGAAGTAGCGCCGGTCCGCCACCGCCCATTCATCGTCCTGCTCGAGCAGCAGGGCCCCGACGAGTCGAATCACCGCGGCCGGGTTCGGAAAGATGCCGACGACGTTCGATCGCCGCTTGATCTCCTTGTTGAGGCGTTCCAGCGGGTTGGTGCTGTGGAGTTGCCGTTGATGTTCGAGCGGCAGATGACGGTATGCGAGGATGTCCTCGGCGGCCTCTTCGAGCACGGTCGCCGCGCGCGGAAAGCGACTACGAATCCCGTCGGCGACCTTGCGAAGCTGCACCAGGGCCGACGCGTGATCGGGCTGCGCGAAGACCGTACGGACGATCGCCGCGATGGCCTCGCGGGCGCCGTGCGGCACCGTGGCGAGGAGATTGCGCATGAAATGCACCCGGCACCGCTGCCAGGTCGTGCCCGTCAGCACCGTGCTGATCGCTTGCTTCAAGCCCTCGTGCGAATCCGAGACGACCAGGCGCACCCCCTTCAGCCCGCGCTTCACGAGGCTGCGGAGAAACGCCGTCCAGAAGGCGCGGTCTTCGGACGGGCCGACATCGACGCCGAGCACCTGGCGCTCGCCCTCGCTGGTGATCCCGATCGCCACCACCGTGGCCTGGCTGATGACGCGGCCATCGACGCGGACCTTGTGATATGTCGCGTCCACCCACAGATACCGATGTTCACCGGTGAGCGGGCGCGTGCGAAACGCCGCCACGATCGGGTCGAGCTCGCCACAGATGCGCGAGACTTCGGATTTGGAGATACCGTCGAGGCCGAGCGCTTTCATCAAATCATCGACCTTCCGCGTCGAGACGCCATGCACATAGGCCTCCTGCACGACCGCGAGCAGCGCGTGCTCGACGCGGCGCCGCGGCTGCAGCAGCGACGGGAAGTACGTCCCCGGCCGCACCTTCGGGATCGCCAGCTCGATGGTCCCCATCCGCGTGTCCCAGGTTCGCGTCCGGCTCCCGTTGCGATACGCGGTGCGGTCCCCGCTGCGCTCGTGGCGCTCGGCCCCGATGAGGCCGGCGACCTCCGTCTCCATCAGCGCCTGGGACAGCACCCGAATCCCTTCCCGCAACACATCCCCGTCCTGCTCTTCGAGAAGCTTGCCAACAAACGCCGTCAGATCCATCCTAGGTTTGGCCATCGTCGTATCCACCCTCCGTGTGTTTTGTTCTTCTGCCCGAAGAACTCACGGAACGATGCACGATGGCCACTTCGCTTGTCTAGCGGGTGACCCTTACTGAATTTCCACCACGTCCGGGGACTCTAACCTTCGGCAGACGGTCAAACACTGCAGAGATCCTGAACATCGCACTATTGAGGTGAAAGCCGGCGAGCCAGTTACCAGCGATCTTTGGTTTCGTCGCTGCAATTCGCTTCGCTCGATCGAGAATCGGGGCGAAATCGCTCTTGCCGATCTTGCCCCTGAAATTCTCCTGTCTAGCCGCGATGAGGGCGTAAACGGCCCCAAGTAGGTGATCCAGTACGGAGACCAATGGCTCATTCTTAGGGACGTCGGGCCTCTCCAGCAATGTGGCGATCCGGGCGGCGAATCCTGCGAGCCGCTCTTGCGTCCTGTCCTTGAGATCGAGATCTTTGATCATCGGTGCCCATCCGATCTTGCTTGCCTTGAACGTCCTCGCCGTTGAGTGAGTGTGTGTCTACGAATAAGGAAACGGCGACAGAGTCCGCATAATCGCTTCGGCCGACTGGGTTGTGGTCATTGGCGTGAATCCTGGTTCCAGCTTCGCTCGACTCGCATTGATCGCGTCGAAAAGCAGTGCGACTGCAGAACCGGCGGTCCCCAAGTCTGCGCGAGCCTTGATTCCAGTCGATGTGGCGTGACGAAAGCCAAGATCCACGTTGGCCATCTTCTTGAGATCGCGTAAGCTCGCGATGGGTGCACCGATCTCCTGCGCCAGTGCCTCCCAACCAATGTTCCGGCCGACGACGAGCCACTCCAGGCCACGATAGACGAAAACCAGCGCCTCATGAGGATTCGAGAGCGCCAGGTGTGCATCATCGGCAGCACGGCGCAGCATTGTGTGCTTTGAAATGGCAGCGAACCAATCGTTGACTCTCTGAGCTGCAGCTGCGGTGGGTTGATCGCTCGGAGCGGGCCAGTCGAAATAGCTGGTCCACGAGATGTCACCATGGACGTTGCGAATGAACAGGCGGCCTGATGTCTCTGACTGAAACAGGCCGAGTCCTCCAAGAAGAAGAGAGCTTGTCAAACGACGAATCATGAAGTGGCTATCGGCGGACTGCTCCTCGGGATCGTCCTTCAGCGGATTTCCAAACCGAACGACATACGCTCGAGTGCCGCCCGCCGCAACCGTCCACTGCGGACCATCAACTTCCTGATACTGGATGTTCAGGCTCGGCAGAAAATAGCCACGACGGCTCGACACACTGAAGACGCTGATCGCAATGTCCGTCATACTTTTCGCAGCCCGGAGCGGTGCGGGACGGTCCGACTAGCCCTCGCATCTCAGAACATACGCCCTCGACGATTCCGCTGAGCGCGCTGTCGACGGTGGCGACGACCAAGCCGCGGCACGACGGTGCGTCGGAGGCGGCATACGGCGCCGCGATTTCGTAGGCTGGGAACTATCCTGTTCGAGCCTGGGGGCGATGATATGCGAACTCGTCGCGACAGCCCGCCGGTACGCACGAAAGGGCGCCGAAGCGCCCTTTGAGGTTCTACCGATTGTCAGCCATTTGTCAGCCGACGATCGAAAAGTTGGTTGCGGGGGGGGGATTTGAACCCCCGACCTTTGGGTTATGAGCCCAACGAG
>JBDTMB010000408.1:0-5516 GCA_039934485.1 Vicinamibacterales bacterium
CATGCCTTAGCGCCTTAGGAAGCGGCCCCGTCGGCGCCAGGGTCTGAGAACGCCCGTTCTGTTAACGGTTGAGGCCGCTAATACGGCCTATCGTCTGTGCCGATCCGGGATCGACGGCCAAGAAGGGTGAAGCGAACCAGATGCAGGCCATCGCCAGCGCGCTGCTGGCGCTGACGCTGGGCGCGACCTTGGTCGCCCCCGGCTTTTGACTTTGTGCCGCCGGCCGAGGTGATCAGCAGCGACTACTGGGAGGGTTCGGTCAAGAACGTCATGATGCCCGACGGCAGCTGGGTTGAAGTTCCGCAAGCTGGCGAGGACTACGACCCGACCAACCGCGACGCCGCCTACAACTACATCCGCGAAAGCCACCGCAAGGGAGAGGTGGCCACGGGCCTGCTCTACCTGTCGCCGGATTCGAAGGACGTGCACGACCAGAACGACACCGTGCCCGAGGCGCTCTACAACCTGCCGCACGACCAGCTCTGCCCCGGCAACGACGCGTTGCAGAAGCTGATGCAGCAGTTCAGGTAGGAACCGCGAACGAACGCCGACTATGCCGGCGGCGGCTCCTCGCCGTGTTGACTGAACCAGTGGCGCAGGAACACCAGGTCAGCCGCATCCTTCTCGCGGTGCGTGATGACTTTCATGCGCCAGAGCAATCGGGGTGAGGCGAACGGAATCGACACGCCATCGACCTGATGAATGACCACGTCGGCGGCTGCTTCAGCGTAGTCGATGCCACCGGCCGAGCGCATGACATCCACCAAGATCTCGTCGGCGACCCTGATCACATCGTATTGCTGCAGTTCTCCGGGCTGAAGTTCGCTCGCCGCGTGGTCTGGCAGGGTGGCCAGGGCGGCAAAGACGCGCGCCTGATTCTCATGGTCCGCAGCCACGATGACGTCGACATCCATGGTGGAACGGATATAGCCGGCGGCGCGGATGGCGAAGCCTCCGACGACGACATACTTGGCACCGCGGTCATTCAACGCGCGACAGAGCTCGCGCAAATCCTCGACCGTGGGCTCGCGCGAGGTTAGCTCGTCGGACGGGTGATCATCCGCCATAGCCACTGTTCCGCTTCCTCGTGGGTCTTGAAGCGATGCACGCCGCGCGGGACCCGCACGCCGCCGAATGCTCGCTGCCACGCCACAGAATCAGTTTTGCGGCTGGTTGTCGCCGATAGCGCATCAGGCGCCTGGGTGCGCTTACCGACGACCCGGGTGATGGTCTCCCCGGCGTTGACGAAGGCCTTGCTCACGGTCCCTTGAGAATAGGCCGCGGCAACGGACAAAGCAAGCCGGTGGACGACGCCGCCAGCCGGGGCCACCTGAACGTCCTCACCGCTCGAATGCGGTCGCGTTGCCGGACATCACGCGATTCGCGGATGCGCACGCGCTGCCGGCGATAAGTTCCACGCGCAGTGTCGTGTCGGTGGGCATCGCCATCAACAGCACACCGTTCGGCTGTCCGAGCGGCAGGCCACCGGTGGACTGACCGCGCGTGAACCGGTCGTAGCAGTAGACACTGCCGTCCGGCACCACCGAACGAAACGCGCGATTGATCACGCCCTGCGTCTCCGGTGTGAACGAGTAGAGGCCCATGCTGATGCCTCTCACCGAGCTCCCCATCGCGATCATCGGCTGCGCGGGATTCACGTAGTCGCTGGCCAGGCCGAGAAAAGGACCGAGGTCCGTGGTGTTGCTGTGATACCTGCCCGGCAGGAACCAGTTGCCTTGCGCGGTTCCCGCCACATCCTGCATGAAGCTGCCGCCGATCGGGCTCGCGGTGCGAAGCGGTGAGCCGAAGACGCTCCCGGTCTTGTTGGCGATCGCGGTCCTCACATCGGCGGTGAAGTAGTCGAGCGGTGACGCCGAGTACGGATAGAAATGATCGTAGTGATCGATCCGGACAAACGCCGCCGGCGACAACCGGAAATCGAACACGCCGAAGTCCACACCCGCCGAGTCCGGCCCCGTGCCGAACGGCTCGTTCGACTCGAGCGCAATCGCCAGGTTCTCGTGCCGGCACGTCGTCACGAGCGCGGTGCCATCCTGGAACGAATTGCAGGACGGCGTCACCTTCCGCATTTCCGCGATCAGTTTCTCCGACAGCGCCGCGACGTGGCCGAAGTAGACGCGCACGTCGGTGCACGGATAGACGTAGAGCTGGTAGTTGGCACCGCCGGTGCTGAAGGTCGCTTCCCAGATCTCCTTGACCCACACCTTGCCCGGTGAACGGACCGGCACTCGCACCGGCGTGGTGCCGGGCAGCGTCATCGAAAACGCGGAGTGCTTGGCCGGGAACATGTGAATGGGCGGCGACAGCAAGCCGAGCGGACGAAACGCCAGAAAGTCGCCCAGTGCAACCGGCGACGCATCGAAGAACGCAGAGCCGCCTGAACACGCGGGGATGACGGAGGCCGGCACCGGGACCGGTGCCGCGGTCGTGACGACGGGCGGGGGCGTTGCTGTCGGCGAGGTCGGCGTCGAGGGACGTGACCCGCCGCACGCCACCAGGCCCAGGCCGCTCATCGCAAGGATGCAGCCGGCCAGTGCGACGTGATCGCCGATTGGCGACGGAACGTTCATTGCGACTGGGTTCAATAAACCACGATTTCCTCGGAAAAGCGATGGGTTGAGGGAGAAGCAGCCGCGCCCCACCCCGGCTCACGCCTCTTCACCAGCCGCGAGTTCGTAGGCTTCCCGCAATAACGGCGTCAGCACACGCAGTTCCGCGGCGGTCCGGATTTTTGCCACGTGTGACACCCGCTTATCGCCGCGGCCTATCTTGATGAAGTACGGCGCCTTGACTTCGCGGCCAAGATGGATGACCACCCGCAACGCATCGCGCATCACCGTCAGGTCCATGAAGATGCGGGTGGTTCGAAATAGCGCGTAACGATCGCGCGTCACGATCTCGATGGCGCCAAAACCGCGGACTGTTGACTCGAGTTGGTCGTAGAGATCCACCAACGCTGGTGGCCTGTTCTTCAGCAACCCACTTCGGCTGCCCACGCCGCAGGCATGGCGCTGGTTGGCCTGACGAAAGGTGCGGTCACATCGTGAACATGTCCACGTCACAACCTTCATGGTTCCCGTCCCGGCGCGCAGATCCACGACGCACCGCACATGCCCAGCGCGATGAGTGCACTCGACCACTCGTCCGGACTCTGCGGGGCCGCCAGCACCCGAGGCAGATGCAGCGTCAGCACGATCAGCAGAAACACGGTCCCGAGCCCGAACGCCGCGATTCCGTCCAGCCGTTTCATCAGGATGCTCAGCCCGGCGGCGATCATGGCGGCACCGGTGAAAGACGCGAGGAGGAGATGGCCTGGCATCCACGCCGGCACCAGGCTCGCAATGAGGTCGAGCGCGAGAAAGTGATCCACGCCGAACACCACCGCGGTAATTCCGAAGAGGACCCGGCCAACATCTGCGAACGGCGACCTTGCGGCCAAGACGAACGCGGCGGACGAAAGCGCCAGCACCTCGCACACCTCGCCTCGCAGACCCCAGTGTTGGGGAACCACGACGGCGTGAAACTGGGCGGGGAAAGGCTCGGCTGCCATGTTGGCGCAGACCAGGTGCTCAGCACCGAGCGCGACAATCGCGACGCCGAATATCATCCGGCCCCACGAAGTGATTCGACTACCTTCTCGGCTCATACCGCATCGCCACCGCCCCCGACGATTCCTTTACCTGCCTCCCGCTTGAGCGCAGGCTGCCTAGACAGAATGACTATCAGTTGACCTGCCTCTCGGCTCCTCGTGGATCATGCGCGTTGAAGAGACGGGCACGGAGTCACCGTCGAGGAGGCGGGTCATGGCAGAACGTAACACGTTCGTTGGGTTGGATGTCCACACGGATTCGATTGCGGTCGCCCCGGCGGAACGTGGACGCTTTGGAGAGGTCCGGCACTGCCTGACGGTCCAACGCATGGGCTGGGAATGAAGAGCCCGCTCGACCGTTTGTGAGGGTGGTTGGCTGCAAGAAATTCGCAGTCTATCGTGGCGTCGCAGTCGAGCCCGGTCCGAGAAGGCATGTTCATGCAGTGTTTCCGTCGATCGTGCGGGCCATCTTCCGACGCTTTGCTTTGAGTCGCTTCGCAGCCAATTCACTCTTCGCAATGATTCGGGTGAGGATCGATTCTGGATCCAGGTGGTAAGATTCGCGGCTTGAAGAGGTTAGGGGTTAATGGTCGCAGAGCCGTGTGCCGTCTTAGGCTGACGAAGGACGTGTGAGCGGTCTACTCCAATACTAGTTGGGCCGACAACCCGTAACTCGGTTTCCGAAAGGCAACGGGAGTAGAATCGACGGTATGCCACATCGCATCACGCGCGAGCGAATGATTGAAGCGATTCGCGAGTTGCCGGAAGATGCATCGGTCGATGACGCAATCGAGCGTCTCGTGTTTCTCGCCAAGATCGAGGAAGGCCTCGCACAGCTTGACCGGGGCGAGGGCATCCCACACGACGAGGTCAAGCGACGTCTTGGCCTGTGATCGAGCTCATCTGGTCCCCGCGTTCGGTGGCGGATCTGCAAGAGATTCGCGCGTACATTGAGGCGGATGCGCCAGCATGGGCTGACCTGACCGTTCGTCGCCTGGTGGCTGCGGTCGAACGGCTTCGAGAGTTCCCGGATTCTGGGCGCATGGTGCCGGAACGTCAGTCGCCTGAACTTCGTGAAGTGGTGTCCGGGAAGTTTCGCATCGTGTATCGGCGACGGCCTGACACCGTCGAAATCGCCACTGTCTTTCGAGGCTCGCGCGATCTGTCGGCGCTAGGGTTGTAGCCGCGGCCCAACAGGCGCTGGAGCCGGCGGCGTGAGACAAATTCGCGAAGTATTCGAAACATCTGGGCGCCGCGGCTCAGCGCCAATGCGTTAGCCGGACAGCGCGAATTTCGTGACGGGTGCACGATGGAGTCACACTTTCGGTCGAAGATCGACTTGGCGATCATCATTCCAGCGGCGATCGGTGCCGCCGTCCCGCTGCTGTTGCTCGTTCGAGCCATCGCCACGGGTCGACCAAGCGGCCTGAGTGCCGCACTGCTCCTGTTTCTGTTCGTCGCGCTGAGTTCTCTCCTGTGGGTTTCGTATACCGTCAGCGACGCTGAAATCGTTGTACGACAGAGTGTCTTCCGGTTCACCATGCCGCTAGACCGTGTGCGCGCATTGCGCGCCACGCGCGAGTTTCTTGCGGCGCCTGCGCTGTCCCTCGATCGCATCGAGATTCGGACCGACCGAGGCATGTGGCTGTTCGTCTCCCCCGCAGACCGATGGGGCTTCGTTCAAGCCGTCCAGCAGCGCGCTCCAGCCATCGAGCTTATCGGTCTGAACACGCCAACACTGGCAGACCACCCGGCACGATTGAACCAGCCGGCTAACAAGCGCGTGGAGCCGTCGGCCTAGGGGGTTCTGTGGCACAATCCGCATCGGGCCGCCGCGCCTCACGCGCCGGTCGTTATACGGACAGACCCAGGACGACTTCGGAGCAACCCGCAGGACAACACCTGT
>JBDTMB010000409.1:0-5511 GCA_039934485.1 Vicinamibacterales bacterium
GCGCGCTCGCCGAGGAGTACGGCGCGATCATGATGGTGGACGATGCGCATGCGAGCGGCGTGTTCGGCACGCATGGCAGCGGCACGGTGGACCACTTCAAGTGCCATGGCCGCGTCGACATCCAGGTCGGCACGCTCTCCAAGGCCATCGGCGTGCTCGGCGGCTACGTCGCGGGTTCCCGCACGCTCGTCGATTTCCTGTATCACCGCGCCCGCCCGTTCCTCTTCTCCACCTCGCATCCGCCCGCGGTGACCGCCGCGTGCATCGCCGCGCTCGACGTCCTGCAAACCGAGCCGCAATGGATCGAGCAGCTGTGGGACAACACGCGCTTTTTCAAGGCCGGCCTGGTGAAGCTCGGCTTCAACACCGGCCTCAGCGAAAGCCCGATCACCCCGGTGATCGTCGGCGACGCCGCGACCGCCGCGAAGATGTCCGACACCCTGTTTGACAATGGCGTCTTCGCCCAGAGCATCGGCTTTCCGACCGTGGCCCGCGACAAGGCCCGCTTGCGCACCATCGTCGCCGCGACCCACACCAAGGAAGATCTCCAATACGCCCTCGACATGTTCGCCAGGGTCGGCCGGGAACTCGGCGTCATTTGATCCCGTAAGAACTGTAGGACCCGTGTGCCAAGACGATTCCTCGAGCGGTATACGCACGACCTGACCTCCGACGAGCTCGGCAAGCTGTTCACGCGCGAGACGCCCGAGGCCTACCGCTTCTTCGCGCGCGGCATCAACACCGCGGAGCTCGAAGGCCTGCCCTGGTGGAAGCGCTGCACCAAGTACGCGCAGGGATTCTTCCTCGCGTTCACAATGCGGTTGTCGCCGGCGCGGCGCCTCATGTACGGCGTGTCCCTCGCCTGCGCGGTGGTGGGCCTGTTGAGGCTGTTCCAGGGCTTCGGCTTGATGAGCGTGCCGGTGCCGATCGCGATCTTCTTCGTGCACCTGCGCGTGCCGGGTCCCCTATTTCAACAGGGAACGCTCTGGCTGCTCGCCGGCTTCCTGCTGATGAACCTGCTCGTGCTGCTCGAAGTGGCGGATCGGCTCTCGCTGAAGCGCGATCTCGAAGTGGCGCGCGAAATCCAGCAGGCGATGCTGCCCGACGGCACCTGGTCCGGGCCCGGCGTGGAAGCTTTCGGCCTCACCAAGCCCGCGAACACCGTCGGCGGCGACTTCTACGACATCCTGCCGCAGCCCGACGGCACGGTGCTCGTGGCGCTTGGCGACGTGGCGGGCAAGGCGAGCCCCGCGGCGCTGCTGATGGCCTTGCTGCTCGCCATCCTCCGCACGCTCGTCGACGAAGGCCTGACGCTGCCCGCGCTGGTGAAGCGCCTCAACCTGCAAGTGGCGCGGCACGCGCCGGCGTCGCGTTTCATCACGCTCTTCCTCGCCTCCTTCCATCCGGTCACCGGCCAGCTGCTGTTCGTCAACGCCGGCCAGACACCTCCGTTGCTCCGGCGGCAAAATGGAACGATAGAACGCCTGATGAGCGGCGGCGTGGCGCTCGGGATGTTCGAGGGCAGCACCTACGAGGAAGGCTCGGTGCAGATGGAACCCGGTGACGCCTTGTTGATGTACAGCGACGGCATCACCGAGGCCGAAAGCCCCGACGGCCAGCCCTTCGACGAGGCCGGGCTGGAACGCACACTGGCCCTTCACGCCGGCGCCTACCAGTCATCGGCCGCGGCCACGCTGGGACGGGCGGTTTTTGACGCGGTTGAGCGCCATCGCCGCGACCAGCGCCTGGCCGACGACCTCACCGTCCTCGTCTTGAGCAGGCTGTCGAATCAGGTAGCCTGAACTTCACCGGCTGGCGTCTAATTGAGGGCTTGAGGACCTGAGGACCTGAGGGCTTGAGAGCCCAAGACCTCAGGCCCTCAAGACCCCAGGACCTCTTGTTGTGCTCGTTAGACTCCTGTTCGTTCTGCTCGCCTTCTCCTGCACGCCCGCATTCGCGGGGCAGGTGCCCGTACGGCCGGTCGACGACGAAGACATCCAGATCCAGGCCTTTCTTCAGGCCGTCGAGACTGCCATCTCGGCCATGGACCAGGCCCGGTGGCTAGAGTTGCTTTCGTCCAGCGCCGATCGGGCCGAGGCCGTTGAGTTCTTCTCGGCCATGGTGCCGCAGGGCATCACGCGCGCGGTCGTCAAGCAACGCGATCGCGCGCCGCTGGCCGGCACCCTTCCCGGCGAGGGCTACCGGCTGGTCGCCGAGGTATTCATCGAGACCGGCGCCCGCGGCCGCATCGCCACCTGGCGCCTCGACATCCGGCGCCCGCGCGGCGACGACCTCGGGCCGCAGCCCTGGCGCATCGTTGCCGAAGATCGCCTGGCGTCGGTCGAAGGCCTGCATCGGCTGGCCCTCCAGCCCGAACTGCAATTCGCCGCGCGCAACCTGTCGCTGCAGTCGGTGGACTTCGAAATCAGGTTGCCGGCGGGCGATGTGTTCGTCGTCGACACGCCGGAAGGCACGACCGCGCTCGTGCTGCTGGGCGATGGGATGATCTCGTTCCAGCCGGCGCCGAAACAGGAACGCGGCCAGTTGAAGCTCTTTGCCGGCACCGAGACACTGGAGACCCCGTTCACGTCGGCGTTCGTGCGTCTCAATCCCTTCGAGTTCGAGCAAAGCGTGAAGGCCTCGATGCTCGAGAAGGTCGTCTTCGATCCGCGCGCCTACCGCCGCGCGCAGGCCGTCTTCGATGAGGAGAACGGCAAGTCGTTCAGCCTCGACCTGAGCGATCTCAGCCGCGAGACCTGGTCGCTGCTGCCGTCGCCGGGCGACTTCGTCGCCGAGATTCGCACGCGGCGATTCGACACGCTGACCTACGCGCGCTCGAGCGGCGAGCCGGAAGACGTCTCGCTGTTCCAGCGCTCGCGCAAGCGCAACATCTCGGCCTATGCGTCGCCGCAGAAGCTGCAGAGCCGCGGCCGCTTCTATGACGAAGACGACCTGTCCGACTACGACGTCCTCGACTACAACGTCGACGCCGTGTTCCAACCCGATCGCGAATGGTTCGACGGGTTCACCAAGCTCAAGATCCGGGTGAAGTCGTACGCGATGGGCGTGCTGACGCTGAAACTGGCCGACAGCCTGAACGTCAGCTCCATCACCAGCGACGAGTTGGGACGCCTCCTCTTCCTCAAGGTCCGCAACCAGAACAGCATCGTCGTCAACCTGCCGTCAGTCGTCGCGCGCGATTACGTGTTGACGATCAACATCGCCTACGCCGGACGGCTCGAGCACCAGCGCATCCAGGACGAATCGATCGCGGCAGGTGGAGGCAAACCTTCAGGTTTGCCCGACGCGGGTGGAGGCAAACCTTTAGGTTTGCCTATGGATGCGGGCAACCCTGAAGGGTTGCCCCCACCTGAAGGGTTGCCCCCACCTGAAGGGTTGCCCAGCGAGCAGCGCTCCGCGCAACCCGACGAGACGCCGTTCATTCCGGCCGAGCCGAAATGGTTGTTCAGCAATCGCAACTACTGGCATCCGCAAGGCCAGGTCACCGACTACGCCACCGCATCGGTGCGCATCACCGTGCCCGAAGCCTACGCGGTGGTGGGATCGGGCGCGACGGTCGACGGCTCGCCGCGGCTGGTGCCGTCGATGACGCCGGGAGTGCCCAACCGGGTGGCGTATACGTTCCGCGCGGCGCAGCCGGTTCGCTACCTCGGGGTGCTGATTAGCCGCTTCGTGCACGTCGATTCAGCGACGGTGGCGCTCGATGTCTTCCCGGCGCCGGCGCGCAGGCAACTCGAGCTCCTGCCACCGAGCGAGCCGAGCGAGAGCCTCAAGCAGCAGATCGAAAAAGTGGCCGCCGCCGCCGCGGTGCCGGCCGTGGGCGGGCGCAACACCATCCTGCTCAACATCGATGCCAATCGACGGCAGGAATCCAAGGCCCGCGACGCCATGGGCACCGCCGCGGAAATCGTCCGGCTCTATGCCGGGCTCCTCAACGACGCGCCGTACGAGTCGCTGACGCTGGCGATGGTGGAGGACGAAGTGCCGGGCGGCCACGCGCCGGGCTACTTCGCGATGATCAACAACCCGCCGCCGGTGACGGCGTTTTCGTGGCGCAACGACCCGGCCACGTTCCAGAACTTCCCCGAGTTCTTCATCGCCCACGAACTGGCGCACCAGTGGTTCGGCCAGGCGGTGGGCTGGAAGAACTACCACGAGCAGTGGTTGAGCGAGGGCTTCGCGCAGTACTTTGCCGCGCTCTATGCCAGGGAGCGTCGCGGCGAGCCGGTGTTCCGCGACATCCTGCGGCAGTTCCGCAAGTGGACGCTCGACACCTCCGACCAGGGGCCGGTGTCGCTCGGCTATCGGCTCGGCCACATCAAGAACGACTCGCGCGTCTTCCGCGCCCTGGTCTACAACAAGGGGGCCGGCGTCCTGCACATGCTGCGGCGGCTGGTGGGCGACGAGGCGTTCTTCAAGGGCCTCCGGCGCTTTTACGCCGAGAACCGCTACAAGAAGGCCGGCACCGACGATTTCCGCCAGGCGATGGAAGCCGAGAGCGGCCGCGACCTGTCGCGCTTCTTCGAGCGGTGGATCTACGACTCCACGCTGCCGCGGGTGCGGTTCTCGTCCGTCGTCGAGGGCCAGGAACTGGTCGTGCGTTTCGAGCAAATCGGTGATGTCTTCGACCTCCCGGTCACTGTGACAATCACATACACCGACGGCAAGATCGCGGAGCATGTGGTGCTGGCCACCGAGACCATCACCGAAGCGCACCTGCCCCTCACCGGCACCGTCCGGTCCGTGGACGTCAACCAGGACGGGGCCGCGCTGGCGGTACTGGACAGGAAGTAGGAGATCAGGGATCGGGGATCAGGGATCGGGGATCAGGTACAATTCCCCTGATGGAAAACGTCACGCTGACCATTGATGGCCGCCAGCTTTCCGTGCCCAAGGGCACCTCGGTCCTCAAGGCCGCCATCGAAGCCGGCATCCAGGTTCCTTATTACTGCTATCACCCCGGTCTCGGCATCGACGCCTCCTGCCGCGTCTGCCTCGTCAAGATCGAGAAGATGCCGAAGTTGCAGACGTCGTGCTCGACGCCGGTCGCCGAGGGCATGGTGGTGCACACGCAGCATCCCGAAGCCGTGGATGGCCGCAAGGGCGTGTTCGAGTTCCTCCTGATCAATCACCCGCTCGATTGCCCGGTGTGCGACAAGGGCGGCGAATGCCCGCTGCAGGATTTTTCCTACGCGTTCGGCAACGACGCCAGCCGCATGGACTTCAAGCGCCGCACCTTCGACGGCGACGGGGTGAAGGCCGACGTCGACTTCGGGCCCACGCTGATGCTCAACCGCAACCGCTGCATCCTGTGCACCCGCTGCATCCGCTTCATGGCCGAAGTGGACGGCGACGCGCAGATCGGCACCATCAATCGCGGCAACGGCAGTGAGATCGCGACGTTCAACGAGCAGGGCGTGCATTCGCTGCTCTCCGGCAACCTGATGGACGTCTGCCCGGTCGGCGCGATCACCACCAAGCAGTACCGTT
>JBDTMB010000410.1:0-5461 GCA_039934485.1 Vicinamibacterales bacterium
TCCGCTTCGACATGTCGGAGTACATGGAGAAGCACTCGGTGTCGAAGCTGATCGGATCGCCTCCCGGCTACGTCGGCCACGAGGAAGGCGGCCAGCTCACCGAGAAGGTCAAGCGCAACCCGTATTCGGTGGTGCTGCTCGACGAAATCGAGAAGGCGCATCCCGATATCTTCAACATCCTCCTGCAGGTGTTCGAGGACGGCCACCTCACGGATGGCCTCGGCAATCGCGTCAACTTCAAGAACGCGATCCTGATCATGACCTCGAACATCGGTGCGCGCTTCATCCAGAAGAAGGCGTCGATGGGCTTCCAGTCGAACGAAGCCGGCGACGCCGCCAAGGGCGTGCAGGAAATGGTGCTCGGCGAGGTGAAGCGGACCTTCAATCCCGAGTTCATCAACCGCGTCGACGAGCTCATCGTCTTCGAGGCGCTCAACGACGACGACCTGCGGCAGATCCTGTCACTGCTGATCGACCAGGTGAACATCAACCTGGTCGACCGCCGGATGAAGGTGATCATGTCGCCGGAAGTGGCGGACTGGATCATCGAGATCACGTGCAAGGATCGTTCGTATGGCGCACGCCCGTTGCGCCGGGCCATCCAGCGGCATATCGAAGACCCGCTGTCGGAAGAATTGATTCGGGGGCACCTCCAGGGGGGCGAGATCGAAGTCTACCTGGAAGGCGGGCAGCTGGCTTACCGCCCAGCCGGTCAACCAGTGGTCGCAGGCCGCCGCCTGAGCTCCAACGTCTGAATACGGTAAGATCAGGGGTTGCTAATGCCAGCGCCCGGAGAAGGTGTGTACGTGCGGTCTTTTATTGTTGCGGCATTCTTAGCGGTTAGCCTGCCGGCGGTGGCGGGCCAGACCCAGCCGGCTGCGCCCGCGGCGCAGGCGCCAGCCATCCTGCCCCCTGCCGGGTCGGAGACGGTCGTCCGGTCGATCGAGCTGCGGTTTCACCCGGTCAACGAGTCATTGGTCGAGCCGCAGACCTATCTCTATTACATCCAGACCCAGGCCAGCCGCCCGCGCGACGGTGTGTGGGTGCCCTACACCGATGCCTCGGAGAAGATCCTGCTCGAGGACTTCAAGCGGCTCTGGGCCACCAACTTCCTCGACAACTTGTGGATTGAGACGCTGGACGAGCCGTACTCGAACGGCGTGCCCGGCAAGCGCATCATCTATCACATGGAAGAACGTCCACGCGTCAAGATCGTGGACTACACCGGATCCTCCAAGGTCGAGCGCACCAAGATCGACGAGAAGATGAAGGAGCTCGGCATCTCGCTGCGGCTCGATTCGTTCCTCGACATGACCGTGGTCCGCCGCGTGCAGGGGCTCGTCAAGAGCTTCATGGCGGAGAAGGGCTATGAGTTTGCCGAGGTCACGCCGTCGGTCGAGCCGTTGCCGACCGGGCCGAAGCTCGTCAAGGTCGTCTTCGACGTCAAGGAAGGCCCCAAGGTCAAGGTCCGGACCCTCAACTTCGACGGCAACACCGCGGTGAGCGATCGCGCGCTGGCGCGCCAGATGAAGTCGACCAAGGCGCACGGCTTCCTGTCGTTCATCACCGGCAAGGGCACCTACCAGGAATCCAAGTTCGACGAGGACTCGGACAAGATCGTCGAGTACTACCGCAACAAGGGCTACATCGAAGCGCGCGTCGGCCGCCCCGAGATCAAGACCATCGAAGACAGCGCCGACCAGCAAACCCGGTGGGTCGAACTGAAGATCCCCGTCGACGAAGGCCCGCGCTACCGCGTTGGTGAATTCGAGTTTGACGGCAACAAGGTGATCAAGAGTGAGTTCCTGCGTCCGCTCTTCAAGCTGAAGGCGGGCGACTGGTACACCGAGAAGAACGTTCGCAAGGGACTGGAAAAGGCGCGCGAGGTCTACGGCGGCGGCGGCTACTTCGAATTTACCGGGTTCCCCGACCTCAAGCCGGTCCCCGCGGCGGAAGGGCCGATCGCGGGTCCCTCGGTGCCCACCGTCAACGTGACGATGCGGTTCCAGGAGGGCGAGCAGTATTTCGTCAACCGCCTGACCTTCGTCGGCAACACCACGACGCGCGACAACGTCATCCGCCGCGAAGTGCGGCTGGTGGAGGGCGGCGTCTTCAACACCGAATCGCTCAAGTACAGCGTCAAGCGGCTCAACCAGCTCGGTTACTTCAAGCCGCTTGAAAACGGCCAGGGCATCGACGTCCAGAAGACGCCGAACTCGAAGAACGAAGTCGACGTCACGCTGAAGCTCGAGGAGCAGAACCGCAACCAGCTGACGTTTGGCGCCGGCGTCTCGCAGTTCGAGGGTTTCTTCGGCCAGCTCGCCTTCCAGACGTCCAACTTCCTCGGCCGCGGTGAAGCGCTCACGCTGTCGTTGCAGGTCGGTTCCCGTGCGGAGAACTACCAGTTGTCGTTCACCGAGCCGTTCCTGTTCGATCGCAACATCACCGGCGGCGCCGACATCTATCGCCGGACGCTGCGCTACATCGACCAGTTCACGCAGCAGGCCACCGGCGGCAACCTGACCACGGGGTTCCCGCTCGCCGGCTTCTCGCGCATGTTCATGACCTACAGCTACGAGGCGACCACCGTGTCGGACCTCAACCCGATCTACTACTCACCGGAACTGCTGGCGCGCAATCCCTACCTGGCCGACTCGCTGCTGATCGGCGAAGGCGGGCAGCGCACGGTCAGCAAGATCACGCCGAGCTTCGTGCACAACACGGTGGACAACCCGATTTTCCCGAACACCGGCATGCGCCTCACCGGCTCGATCGACTTCGCCGGCCTCGGCGGCAACACCACCTTCATCAAGCCGCGGACCGAATACGCGCACTTCTTCCAGCAGACGCGGAAGACCTCGCTCGGCTACCGCGCCAAGATTGAATACATCAGGCCGTACGGCGGTACCATCACCCTGCCGATCACCGAGACGCTGTTCGAGGGCGGCGAGTACAGCGTCCGCGGCTTCGACATCCGGTCGATCGGTCCGCGCGACCAGAGCACCGGCCTCGTGCTCGGCGGCAACAAGAGCATCGTGCTGAACGGCGAGTACCTGATCTCGATCGCCGGTCCCGTGCGCCTGGTGCTGTTCTACGACGCCGGGCAGGTGCGGGTCCGGGGCCAGAAATTCGCGTGGAAGGAACCGACCACCGCGACGGTGTTCCCGCCGGGGCCGGTCCTGATCGATCCGTTCCAGTCCACCAGGCTGGTCGATCCGACGGCGCCTGGGCCGACGACGGAGGTGACGGGCGAAACCTATGCGTTCAAGACCTCGACCGGCGCGGAAATCCGTTTCTTCATGCCGGTCCTGAACGTGCCGTTCCGGTTGATCTTTGCGTATAACCCGTCGCGGGTCGGCGTGTTCGACAACAACCTGCAACCGGCAAAACGCTTCACGTTCAAATTCGCCGTCGGCTCGACGTTCTGATACCAGGGATCAATGTCAAAGACTTCCATGCGTTCACTTCTTTTCGGCGCGAGCGTGCTGATCGGCGCCCTCGTCTCCAGCGGGTGCGGCAGCAATAGCCCGACGGCGCCGACGGCGCCGGAGGTGGTCACGACCACCGAGACGTTTTCGGGCTCGATCAACATCAACGGCGCGGCCACCCACAGCTTCTTCACGACGGTCACCGGTACGGTGACCGCCACGCTCACCGGCCTCGATCCGGCGGAGACGGCGACCATCGGCCTCAGTCTGGGCACCTGGAACGGCATCAGTTGCAACATCATTATTGCCAGCGACAAGGCGGTCCTGACGCAGGTCGTGACCGGTACCGTGTCGACGACTGCGGGCAGCCTCTGCGTCCGGGTCTATGACACCGGGAGCCTGATTGGCCCGACCAACTACGAAGTGCAAGTGGTGCATCCATGATTTGGTATAAAATCGGTGACTTGGCGTTACTGATGAAAGGACCCAGGGTAATGAGAGGTTTTGCTGTTGTTGTCGCGCTCGGCTTCGTGCTGTCCGCGTCTCCCACGTTTGCTCAGGCTCCGGCGGCCCCCGCTCCGGCGACCCCCGCCCCCGCGGCGCAGGCTCCGGCACCGGCCGCCCCCGCTCCGGCGGCGCTGCCCGCGGCCCCGCGTCCATTCCCCGAAGGCTCGAAAGTGGCCTACGTCGTGTTGCAGCGCATCGCCAACGAATCGGCTGATGGGCGCGTGGCGACGACCCGAATCCAGGCCCTGCAGCAGAAGAAGGCTGCCGAACTGGACAATAAGAACAAGCAATTGCAGACCGCGCAGGCGAAGCTGGAAAAAGAAGGCTCCGTGATGAGCGTCGCCGCCTCCGGCGACCTGCAGAAGCAAATCGAAAAACTCCAGGTCGAAGTGCAGCGCTTCACGCAGGACGCGCAGGCCGAGGTCCAGGAACTGCAGCAGCAGCTGCAGGCGGAATTCCAGCAGCGTCTCGAACCGGTGCTCCAGGCCGTGGCCCAGGAGAAGGGCTTGCAGTTTGTGTTCAACGGTCCCGACGCCGGCTTGGTGTGGGCCGATGCCGCGCTCGACATCTCGTCGGACGTGATCAAGAAGCTCGACTCCGCGAAACCCGTTGCGCCCAAGCCGCAGGCTCCGGCTGCTGCCCCCGCGGCCACCAAGCCGCCCGCGCCGACGAAGCCTCCCGGCCGGTGAACGCCAGGGTCGTCCCCGGCGTTCTCGATCGCCTGTGCCACCGCTATCCCTCGCTCCTCGTCGACTCGGTCGCCGAGCATGAGCCGGGGAAGCGGATGGTGGCGATGAAGAACGTCACCATCAGCGAAGAGTTTTTCCAAGGGCATTTCCCCGGCAAGCCGCTGACGCCCGCGGTCTTGATGATCGAGGCGCTCACCCAGGTGGCCACGCTCCTGCTGCTCGATCGCGACGGCGCCACGCCGGCGTCGCGCGTCAAGCTGCGCGGCGTCGACCGCGCCAAGTTCCGCAAGCATGTCGTGCCTGGTGACCGGCTGCGCCTCGAGGTCACGCTGGGCGATCAGCACGGCCCGATCGTGCGGGCGCAAGCCGTCGCGGCGGTCGATGGCCAGACGGTGGCGGAAGCCGAGCTCGTGCTCGTGGTCACGCCGGACGAGGTGGACATCGATCCGTCGGCACGCGTGCACGCCGGCGCTGTTATCGGCGCCGGGACCACGGTGGGCGCCTTCGCGGTGATCGGCCCCAAGGTCCGCATCGGCCGCGGCTGCACGATCGGCCCCTCGTCGGTCATCGACGGCAACACCGTGATTGGCGACGGCACCGAGATCTTTGCGTTCGCCTCGATCGGCCTGCCGCCGCAGGACCTGAAGTACAAGGGCGAAGACACCAGGCTGGTGATCGGCGAGCGCAACATCTTCCGCGAATTCGTGACCATCCATCGCGGCACCGCCGGCGGCGGCGGCGTCACGACGATCGGCGATCGCAACCTGTTCATGAACTACGTCCACGTGGCGCACGACTGCCACGTCGGCAACGAGACCATCTTCGGGCCGCACGCCA
>JBDTMB010000411.1:0-5458 GCA_039934485.1 Vicinamibacterales bacterium
TACACCGACAGCATCAGCTGGGCCTCGCCCACCGAACCGCTGCCGATGCTGCGCGACCCGCGCGCGGTGTTCGACCAGTTGTTCGGCGCCGGCGCCACGCCGGAGGAGCGCGCCCGGCGGCGCCGCGAGGACAAGAGCATTCTGGACAGCCTGGTGACCGCCGTCGATCGGCTGAAGCAGCAAGTCGGCGCCGTCGACCGCCGGCGCCTCACCGACTACCTGGACGACATCCGCGAAGTGGAGCGCCGCATCGAGAAAGTCGAGCAGTTCAATGCCACCGGCGAACAGCGGCAGCTGCCCGGCGCCCCGGCGGGCGTGCCCGATTCCTACACCGAACATGTCAAGCTGATGTTCGACCTGCAGGCGATCGCGCTGGCCTCGGAGATCACCCGCGTGTTCAGCTTCAAGATGTCGCGCGACGTCTCGAACCGCGTCTACCCGGAAACCGGCGTCACCACCGGCTTCCACAACGCCTCGCACCACAACGAGCGCGAGGACCGCATCATCGAGTACGCGAAGATCAACAAGTACCACGTCAGCCTGCTGCCGTACTTCTTCGACCGCCTGAAGCGCACGCCCGACGGCGAGGGCAACCTGCTCGACCACACCTTGATCGTCTACGGCTCGCCGATGGGCAACCCCAACCTGCACAACCACAAGCGCTGTCCGCTGTTGTTTGCGGGCAAGGCGGGGGGCGCGCTCAAGGGTGGGCTGCACCTCAAGGCGGCCAACGGCACGCCGATGGCCAACGCGTTCCTGGCGGCGCTCCGCGGCGTCGGCCTCGATTTGCCGTCGTTCGGCGACAGCAACGGCGTGTTCGACCTCAACACCGTCCAGGCCGCGACCGTCGCGGCGGCTCAGTAGGAGCGGGTCATGATGAAACGAGTAATCGGTGGCGGCGTTGCGGCGCTGGCGGGCGCGTGGTCGCTCGCCGCGGTGGTGTCCGCAAGCAGCGACATCACAATCGCCGATGCTGCCATGACGGGGGATCGCGCGGCCGTGACGACGCTGCTCAAGAAGGGCGCCGACGTCAACGCCACGCAGGGCGACGCGGTCACCGCGCTGCACTGGGCGGCCCGACTCGGCGATGGCGAGATGGCCCGAACGCTGATCGTGGCCGGCGCCAACGTGCGCGCCACCACGCGGTTTGCCGCCTACGCGCCGTTGCACCTGGCCGCCGAACGCGGCAGCGCGGACGTGATCGCGGCGCTGATCAAGGCGGGCGCGGATACCAACGCCAAGACCAGCACCGGCGCCACGCCGCTGATGCTCGCCGCCGCCTCGGGCGACGTGCCGTCGGTGACGGCCCTGCTCGATGGGCACGCCGACGCCAATGCCGCGGAGAACGATCGCGGCCAGACGCCGCTCATCTTCGCGGCCGCCGCCGATCGTCTCGACGTGGTCAGGCTGCTGCTCAAGCGCGGCGCCGATCCGAACCAGGCCACCAGGTTCACGGACCTGTCGGCGCTCAGCAAGAACGGTGAGAACCCCGATGGCCGCAACCTGGTGGACAAGCCCAAGGGCGCGGCCGCCGGGCCGGCACGGCCCCCGCGCGTGCTGGTGCCGGGCGCGGAGCGCCAGTATCTGATCAACGAACAAGTCGCGGCGCAGGGCGGCCTGACGCCGCTGCACTACGCCATTCGCCAGGGCTTTGCGGACGTGGCCTTCGCGCTGCTGGATGCCGGCGTGCCGGTGAACCAGCTCAAGCCCGGCGACAACGTGTCGCCGCTGCTCCTCGCCACCATCAACGGGCATTTCGATCTCGCCGCGCGGCTGCTGGAGCGAGGCGCCAATCCGAACCTCGCCGCCGAGAACGGCGCCACGCCGCTCTACGCGGCCATCAACCTGCAGTGGGCGCCGCGGGGCGGGTATCCGCAGCCGCACGCGCAGTTGAACCAGAAGATCTCGTACCTCGACTACATGAAACTGTTGCTCGACAAGGGCGCGGATCCCGATGCGCGGCTGCGCAAGAAGGTGTGGTACACCGGCTACAACTTCGATCTGTCTGGCGTGGATGAAGTGGGCGCCACCGCATTCTGGCGCGCGGCCTACGGTTCCGACGTCGACGCCATGAAGTTGCTCGTGTCCTACGGCGCCGATCCCAATCTCTACACGGTCAAGCCCCCCGGACGTCCCGAAACCGGCGACGCCGGCAGCCGCGAGATCAAGGACGTGTCCGGCGTGGCGCCGGTGCCGGTAGGCGGCGCGGCGGTGCCGCCGCTGCTGGCCGCCGCGGGCGTCGGTTACGGTGAGGGGTTCGCCGGCAACTCGCACCGCTTCGCCCCGATTGGCCAGCTCGCCGCGGTGAAGTATCTCGTCGAGGTCCTGGGCGCGGATGTCAACGCGCGCGACCACGAAGGCAACACCGCGATGCATCACGCCGCGGCGCGAGGCGACACCGAAATGATCAAGTACCTGGTCTCGAAGGGCGCCAATCCGAAGGTGGTCAATCGCGAAGGCCAGACCACGATCGACATGGCGAACGGCCCGGTGCAGCGCATCTCGCCGTGGCCGGAAACGATCGCCTACCTCGAGACGCTCGGCGTCGAGAACCATCACGCCTGCAAGTCCTGTTAGTAGGTTTGAAGTGAGATGAGAAAAGTCGAAAGACGAAGCTTCGCCGGAATTCGAGCCACTTCTTACTTCTTACTTTTCACTTACGCCCTCGTGATCGCGCTGGTGGCGCCGCTGCTGGCGCAGCTGCCCGATCCACAATGGGCCGTCACCGACCTCGCCGGCGTCCTCGACGCCACCGCCAAGCGCGCAATCGAATCCCGCATCCAGGAAGTCCGCGACAAGACCACGGCGGAAATTGCCGTGGCCACCGTGCCGTCGCTCGACGGCACCTCGGTGGAGGACTACGCGACCCGGCTGTTCAAGCAGTGGGGCATCGGCAAGAAGGGCAGGGACAACGGCGTGCTCGTGCTGGTGGCGCCCACCGAACACAAGATCCGCATCGAGGTGGGCTACGGCCTCGAGGGCGTGCTGCCTGACGGCCTGTCGGGAGAAATCATCCGGACCAACGCGCTGCCGGCATTCCGGAACGCCGACTTCTCAGGCGGCACCCAAGCCACGGTGGGCCGCATCGCGGAGATCGTCGAAGCCAATCACACGCTGACGGCCGATGAACGACAGCAGCTGGCCGAACGTGCCGAGGGCCGGCCACCGGCCTACCTGATGACGCCGTTCTTCGGTTTGTTCCTCGCGCTTGGCGGGTTTGCCCTCGGGGTCGGCATCCGGACGCGCGCCATCTTCCCGCTGATCTGGGGCGCGCTCTTCGGCGGCATTCCGGGGATCCTGGCGCTCATTCCATTCTTCAACGCGTCGTTGTGGGTGCTCGGACCCTTGGCCCTGGGGATGTTCGTGTGGGGCTACGTGAAGGGCGGCGCCGAGTCCTGGGGCCGGGCCATGCGCTTCGAGGGGTTCGCGCAAGCGATCCCGGCCGGCAAGGGCGGCGCCAAGCAGACGACGACCGCGTGGACGCGAAGTTCGAGTTCGTCGTCATCGTCGTCGCCTTCTTCGAAGAGCAGCAGCTCGAGTTCGTCCGGCAGCAGTTTCGGCGGCGGCTCGTCGGGCGGCGGCGGCGCCAGCGGCAGCTGGTAGCGCGGACAAGGCTGGACGACAGCCGGAGGCGTCTAAGTGGATATGCGGCTGGCCGGTTTCGTCTTTGCGGGAGTGTTGGCGGCCGCGCCGGCGATGGCCCAGGACGCCGCGTCCACGTCCGCGCCGGTCTCGCTGGACCACATCCGCGCGGGTCTCGAACGGCCGGCCAGCACCCTGGTGCTCAAGCCCGTCGAAGTCCCCGCCGACTTCCGCCTCCACGTCCTCGAGCAGCAGAAGATCGACGCCCTGATTGCCACGCTGGATTTCAGGAGCGGACCGGTGCCGCCGGGCGGGCTGTATGGCTACGAACAGCAGCGGATCACCAATCCCACAGACAGTCCGCTGTCGCAGCCGTACGCCGCATTCAGCGGCGCTGAGCTGATCACGGTGGCGATCGAGAATTTCATCGCGCGCTACCTGGGCGGGCACCTCGCGCAGTCGCTCGGCGACGCGGAGCGGGCGCGGGCCGAGCGCCTCGCCCGCGAAGAAGTGGCCCGTTCGATCGCCGGCTACTGCGCCGCGCGCCAGGACCGCGACGACATCGTCATCTGCAACGCGCCATCCCGGTAAGCCTAACGATCGCCGCGAGGGTGTCGTCGGGACGATCCTGCTGCGGGGAGTGGCCACAACCCGAAAACAGCAGCACCTCCGGCGGCGTCATCGCCCGCCGCTTGATCCGCTCGACCTGATCGATGGTGCCGTATTCATCGTCCAGGCCCTGGACGATCGTCATCGGGCAACACACGCGGCTCACTTCGTCTTCGATATTCCACGAACGGAATGCCGCCGACTGCCACGTCAGGTCCCACGCGCGAAAGGCGCCGTCAGGATCCAGGTGATGCCGGGCCAGTCGCGCGCGGAGCGTGCCGGCCTCGAAGTCGGCGCGCGCCGCCGCCGCGCCGGCCACGGTGCGGTCCTCGACGATGACGTGCGGAGCGATCAGCGCCAGCCCGCACGGACGCGGCTCTAGCTCCGACGCCGCGTAGATGATGGCGATCGACGCACCGTCGCTGTGCCCCACGAGAATCGGCTGTTCGATGGCCAACGCCGACAGCACCTCGGGCAGGACGTCCAGCGCTTCGCGGTGCATGAAGTCCGGCCCGCGCGTCGCCGGCGGCGCCGGGGCCGATTGACCATAGCCGTAGCGGCTGTAAATGACCGCTGGGAGTCCGCTGAGTTCCACGACCCGATCGGGAAAGTCCCGCCACGTGGAAACCGAGCCTAAGCCGTGATGGAGAAACACCAGCGTCGGCGTCTCGCGGCCGGAAGGCGAATCGATCCGTCGATACTCCAGGCGGGCCACAGATAAACGCAGATACCGATGGCCAATCTCACGCATTTGGTATCTGTGTTTATCTGTGGCTGTGTTTATCTGTGGCTGTGTTTGTCTGTAGCCTAGGTCAATGACGCTTCGTATTCTTCGTAGGCGCCCTTGAAGTCCTTGATCACGCCGTGGTCGAAGTGCCACACGCGGGTGCCGACTTCTTCCATCAAGTCCTGGTCGTGGGTGACCAGCAGCACGGTGCCTTCGAACTTCTGCAGCGCCACGTTCAGCGCGTTAATCGCCTCGAGGTCCAGGTGGTTCGTCGGTTCGTCGAGCAGCAGCACGTTCGGCTTCATCAGCATGATGCGGCAGAACAGCAGCCGCGCGGTCTCGCCGCCCGAGAGCGCCTCGGTGGGCTTGAGCCCCTCCTCGCCGGTGAACAGCATCTGCCCGAGCAGGCCGTGGATGTCCTGGCGTGAGGCGTCGGGATCGAACTGGTGCAGCCACTCGACGGCCGTCATCCCCTTCTGGATCTCGCCGGTGTGGTCCTGCGGGAAGTAGCCGATCGCCACTTCGTGGCCCCACTTGACC
>JBDTMB010000412.1:0-5458 GCA_039934485.1 Vicinamibacterales bacterium
TGGCCCTGTCACCACGGTGACCTTCGAGGAACAAGATGGCAAGACGCTGGTGGTCCTGCACGAGCTCTATCCCTCGAAGGAAGCTCTCGACGCTGCCGGCACCGGGGCGGCGGATGCGATGGGCGAGACGTTCGAGCAACTGGACGAGCTGCTCGGCACCCTGGGCACGAGCGTGTGACGGCCATGAAATCGTCGATCTCGCTGCCGGCCGCCTGGCTCTTCCCTACGCGGAATAGAACCCCGACGAGGTCCTCGCCGCCGCTCGATGACAAGGCCGACGCTGTGATCCGCGAGCTCGAAGCCCAGCACCAGCGTCGTTGAACTGACGCCGGGGAACGTCCTTACCGTTCCAGGTTACGATTCGGGCGCGACGGGGCGATCTATTATTCGGGTGACGACGTACTGCGGGGTGCCGTATTGAACTACCCAGAACCTGACCTCGAACCTCTGCCGCCAGCTGTGCGACGATCGCTGCAGGCAGCCGTCGCCGCGATTGCTGTTGTGGTCTTCGCGATTCTCTTTTGGGGTGCCGCCTATGTTGGGCTGGTGTTTGGCTGGCATCCGATTCCGGCGACGGCCCTCGGTTGTTCACTTCACAAGAGATTCCATTCGTTTAGCGGTTCACCGGTGACGAAGTCCGAAGATCTCCAACTGGCAACGGATTGCCTCAAAGTGACGATCTTCGGACGGGAGGAGATCATTCAAGACGCTCAGAAGATCGCGGCGGTTCGTGCGTGGCTCGACTCGCGCTCGGATCTCTGGGTTGAGAACTTCCTGCACGCTCCGGATCAAGGCAAGCCGCTGATTGTGATGCGTGGCTGCAACCAACCGGCCGGAACGTCTGATACTTACGTGTACCTGGACGAGGACTGGATCGGTCTCGTCCCCAGCAAGCTTTACCAGCGACCGATCTGCCGTGGAGAATGGCGGGAGATGGCGGCGATTATCACGGCCGCCCGACCGTGACGTCACTGTGACGTGGCACGCCATCACAAACCGCCAGAGCAATGTCCAAGCGTGCTCCGAAGGCCGGCGACTCAAGCTTGACCTTCGCGTTTTAGCGGCCACGTTCCGACACGCCAGGAGAAACAGGATGAAAGCCATCGTCCGCGAGACCTATGGACCGCCCGACGTGCTGCACCTCGAAGACGTCCCGCTTCCGGCCGTCCGTGACGGCGACGTGTTGGTGAAGGTGCGGGCGGCATCCGCCAACGCCGCCGACTGGCACTTGCTCCGCGGAACACCGCTGCCATTTCGCCTGGTCGCCGGGCTTCGCCAACCCAAATTCAAGATCATCGGCAACGACATCGCCGGCTGCGTCGAGGCCGTCGGGCGCATTATGATCTCATCCTGGCGTCAAATGGAGACCGGTCGATTTGGGACTATAGGCGTGCGCTCAGCCCGAACGGTGCCTACGTGATGACCGGTGGCTCCAACCGTCAATTGACGGACGCCTTGCTGTTCGGACCTCTGCTGTCGATGGGGCGTCAAAAGCTGGGAAATCTGTTGGTGAAGCCAAACCAGGCTGACCTGCTGTTCCTGAAAGAACTCTGCGAACGCGGAAGACGTATTCTGGGCCGCTCGTCGTCGGCGCGGACCTGATGTCGTTCGATATCGCTGAGGTCGTCACCGTGAGAAGTCGCGGCCCGAAGTAACCAGCCGCGACGAACACTTAATAGACTCTTCTGGTAGTCCTCAGCGCCGGGTTGTTGTGACCTTCTGATTCGATGGATCCTCAAGGGGCCGCCACCACTTCAGCGGTGGTTAACGTATTCTTGCCGTGCTGGAGGTCCTGATCGATCCCGTCGTCGTCGCCGTTTTCGCGCTCGTCTATCTCGGGATGATCCTGGGCGAGATCCCGGGCCTTGCCATCGATCGCACCGGCATTGCGCTGCTTGGCGCGATTGCCATCGTCGCATCCGGACGGCTCACGCTCCAGGCCGCGTGGTTGGCGATCGACGTGCCGACGATTGCGCTGCTGCTCGGGCTGATGGTGGTCTCCGCGCAGTTCCGCCTTGGCGGCTTCTACGACGAGGTCACGCGCCGAATGGGCGCAAGCGACCATTCACCAAGCGTCCTCCTGGCGCTGGTGGTGCTGACGGCCGGCGTCCTGTCGGCCGTCCTCGCCAACGACATCGTCTGTCTCGCCATGGCGCCGGTGCTGGTCGAGTTGTGCGCGCGGCGCCGGCTCGATCCGGTCCCGTTTCTCCTCGCCCTCGCCTGCGCGGCGAACGTGGGCTCGGCGGGAACGTTGATCGGCAATCCGCAGAACATGTTGATCGGCGAAGTCCTCGGGCTGTCGTTTGCGAAGTACCTGTGGCAGGGCGGCGTGCCCGCGCTGGCCGGCCTTGGCCTGGTGTGGGCGGTGATCCAATGGGCCCACGCCAATCGCTGGATGCACGACACGCCGGTCCCGATGGTCGACAGCGTGCCGTTCAATCGGCGCCAAACCGTGAAGGCCGTGGTGGTGGTGACCGCGGTCATCGCCGCGTTCATCGTCGCGCCGTGGCCGCGTGAAGTGGTGGCGCTCGTGGCGGCCGGGGTGCTGCTAGTGTCACGGCAAATGGCCTCGCGCGAGATGCTCGGCCTCGTGGACTGGCACCTCCTCGTGCTCTTCGCCGGCCTTTTCGTCGTCAATGCCGCGATTGCGCAGTCCGGGCTGCTGGGCGGTGTCTTCCTGGGCTTTCGCCAGGCCGGGCTCGAGCTGGGCCATCCAGCCACGCTGTTTGGCGTGACGACGGTGCTGTCGAACCTGGTCTCGAACGTGCCGGCGGTAATGCTCCTGCTCCCGGCCGCGAAGCACGACCTGGCGGGGCCGATCCTGGCGCTCGCATCCACGCTCGCCGGCAACCTGCTGATCGTCGGCAGCATCGCCAACATCATCGTGATCGACCAGGCGAAGCGGCTCGGCATCACGATCGACTGGCGCACACACGCGCGCGTCGGTATCCCCGTCACGCTCGTCACGCTCGCGGTTGCCGCGTTCTGGCTCTGGCTGATACGCTAGCTGGCATGACGGCCCTCCTACTCCTCATCCTTTTCCTTCAAGCCACCCCGACACCGGCTCCGACGCAGAAACCTGTGCCGGCGGACACCGAAATCTACAAGAAGGTCGATCCCGGCGACACCGACCTGCAGGCGGCGGTGAAGTTCGCCATCGACGAACAGAAGCGCCAGTCGAAAGAGAAGATCTCGCTCGTCGGCATCGTCACGGCTGAGAAGGCCGCGGTGTCCCCCAACTTTCGCGTCTGCCTCTTCGCCGACCGGATCGGCGTCAACGAACGCGCCCAAGTCGTGGTCTCCCGCAACGAGAAGAAGAAGAAATGGGAACTCACCACGTGGAGCTGGGGCTCCTGCCGGTAACGGCCCCGTAGTACCATCGGGACATGGTCGCACTGCTGCTCTTGGCCCTGTCACAAACTCCGGCGGCACCGGCTCAGCCCGCGCCGACCCAGGCCGCGCCGGCCGCACCGCGGCCGCGGCCCGCGGCGCCGGCGACGACCACCGCGCTGCTCTTCGTCACCGACGCGGCGGGGGCGCCGATTGAAAATGTGACGATCTCGCTCACCGGCCCGGTCGAGCGCGAGGTCAAGAGTCCGGCCAGCGGACCCACCCGCATCCAGGGCCTGCGCCCGGGGACCTACCGTCTCCGCTTCTCGCGCGACGGCTTCATCACCTTCGAGAAGGAACTGGCCTGGCGCGCCGGCACCGCGGCGCCCGAGATGGCGATCACGCTCAACGCCGCGCCGGCGCCCCCGGCACCACCGCCGCCGCCGCCACCAGCGCCGGCGCCACCCGCGCCCGAAAGCAAGCTCCCGCCGCCGGGCACGCCGAAAACGATGCAGCTGGCGGACTTCATCGACAACAACCTCATTTCCTCGCGCGAGCCGCACAAGGAGAGCATCGTCGGCTGCAGCGGCGATGGCCAGGCGGTGGTGTGGCAGATCCGCGAGCCGTGGGACGGCCGCCAGCATCCGGCCGCGGACGGCATGCTCTATGTCATCGCCGGCGAAGGCACGCTCAAGATGGGCGGCAGCGACAGCGTCCTCACCCCCGGCAGCTTTGCGGTGATTCCACGCGGCACCGCCTACGGCTTCACGCGCCGCGGCCGCAACCCCTTGATCGTCCTCGGCGTGCTCTCCGGCGCGCCGTGCGCGGGCTGATCGACTTCCACCACGACCGGCGGGTTTGAGATAATCTGATCGTTTGAAAGCCATGTCCGACGTGAATGAGGTGACGGCCGGGTCGCCCACAGACTTTATCCGCGACATCGTGACGGCCGACGTCGCCGCCGGCCTCAACGGCGGCGAGGTGGTCACGCGCTTCCCTCCCGAGCCGAACGGTTACCTCCACATCGGCCATGCGAAGGCCATCTGCCTCGACTTTGGCGTCGCCAGCGAATTCGGCGGCTCCTGCAACCTCCGTTTCGACGACACCAATCCGATCAAGGAAGACGTCGAATACGTCGATTCGATTAAGGACGATGTGCGGTGGCTGGGGTTCGAGTGGCACGACCGCGAGTACTACGCGTCGGACTACTACGAGCAGCTCTACCAGTTCGCCGTGCGCCTGATCGAGCAGGGCGACGCCTACGTCGACTCGCTCTCCGCCGACCAGATGCGCGAGTACCGCGGCACGCTTACCGAGCCCGGCAAGGATTCGCCGCACCGGTCGCGCAGCGTCGCGGACAACCTCGCCCTGTTCCGCGGCATGCGCGCCGGCGACTTTCCGGAAGGCGCGCACGTGTTGCGCGCCCGGATCGACATGCGCGCGCCGAACATCACGATGCGCGACCCGGTGCTTTACCGCATCCGCCACATCGAGCACCACCGCACCGGCAACGCCTGGTGCATCTATCCGATGTACGACTTCGCGCATCCGCTGTCGGACGCGATCGAGGGCGTGACCCATTCGTTCTGCACGCTCGAATACGTCGACCATCGCCCGCTCTACGACTGGGCGGTCGAGAAGGCCGGCACCGCGCATCGGCCCCGGCAGTACGAGTTCGCGCGCCTCAACCTGAATTACACGGTGATGAGCAAGCGCAAGCTGTTGCAACTCGTCGAGCAGCAGCACGTCAACGGGTGGGACGACCCGCGGATGCCGACGGTCTCGGGACTACGGCGCCGCGGCTACACGCCGGAATCGATCCGCGATTTCTGCGCCCGCGTCGGCGTGGCGAAGAAAGAAAACGTCATCGATACCGGGTTGCTCGAACACTGCGTGCGCGAGGATCTGAACGTGCGGGCGCCGCGCGCGATGGCGGTCCTGCGCCCGCTCAAGCTGGTGCTCACGAACTATCCGGACGGTCAGCTCGAGGAGATGGACGTCGCCAACCATCCGGCCAACGCCGAGCTCGGCAGCCGCCGGCTCCCGTTTTCGCGCGAGGTGTACATCGAGCGCGACGACTTCATGGAAGAGCCGCCGAAGAAGTTCTTCCGCCTCGCGCCCGGCCGCG
>JBDTMB010000413.1:0-5448 GCA_039934485.1 Vicinamibacterales bacterium
GGGAGGGGGAGCCTGAAGCCTTCGATGCCGTGGCGAGCCACTTCTTTCTTGATTGCTTTCGCGCCGATCAACTGGCGCAAATCGCCGGCCGCGTTGCGGCCTGGACGCGTCCAGGCGCCCGTTGGCTGGTGACCGATTTCTGCGTGCCTGAGCGGGGATGGCGGCGATGGCGGGCGCGCGCGATCCACCGGTTGATGTATGCCGCCTTCCGCATCACCGTGAACCTGGCGGCGTCTCAGCTGACGCCGCCCGATCCGTTTCTCTCAGCCGCCGGATTCGCCCTGCGGAGCCGGCAGCATGCCAATTTCGGACTGCTGCATTCTGATGTGTGGGTACGCGGCGGCGGCTAGCCGCCGGTCTTGATCCGGAAGGTGCCGTCGTCCATGCGGACCCTGAACTTGCCGTGGCAGGTGCCACAGACGGCGCCGAGCGGCGTCGACGCCGTCTTGACTTCGTCCCACTTGCCGGCCGCGGCCGCCGCGAGGACCGTGTCGGCGTGCTTGATGCCGTCGTTGGCGATGCCCATCGCTTCGACGTTGCCTTTCGCCTTCCAGAACGCGGCCGTCTCGGTGAACGCGGTCTTCATGATCGTGACCTGTTCCTTGGTGAGATCAGCCGACGAGCCCTCCACGGCCTTGCGCAGGGCGGCCTGCGCGGGAGGCAGGCGCGTCATCACCTTTTGCAGGGCGAGGTCGTCGGTGGTTGGCGGCGGAATGGGCTTCTTCGCGATGTCGATGCCCGCGGTGTTGATCACGGCCGTGGCCAGCACCACCGGCTTGCCGGTGTACTTCGCGATGTCTTCCGGCGACAGGTCGATCTGGTAGTCCTTCAGCTTGGCCGCGACTTCCTTCGGATCGAACTTGATGACCTGGCCGATCACCGTCACATAAGTGTTGGCGTCGGTGGGGGTCTGCAATGTCGGCGCGAGCACGAGCACTTCCTTGCCCGTGGACTTGGTCTTGTCCTGATCCACCGAGAACGACGACTTGGTGAGGTTCTTCTCCACCGCGCCGGTCATCGTGACGTATTCGCCGACGTAGACGTCGGGGGTGTTGGCCAGCGAACTGGCGGCCACCGGCACGAGCGGCTTGGGCGGCGTGTTGGCCGCAGGCGGTGGCGGCGCCGGCGCCGGTGCTGCGGGCTTCGCTTGCGCGGCAGGCGGGGCCTGGGCCATGAGTCCCGTCAGCGAGACGAGGAAAGCGGCGAGTAGCACGCCGGCCGCGGTGAATGTGGTCTGGGTCGAACGCTGCATGATGATCTCCTCGATCGGCGACGGCTAAAGCCGTCGCCCTCCAACTGAGGGCTAAAGCCGTCGCCCTCCAACTGAGGGCCAAACCCGCCGCCCTCCAACGTGACATTGTAACGGATACGGCTAGAATGCAGGGGGTTTCAGCCTCGTCCTGGGAGGACACATGCGCGGCAAAACGTATTTGTTTGTAACTCTTGCCCTGGCGGCATCGATTACCGCGCCAGCGTCGCCTTCGCCGAAGGCGACGGCGGACCAGGCTGCTCCACGGGAACCACAGCGACGAGTCGCATCGGTGAACACCGAGCCGCGCGTCGACGTCAGTAACATGCCGCGCCCCATCGACATGCACGACAGCGTCTGGATCGAGAACCTGACGATGCTCGAGACCAGGGACCTGATCAAAGGCGGGAAGACCACCGCGTTGATCCTCACCGGCGGCATCGAGGAGAACGGTCCGTATCTCACCAACGGCAAGCACAACAATGTGCTCAAGGCCACCGGCGAGTCGATCGCGCGCGCGCTCGGCAACGCGCTGGTCGCGCCGATCGTCACGCTCGAACCGGGCAATCCGGCGCGTCCCAACCTGATGCCGGGAACCATCCTGCTGTCGGCCGCCACCTACAAAGCGCTGCTGACCGACATGGCCACCAGCCTGCGCTCCCAGGGTTTCAAGGACATCGTCTTGCTGGGCGACAGCGGCGGCAACCTCAACCCGATGAAGGAAGTGGCGGAAGCCGTGAACGCCGAATGGAAAGGGGACGGGCGCGTCCACTTCATTCACGAGTACTACAACTACGCTGACGTCGAGGAATTCGAGAAGACCACGCTCGGGATCCACGAGAAGCTCGAGGGCTATCACGACGACTACTACATCACCGCGATCATCGCCACGGTGGACACCGATGCCATCCGCATGCCGGAACGGGTGAAGGCCGGCAAGTTCACGATCAACGGCGTCCCGCTGGCGCCGATCGCCAGGACGATTGAGCACGGCAAGAAGATGGTGGCATTCCGCACCGAAGCCACAGTGGCGGCCATCAGGAAGTCGATGGCGAAGTGAAAAGTGAAAAGTGAGAGTTCTCTTTCTACTTTTCACTTTTGTCACTTGCGCGAGCGGAGCGAGCGCGCAGGCTTTTCCCAAGGCCACCGGCTTCGTCAACGACTTCGCCAGCATCCTCGACGCCTCGTCGCGGGCCACGCTCGAGCAGCAGCTGAAGGACGTTGAACGCGAGACGACCGCGGAGATCGTGTTCGTCTCGGTGACGTCACTGGACGGCATGTCGGTCGAGGAGTACGCCAACAAGCTGTTCAAGTCCTGGGGCGTCGGCAAGAAGAAACAGGACAACGGCGTGCTGGTGGTGGTGGCGCCGTCCGACCGCAGCATGCGCATCGAAGTGGGGTACGGCCTCGAAGGGGTACTGCCTGATGGCCTCGCCGGCGAGATCATCCGCACGCAATTCACACCGCGGTTCAAGAATGACGACTACGCCGGCGGCGTTCGCGGCGGGATGCTCAAAATCTCGAACGTGGTGCGGGCCAATCACATCCTCACGGCCGACGAACGGCAGCGGATCGATCACCCGCCGGTCGAGCAGGGGCCGGCCTGGATCCTGATCCCCTTCATGGGCATGTTTGTCGCGATTGGCGCATTCGCCGTGGGCCTCGGGGCGCGGACCAAGACCGTGGGGCCGATCCTCTTCGGCCTGCTCTTCTTCGGCATCCCGTTCCTGATCTGCCTGGCGATCTTTTTTTTCATCACGCTGTTCACGCTTGGTCCGCTGGCGCTGGCGCTGGCGGTCGTCGGCTATCGGCAGGGCGCCAAGGTCAAGTGGCGCAACAGCGTAGGCACGAAGGGCAGCGGCTGGACGATGGGCGGCGGCGGTTCCTCGGGGGGATCCAGTTCGGGTAGCAATTGGAGTTCCGGCGGCGGCTCGAGTTCGTCCGGCGGCAGCTTCGGCGGCGGATCGTCAGGCGGCGGCGGCGCCAGCGGGCGCTGGTAGGGCCGCTACTTCTTCAGGCTCCATTCAAAGGCTTCGCGCGCGATGGCGTCCGGCACCTGGTGGCGGCCTTCGAACTCGCGATAGGTGACGTCGTAACCGAGCTTCTGTAGCCTCGGCACAAACACCCGGCTGGTCACGCCGATCGGCAGCACGCCATCGCTCGTGCCATGCGAGATGAAAATCGGCGGCTTGCCGCGGGTCTTCTCCGGCTGCATGATGCCGGGCGAGAACGCGATCACTTTACTGAACACATCGCCCATCCCGATGCCGAGTGACAGGGAATAGGACGCGCCGTCGGAGAACCCCGCCAACGTGCGCCGCGACGGATCGATCGTCACGTGGCGGCGCGCATAGGTCAGCGCCGAGAGGATGAACTCGACGTCCGCGCCGAAGCCGCCGAGGATCATGTCCCACGTGCGCTCGTCGCGTGAATCGGGCGCGAGCAGCAGCACGCCGAATTCATCGGCCAGCGGGAAGAGGCGCGTGGCCCATGCCGAGGTCTGGCCCGCGCCGTGCAGCACCACCATCAACGGCGTCGCCACGCCGTGCTTGTACCCCTTCGGCACGTAGATGATCCCATCCCGGCCCTTGTTGAGATTGAGCGGGTGCTGGCCCGGGCCAAACGGTTCATCCGCCTGCGAGCGCCGGGCAAACCTAAAGGTTGGCCCCCACCCTGAGCTAAAGGTTGGCCCCCACCTGGCGAACGGGGCGGCGCCGGCCAGGGCGAGGAACGAGCGGCGGGTGACGAGCATGCGCTAGTATCGCCGAATGCTGACGCGCATGCTCTGCGGGGCGTTCGCCCTGGTGTTACCGGTGGCCGCCACGGCCCAGCCCCGCGCGGATCTGGTCCTGCTCAATGGCACCGTCGTCACGGTGGACGCGAAGAACACAGTCGCGCAGGCGATCGCGATCGGTGGCGGGAAAGTGATGGCCGTTGGGACGACCGCCGAGGTCAAGGCGCGGGCCGCCGGCAACGCCAGGGTGATCGATCTGGCGGGCAAGACCGTGATTCCGGCGCTCATCAACACGCACGGTCATCCGGGGTTCCAGCGCGGACTCACCTACGAGGCCTCGAACTTCAACCGCGAGACGGTGATGAACGATCTCAATCGCGCGCTCTACTTCGGCTTTTCCGTGGTGCAGTCCCAAGGCATCGAGAGCGGCGACGTGATGTACCAGATCCGCGCCGGCCAGGCCACCGGGACGCTCGGCGGCGCGACGCTGCTCGTCGCGGGCCGTGGCATCGGCGCGCCAAACGCCGGACCGGGTGGCGCCACCTATGCCGGCATCGCCTACGAGATCACCACCGAGGCAGAAGCGCGTCACGCGGTGGAGGAACTGGCGGCGAAGCAGGTCGACATCGTCAAGATCTGGGTGGACGATCGCAACGGCCGCGCCCCGCGACTGAGCCCCGCGCTTTACCGGGCCGTGATTGACGAGGCGCACCAGCGGGGACTGCGCGTCAACGCGCACGTCTTCTACCACGTTGACGCGGTCGATCTGGTCGACGCCGGCATCGATGGACTGGTGCACATGGTGCGCGACGTCGAGATGAGCGACGCGTTGATCGCGGCGATCGTGAAACGCAATGTCTACGTGAACGCGAACATGTCGAGCCCGCGCCGCGCCACGCATGCCGGCAGTCCGCCGTGGCTGACCTCCGCCGACCCGATGCTGCAGTTGTTGAAAGAGTCGGTGTCGCCGGAGGTGATTGCGAGGATGGAAGCGGCGTTCGGTAAACGCGATCCGAAAGCGGCCGAAGGCGCGCGGCAGCGGTACAACATCCTCGAGCGGAGCCTCGTTAAACTCGACGCGGCCGGCGCCAAGGTCGTGCTCGGCGCCGACACCGGACTGGAAGATCACTTGTTCGGTCTGGCCGAACATCTCGAGCTGCAAGCCATGGTCGATGCCGGCATCTCACCCGCGCACGCCCTGGTCACCGCCACTAGCCGCGCGGCTGAGTACCTGCACCTGGCCGACCGCGGCAGCCTCGTGCCCGGCAAGCGCGCCGACCTCCTGATCCTCGACGCGAATCCGTTGGAGAACATCACCAACGCGCGCAAGATTTCGCGCCTGTTCCTCAACGGCGTCGAGGTCGATCGCAGCGCGCTGCGCGCGCAAATCAAATACTGAAATTCATCCACGGATTACGGGGATGAAGGGGATTCGGACTGCCGAGACGCGAGCCACCCGTTTGGC
>JBDTMB010000414.1:0-5430 GCA_039934485.1 Vicinamibacterales bacterium
GCCTCCTCAAGGATTGGCCCCAGGGCGGGCCGCGGCTGGCCTGGCGCGCCGCGGGAGTGGGCGAAGGTTATTCCTCCTTCTCCGCTTCTCAGGGCCGCCTCTATACGCTCGGCGCGCGCGGCACCACGGAGTACGTGGTGGCGCTCGACCAGGCGACCGGCAAGAAAGTGTGGGAATACGCCAACGGCCGGCGCTTTCGCAACGATCGCGGCGACGGCCCGCGCAGCACCCCCACCATCGAAGGCCGTTTCCTCTACACGCTGGGCGGCAGCGGCGATCTCACGTGCCTCGATGTTGCGACCGGGCACAAAGTCTGGTCGCTCAACATCGTCCAGCAGTACGGCGGCGTCAATCCCTACTGGGGCTACAGCGAATCACCGCTCATCGTCGGCGATCGCATCCTGGTAAATGCGGGCGGCCGGCGCGCCTCGATCGTGGCGGTGAACAAGGCCGACGGCAAGCCGCTCTGGCAACAGTTCGACGACGAGGCGGGCTATTCATCGCCGATGCTCTTGCATACGGGGAGCCTGGCGCAGGTGATCTTCTTCACCGGCCAACGCGCGTTGGCGGTGGATCCGCGAGACGGGCGATTGCTGTGGTCGTATAACAAGGCGTCGAACAACACCGCCAACATCGCCACGCCGATCGTGCGCGGCACCCGCGTCTTCCTGTCGTCCGACTACGGCACCGGCGCGGCGCTGCTCGACGTGAAGGCCGCGGGGAACATCGCCTCGGCCAGCGAGGTGTATTTCACGCGCGACATGCGCAACCATCACGCCAGCTCGGTACTCGTCGGCGACTACGTCTACGGCTTTTCGAGCAGCATCCTCACCGCGCTCAAGTTCGAGACGGGCGACATGGCCTGGCGCGACCGCAGCGTCGGCAAGGGGTCCCTCGCGTTCGCGGACCAGCGCCTGTATCTCTACAGCGAAGACGGGGTGGTCGGGCTCGCCGAAGCGAATCCGGCGGGCTACCGCGAGCACGGCCGCTTTTCGCTCGGCCAGGACAGCGGGCGGCCGCACTGGAGCCACCCGATCATCAGCAACGGCACCCTGATCATTCGCGATCAGGACGCGGTCTATGCGTACGACATCCGCCTGAAGTAGTTTCCCGCCTCTGCCCCCTTGGAGTGATGCGCCGGACGAATTCTGTCGGCACACTTACAAAATAAGGAGTTGCCTAGAAGTGGGCTAACGCCTTTCGTCTAAGTGGCTTGCGAGGGCCTGCCGATGGGGTGTGCCGTTTTGTTGCACAAAATATTGTTGACTCTGCTGACGGCTCAGCTATAACTCCATGCTCACCCCGCCCCTTAGTAGTAGGAGCGGCGCGGTTTGCCCGCTTTTTGCACCACCCGTTCGCCCTGTTCGTTCACCACGCGCGTTAATTCGGCTCGACACATGAAGAACCGTTGCCGTTCCCCCCGCGGCCTGCGTCTCGCTGTCGGCTTCGGCGTCGCTGTCGGTTTGAGTCTCACGCTGGCACTTGTCCGCGTGGCGGCGCAACAGCTGCCGGCGCCCATTCCCGGGCGCAACGTCAACATGGTGTCGGGCACCACGTTGCCGGGCGGCGATCCATTTCTTCAGCGGCAGAACGAGCCGTCGATCGCGGTCTCGACCCGCAATCCGCTTCACCTGCTTGGCGCGGCGAACGATTACCGCACGGTCGATATTCCCGGGCTCGGCGACGAAGTGACCGGCGACGCGTGGCTGGGCATCTTCAAGTCGTTCGACGGCGGCGGCACCTGGAAGAGCACACTGCTCCCGGGCTTCCGCCAGGATGTGTCGCAGGACGGCATCCACTCACCGCTCTACGGTCTCGAAGCCGCCGCTGATCCGGTGATCCGCGCCGGCACCCATGGGCTGTTCTACATGGGCGGCATGGCCTTCAACCGCGACAAGGACGACGGCAAGGTGTTTGTCGCGCGCTACATCGACAACAACAACCTCGAAGCGGGCGATTCGATCGCGTACCTCGGCACCACGGTGATCGATACCGGCAGCGAAACGCGCTTTCTCGACAAGCCGTGGATCGCCGTGGACATCCCGCGCGCGATGCATGGCAACGGGAAAGAGGACAAGAACGATCACGGCAAGGACGAGAAGGACAAGGGCAAGGACAAGAAGGGCAAGGTCAACGACAAGGACGACAGAGACAAGAAGCCGTCGATGGGCCCGGTCTGCCAGATTCCCGGGCAGGCGCAGCCAATACCGGCCGGCACGATCTACGTGATGTATTCGGCGTTCTTCGACACCGCGACCGGGACCGCCGCGCCGCCCGCGACCACCGAACAGGACCAGGATCGCGATCGCGATTTCGGGCATCGCAAGCGCCGCGAGCGGGAGAACGGTGAAGACCACACCCCCGGCAAGCCGCTCGAAGGCCGCACCCTGATCATGCTGGCGCGGTCCACCGACTGCGGCCGCACGTTCTCGAACCCGAAGAAGATCAGCGAGCGCAACCAGATCAACCAGGGCTCGGTGGCCGCGATCGACTCGGCCACCGGCACGATTTACGTGGCGTGGCGCGAGTTCATGAGCGCGCTGCAGCCCGATGCGATCCTGATCACGAAATCCACCGACGGCGGCGACACCTTTTCCACCCCCGTCAAGATCGCCACCATCCACCCGTTCGACCAGGGCAGCAGCGCCACGTCGTTCCGCACCAACGCGTATCCGACGATGACGGTGGACGGCTCGGGTCGGGTCTACGTGGCATGGTCGGAACGCGGCATTGGCCCGCTCGTCAACGGCCAGGGCGGCGACGCCCGCATCGTCATCTCCTCGTCCACCGACGGCAAGACCTGGTCGGCGCCGGACGCGGCCGACAATCCGCAGCAGCGCGGCCATCAGTTCATGCCGGTGCTCAGCTTTGGCGGCGGCAAGCTCCACCTGGTCTGGTGGGATCAACGCGACGACAAGTCGAAGCAGTGGGGCACCTACATCGACGAGGCGCCGATTCTCAACTGGGTCGGGGCGCCGGCGTTGCGGCCGTCGCGCCACACCATTGACCTGCGCGGCGCCGCGGGGCTCCCCGGCGCGCCGCCGGCCTTCGGGCCGTCGGCGAAGCTGTCGAATTATCTCGAAGGCGTGCGGCCCGGCAAGACCACGTCGGAGCAGCTGCAGTTCAACGCGCCCAACCTGCCGCTGTTTGCGCTCGGCACGATGCCGTTCATCGGCGACTACCTGGACGTCACGGCGTCGCCGTCGTTCATCGCCAACGGCGACGGCACCTGGCGCTTCAACACGCTGGTGTCGGATCCGGCGACCTACTTCACGTCGTGGAGCGACAACCGCGACGTGCGCAAGCCGGCCCAGAAGATCAACGGCAAAGAGGATTGGGTGCACTACACGCCGCCGACGTTTGCCGGCTGGACGGGCACCAGCATCTACGATCCGACGCAGCCGGTGCAGCAGTGCGCGCCGGGCATGGCGGGCATGCGCGATCAGAACATCTATTCGGCGCGGGTCCTGACCGGGCTGGTGATGACGACGCTCGGCAACACCAAGCCGCTCGGCTACGCCACGACGATCAACGGCACGCAGCAGCTGATCCAGCGATCGTTCGTGGTGACGGTGACCAATCCCGATCCGCCGGTAAGACTCCCGGACGGCACCATCACCGGCTTCAAGGACGTGGTGCTGCACATCAACGCGCAGCCGGTGGGCGGCCGCGCCTCGTTCCTGCAGTTCGAGCCGCTGATCGACCTGCCGGTACGGATCGCGCCCAAGTCGAGCGTCTCGCGCGAAGTGTTCGTCACCTCGACCGATCGCAACGCCTCGGTCCCGATCACGGTCACCGAGGGCAACTCCACCGCGACGTCGGCCAAGGTCATCCTCAACCCCGACATCACGAACCCGGACATCGAGAACCCCGACATCGAAAATCCAGGGATCATCAATCCGGACATCGAGAACGCTGAAGCGCACGCGATCACGGTATCGACTCCCGACATCACGAATCCCGATATCGAGAACCTCCCGAAGGCGAACCCCGATATCGAGAATCCGGACATCGAGAACCCCGACATCGAGAATCCCGACATCGAGAATCCGGACATCACCAACCCGGACATCATCAACCCCGACATCGAGAACCCGGATATCGAGAACCCGGACATCGAGAACCCCGACATCGAAAACCCGGACATCGAGAATCCCGACATCGAGAACGCCGCGTTGACCGACGTCACCTGGAACGTCGCCAACGTCGGCAACACCGCCACCTCGTACCAGGTGAAGCTGCTGCTCAAGCAGGCGCAGCAGCAGCGCCTGATGAACAGCGGCGTGAAGTTCCAGCTGGTGGTCACCAAGACCACGGCGTCGCCGGTGCTGGCCAAGGATCTGTGCGGGGTCGCGATGCCGAATCGCAACCTCACGGTCGTCACCATCAACAGCCCGGCCTTCGTCGACCCGTCCAACTCGCAGGAGTTCTCGACGGTGGTGAATCCCGACATCGAGAACCCGGACATCGAGAATGCGACGGTGGCCCTGGCGCCCGGGGACACGGCGCGCGTGACGCTGCGCGTCTACAGTCCGGTAGGCGACACCACCACCGACCCCACCGGCACGCCCAGCGAGACGCCGCTCCAGGACCTCACCGGCGCGCTGACCGATCTCAAGAACCTCGGCGTGGTGACGACGTCGCATCCGGTGGACACCATCGCCGTGCAGCAGGGCAGCACCACTCCGGTGGTCGAAGCCTCCATTCCGGTGATTGTCACGACGACGTTGCCGGATGCGGCGCGGACGCTGGCTTACACCGCGACGATCGCGCAGACGGGCTCGACCGCGCCGTTCTCGTTTTCGGTGACGACGGGTGCCTTGCCGCCCGGCCTGACGTTCCACGCCGATGGCACCATCGATGGCGCGCCGACCGCTTCCGGTGTCTACACGTTCACCGTCCGGCTGGTCGATGCCAACGCGCAGTACGCCACGGCCACGCTGATCATCCGCGTGTTTGAACCGCTGGTCGTCTCCACCGGCGCGCTGCCGGGCGGCGTCGTCAACCAGGCCTACTCGACGGCGTTGTCGGCCTCCGGCGGCTTCCCGCCGTTCACGTGGAGCCTCGCGGGCGGCACGCTGCCATCCGGCGTAACGCTGTCGACCGCCGGTGTGCTGTCCGGCACGCCGACGCAATCCGGCACCTTCGCGTTTACGGCGCAGGCGATGGACATGGCGGCGCCGCCGCGCACGTCGATCGGAGCGTTCGTCCTCAACGTGACGCCGGCGGCGAATGCGCAGAGCGTCAACGTGGTGGAAGACACGGCGACGACGATCACCGTAAGCGGCACCGGCGCGGCGCCGGCCGCGTTCACTTTCGCGATTGGCAATCAGCCCGCGCACGGCACAGTCACGGGCAGCGGTCCCGCGTTCACGTATGCGCCGGCGTCGAATTACAACGGTCCCGACAGTTTCACGTTCAGCGTCACCC
>JBDTMB010000415.1:0-5413 GCA_039934485.1 Vicinamibacterales bacterium
CGGAGTGGCCTTTTTCCTGCCCCGAGCCCCCCTGGCGCCGACGAAGAGCGGGGCGACGAGCGCGTGGCGACACCGGCGAGCGAGGCGATCCGCAAGCGGCTGCCGTGGCTCGGCGTGAACCTCGGCACGGCCTTCCTCGCCGCCTCGGTGGTCGCGCTCTTCGAGGGGACGATCGAAAAGGTCACGGCCCTGGCGATCTTCATGCCGATTGTCGCGGGCATGGGCGGCAATGCGGCCACGCAAACCCTCACGGTGATCGTGCGCGGCCTGGCGCTGGGCGAGTTATCGTGGGGCAACGCCCGGAAAGCGCTCGGCAAGGAAGCCGCGATCGGCCTGGGCAACGGCGTCGCACTTGGCATCGTGGCGGCGGGCGTGGCCTGGGCCACCAAGCACGATCCGATCCTGGGCCTGCTGCTCGGCATGGCGATGCTGTGCAATATGTTCGTCGCGGCCGTGGCCGGCACGCTGGTGCCGCTCGGGCTGAAGGCGCTAAAGGTCGATCCCGCGCTGGCGTCGGCGGTGTTTATCACCACGTTCACGGACGTCGTCGGGTTTGCGTCGTTCCTGGGCCTGGCAACGGTGTTCCTGCGCTACCTCGTCAAGTGAGATAATGCCCCTGCACACGGCCGAGGCGTTGATTCTTCGGACCTACAAGTTGGGGGAGGCGGACCGCATCGTGGTCTTCCTCACGCGCGACCGCGGCAAGAAGCGGGGTGTGGCGCCCAACGCGAGGCGATCGCGCAAGCGGTTTGGCGCGGCGCTCGAACCGCTGACCGAGGTGCGGGTGTCGTACTTCGAGAAGGAGCGGCGCGAGCTGGTGGGCTTGAATTACGCCGAGCCCGTGCGCTCGCCGCTGTCGGCGCTCAATCCGGAGGCGCTTGGCTACAGTCACTATTTTGCCGAGCTGATCGACGAGTGGGCGGCCGACGCCGATGTGGATGAGCGGCTGTTCCGCCTGGGCACGTCGGCGCTCGAAGCGCTGGTGGCGGGCGCGCCGGTGGACGCGCTGGCACGCTACTTCGAGTGCTGGCTGTTGCGGCTGCAGGGGGTGTATCCGGAAGATCAGCGCCTGTCGAGTGGGGCCGAAACATTCCTCGACGGGGTGAAACGAATCGGGCCGCGCGACGTGGAGCAATTGGGCGCCAGCGCGCGGGTGTTGAAGGAGATTGAGCAGATTCATCGGAAGTTGATCACGCACCACCTGGAGCGTGAACCTCGGTCGATTCGGGTCCTCAGAGAGATGCATCGCCACTCGTGACTTTTCAAGATCTCATCTTCCAGCTCACCTCGTTCTGGGCCTCGCGCGGGTGCCTCATCCAGCAGGGCCTGGACCTGGAAGTGGGCGCCGGCACGTCGCATCCCGAAACGCTGCTGCGCGTGCTCGGCCCCGCGCCGTGGAGTGTCGCCTACGTGCAGCCGTCGCGGCGGCCCGACGACGGACGTTTCGGGCAGAATCCGAATCGCCTGTTCAAGCATCACCAGCTCCAGGTGATCCTCAAGCCGTCGCCGGACGACATCCAGCAGATCTACCTCGAGAGTCTCGAAGCGGTGGGCATCAACCCGCGGCAGCACGACATCCGGTTCGAGGAGGACAACTGGGAGTCGCCCACGCTGGGCGCCTGGGGCATCGGCTGGCAGGTGATGCTCGACGGCATGGAGATCTCGCAGTTCACCTATTTCCAGCAGGTCGGCGGCCTGGACCTGTCGCCGATTTCGGTGGAGATCACCTACGGCCTCGAGCGCATCGCGATGTTCCTGCAGAAAGTGGATAACGTGTTCGACCTGCAGTGGGGCGGCGGGCGCACCTACGGCGAGGTCCGCATGCGCGAGGAAGTGGAGCAGTCGAAGTACGCCTTCAATCAGGGCACTGGCATCGATCGCGAGCGTTTCGCGGCGTTCCATCGCAGCCAGTTCGACGAGACGTTCAGGTTCGGCCAGGAGCTGCTCGCCGGAGGGCTGCTGTTGCCGGCGCTCGAGTATTGCCTCAAGTGCTCGCACCTGTTCAACCTGCTCGACTCAAGCGGCAGCGTGGGCGTGACCGAGCGGACGGCCTACATCCTTCGCGTGCGCCAGCTCGCCATCGCCATTTGCAAGGAATACGCGGCCCAGGTCACCCCTGAAGCCCCCGACGCCCGTAGCCTGAAGGCTGAAGGCTGATTTATGGATCGCGAACTGCTGCTCGAGATCGGGACGGAAGAAATCCCGGCCAGCTGGTTGCCCGGCCTGACCGCGCAAATCGGCCAGGCCGTCCAGGCGCGGCTCAAGGATGCGCGGCTGTCGCTCGACGAACCGGTGGAAACCTACAGCACGCCGCGCCGTCTGACGGCGCGCGTGGCCAAGATTGGCGAGCGCCAGGACGACCTCGAAGAAGTGGTCACCGGACCGCCGGTCTCGGCGGCGTTCACGCCGGAGGGCAAGCTGACGCCGGCCGGCGCGGGCTTCGCCAGGAAACAGGGCGTGCCCGAGGACGCGATCGAGCGGATCAAGACGGCCAAGGGCGAATACATCGCGGTGCGCAAGCATCAGCGCGGGAAAACCGCGGTGGATGTGTTGCCCGAGGTGCTGGGCGGCGTGCTCCGCAGCCTCACGTTCCCCAAGCTGATGCGGTGGGATGCCGAGCTCACGGACGGCAAGGGCGAGTTGCCGTTCGGCCGACCGATCCGGTGGATCCTTTATCTCTATGGCGGACGCGTCGTGCCGTTCACCATTTCACGCTCGGCTGCGGCGCATCACAGCCTCGTCCAGGACGTCAACGCCGGCGCGTCCACCTACGGCCATCGTTTCCTGACCACCAGCGGACGGCCTGGACGCGCGATCAAGGTCAAGCATTTCGAGGACTACAGGAAGCGCCTCGCCGAGCACCTCGTCGTCATCGAGCGCAGCGAGCGCCACGATCGGATCGCGCGCGAGCTCGATGCCGAAGCCCGCCGCCGGGGCGGCCGCGTCGCCACGGCGCTGGTCGGGCACACGATGCTCGATGAAGTCCCGGACCTCGTGGAGTATCCCGTCGTCGTCTCCGGCACGTTCGCCGAGGAGTTCCTCCGGCTGCCCGAAGAGGTGCTGACGACGACCATGATTCACCATCAGCATTTCTTCCCGGTGAGCAACGACCACGGCAAGCTCCTGCCGGTCTTCCTGGCCGTGCTCAACATGGAGCCGGAGAAGCCCGAGATCATCGCCAAGAACATGGAGCGTGTGCTCACCGCCCGGTTGCGCGATGCGCGGTTCTTCCTCGACACCGACCGCAAGAAGCCGCTCGAGGCGCACGTCGAGCGCTTGAGCACGGTCCTGTTTCACAAGAAGTTGGGCAGCTATCTCGAGAAGTCCGCCCGGGTGGAAACGCTCGCGCGCGAGATTTGCACCAACTTGTTTGGCCGGGCCGACCTGGCCGGCCATGCGGCGGCGGCCGGACGCTTGTGCAAGGCGGACCTGGCCACCGACATGGTGCGCGAGCTGACCGAACTGCAGGGCACCATGGGCGGCATCTATGCCCGTGAGAGTGGCAGCCCCGAAGAGGTGTGGAAGGCCGTCTATTACCACTACCTGCCGATCGGCGTTGAAGCGACCGCGCCGCCGGGCCGGGAGCAGCTGGGCGCGGCTGCGATCACGTGGGCGGCGGTCTCGCTGGCCGACAAGCTCGACACCGTGGCGGGGATGTTCAGGGCCGGTGAGCGTCCGACCGGGTCGCGCGATCCGTACGGCCTTCGTCGGTCGGCCCAGGGGCTGATCCGGATCCTCGTGGATCTGCCGGAACTGACCGGCCTCGATCTGCGCCTCACGCTGCGCCAGCTGGTGGACCCGGCGGGCCTGGACGACGCGTTCTGGTCCTTCATGATGGACCGCGTGCGGTTTGTGCTGGAGCAGCGCGGCTTCGACACCCGCAATGTCCGCGCCGTCACGCACGGCGACATCGCGGATGTGAGCCCCCTGGTGGCGCGGCGCAAGCTCGAGACGCTGCCGGAGTTCACGGAGACCACGCAGTTCCGGCAACTGGCCGTGCTGTTCAAGCGCGTGAAGAACATCGCCAGGAACCTGGCCGACGACACGCCCAACCTTGGCGGCGAATTGACCGACCCCGCGGAATTGGCACTCGGCGCCGGCGTGAATTTCCTTGGGCCGGTCATCGAACACGCCGTGTCGTCTGGTATCGGCTATCGCCAGGCGTTCGCCGCAGCCGCCACGCTGGGACCCGCGGTCGCGAAGTTCTTCGACGATGTAATGGTGATGGCGGAAGACCCGAAGTTGCGGGATGCTCGGCTTCGGCTGCTCAAGCGGCTCGAGCGCCTGATCCTGCAGCTGGCTGATGTTTCGGAAATTGTTCCAGAGGAGAAGTGAGCGCAATGGCGAAGAAAGCGGCGAAGCAAGCAGCGAAGAAGAAACTGGCGACGAAGAAGGGGCCGAAGCAATTCGTGTACTTCTTCGGCAACGGCAAGGCGGACGGCAACCGCTACATGAAGGACACGCTTGGCGGCAAGGGCTCCGGCCTCGCCGAGATGACCAATGCCAAGCTGCCCGTGCCTCCGGGCTTTACGATTTCCACCGATGCCTGCAACCTCTACTACCAGCATGGCAGCAAGCTCCCGGCGAACATCGAGGCCGAAATTGTTTCGCAGCTGAGGAAGCTCGAGAAGGCCGCGGGCGCCACGCTGGGCTCGACCAAGAACCCGCTGCTCGTCTCCGTCCGCTCGGGAGCGAAGTTCTCGATGCCCGGGATGATGGACACCATCCTCAACCTCGGCCTCAACGACGATGCGGTGGAAGGCCTGAAGGCGCGCACCGGCAACGGCCGCTTCGCCTTCGATAGCTACCGCCGCTTCATGCAGATGTTCGGGAGCGTCGTGCTCGAGATTCCGAAGGCGGCGTTCGAGCACGAGTTCGAAGCGGTGAAGACGGCGAAGGGCGCCAGGATCGACACCGACCTCGACGAGGCCGCCTTGCGCGAGGTGGTCGTCGCCTACAAGGACGTGGTCAAGAAGAAGACCGGCAAGGCGTTCCCGCAGGACCCGATGGAGCAGCTCCGCATGTCGCGCAATGCGGTGTTCCGCTCGTGGAACAACGCGCGCGCCAAGGAATACCGCCGCATCTACGACATTCCCGATTCGATCGGCACCGCCGTCAACGTGCAGATGATGGTATTTGGCAACACCGGCGACCGCTCGGGCACGGGCGTGGGCTTTACGCGCAATCCGGCCACCGGCGCGAAGGAATTCTTCGGCGAGTTCCTGATCAACGCCCAGGGCGAGGACGTGGTCTCTGGCGTTCGCACGCCGCAGCCGATTCGCGAGCTCGAACGCGTGATGCCGAAGGCCTACAAGCAGCTTCGCGAGATCACCACGCGGCTGGAGCGCCACTACAAGGACATCCAGGACTTCGAGTTCACCATCCAGGACGAGAAGCTCTACATGCTGCAGAC
>JBDTMB010000416.1:0-5413 GCA_039934485.1 Vicinamibacterales bacterium
CGGCTCTGAGATCTGCGTCATCTGCGGCTCTGACGTTTATTTCTGCGTCATCTGCGGCTCTGAGATCTTCGGCTCTGAAATCTGCGTCATCTGCGGCCCTGGTAGGTTTGATCTGCGTCATCTGCGGCCCTGGTGTATCAGCGGCGCAGGATTGGCCGGCGTTCCGCGGACCCGATGGCCAGGGGCATTCGCCGGAACGCGGCCTGCCGCTCGAGTGGAGCGAAACCCGTAACATCAGTTGGAAGACGCCGCTCCCGGGCCTGGGCTGGTCGTCGCCGGTCGTAGCCGGCGGACGGGTGTGGATCACCACCGCGGTCGAGCAGCGGGGGATCTCGCTCCGCGCCATGGCGTTTGACGCCGCTACCGGCAAGGAAGTGGTGAACGTCGAGGTCTTCAAGATCGGCGGGTCCGCGCGCGACATCAATCCGAAAAACAGCTGGGCGTCGCCGACGCCAATCGTCGATGGTGACCGTGTCTACGTGCACTTTGGCGCCGACGGCACCGCGGCGCTGACGCTGGCCGGCGAGATTGTCTGGAAGAGCAAGTTCGAGTATCAATCGCAGCATGGGGCGGGCGGCTCGCCGGTGGTGTACGGCGATCTGCTGATCTTCAGTTGCGACGGGAGCGATGCGGCGTTTGTCGTGGCGCTCGACAAGCGGACCGGCAAGGTGAAATGGAAGACCAACCGCCGCGGGCCGGCGGAACAGGCCTACACGACGCCCCTGGTGATCACGGTGGGGGATCGCGATCAGCTCGTGAGCGTGGGCGCCTTTCGCGCCGCGTCGTATGACCCGCTGACCGGCAAGGAAATCTGGCGTGTCGGTTATGACGATGGGTTTTCGAACGTGCCGCGGCCGGTGTTCGGCCACGGGCTGGTGTTCATCGCCACCGGGTTCCAGCAGCCGTCGATGATCGCGGTGCGCGCGGACGGCACGGGCGACGTGACGAAGACTCATGTCGCCTGGAAACTGCAGCGCGGCGCGCCGCTGACGCCGTCACCGCTCCTGGTCGGCGACGAGTTCTACATGATCAACGACGGCGGCATCGCCACCTGCCTCGATGCGCGAAGCGGGACCGTGATCTGGCAGCAGCGGCTCGGCGGCACCTATTCGGCATCGCCGGTTTTTGCCGATGGGCGCATATACTTTCCTGCCGAGCAGGGCGTGACGACGGTCATCGCCCCGGGGAAGGAGTTTCGCCGGCTCGCCACCAACCCGCTCGACGGCGGGTTGCTGGCGTCGATGGCCGTCGCCGGCGGCTCGGTGTTCTTGAGGACCGACAGTCACTTGCACCGAATAAGTGCGAGCGGTAGCCCGCAGCTTGTAGACCCCAGTAGCCTGCAGCCTGTAGACCCCAGTAGTCTGCAGCCTGTAGACCGAAGCCTGTTTTTGGAGATACGCCAATGAGTAATCGTGCAACCTCGTTTCTGGCCACTTTCATCGTCGCCTCGCTCGTCAGCGCCGCGGCCTATGCGCAGACGGGGACCGCGACCCAGAAGCCTTTTGAGCCCACCGTCGGCCAGGCCGGCAAGGACGTGGTCTGGGTGCCCACGCCGCAGGCCGTGGTCAACAAGATGCTCGACCTGACGCATGTCACGGCGAAGGACTTCGTCATGGACCTGGGTTCCGGCGACGGCATCACCGTGATCACCGCCGCCAAGCGCGGCGCGCGCGCGATGGGCATCGAGTACAACCCCGACATGGTGGAACTGGCGAAGAAAAACGCCGCCGCGGCGGGCGTGACCGATCGCGCGACATTCGTGAAGGCCGACCTCTTCGAGACCGACTTCTCGAAGGCCGACGTGATCACGATGTTCCTGCTGCCGTCGATCAACATGAAGCTGCGGCCCAAGATCCTCGATCTCAAGCCGGGCACGCGCATCGCCTCGAACACCTTCACGATGGAAGACTGGCAGGCCGACGAAGTCGCCACCGTCACCGACGGCTGCTCGAGCAGCTGGTGCACGGCGCTCTACTGGGTGGTGCCCGCCAAGGTGGCCGGCAACTGGCAGATGACGCAGGGCGCGCTCGCCCTCACGCAGACGTTCCAGATGATCACGGGCACACTCGGCACTCAGAAAGTGGAAGGTCGCCTGCTGGGGGATGAGATCACCTTCACCGCCGGCGCGACCAAATACGTGGGCAAGGTCAGCGGCAGCACGATCACCGGCACGGTTCCCTCGGCTTGGACGGCCAAGAAACAATAGTGGGTGCCGGGGTGCCGGGGTGCAAAGCATAAAGGACAAATCATGAAACGACTTTTCGCTCTCAGTGTGATTGTGGTGATGGGCTCGCTCACGATGGCGGTGGCCGCGTATCAGGCGCCGCCGCCGGCGGCCGGGCCGAAGGTGATCGACATCGTGAAGCTCAAGGACAACCTCTATGTCCTGACCAGCTCGAGCCCGACGCCGCGCGAGACCTTCAGCGGCGGCAACGTCTCGGTGTTCATCACCGACGCGGGCGTCACGCTGGTGGATACCAAGCTCGCCGGCTGGGGCCAGGCGATCCTCGACAAGATCAAGACCGTGACCGACAAGCCCGTGACGCGCATCATCAACACGCACACGCACGGCGACCACACCGGCAACAACGACCTGTTCGGCGACAAGGTCGAAGTGATCGCGCACGAGAACACCAAGGCGAACATGGTGAAGATGGACGCCTTCAAGGGCGACAAGGCGAAATTCCTGCCGTCCAAGACCTACAAGGACAAGCTGACGGTCGGCACCGGCAAGAACCAGATCGATCTCTACTACTTCGGCCCGGGCCACACCAGCGGCGACACGTGGGTGGTGTTTCCGTCGCTGCGCGTGCTGCAGACCGGCGACATGTTCGCGTGGAAAGACGGCCCGCTCTGCGATCGCAACAACGGCGGCAGCTGCGTGAACTACGCGAAGACGCTCGCCAACGCGATCGCCGGCGTGAAGAACATCGACACCGTCATCCCCGGCCACAGCCCGATGATGACGATGAAGGACGTGCAGGAGTACCAGAGATTCATGACCGACCTGGTCGCCGCGGCGAGCGCGGCAGTGCAGTCGGGCAAGACGATTGACGACGCGTTCAACGGCTTCAGCGTCGCGAAATATCCTGGCTACAAGAACGAGCGCGTCAAGGCGTCGATGCAGGTCGTCTTCGACGAGCTAAAGAAATAGGAGTGGGGGGATGGTGGGAGGGTGGGAGGGTGGGAGTGGGGGACACGAGCCTTCCAAATCGTCCCCAAACCCCATTCTCCCAGCGCCCCCGGAACCGCGTTTTCAGGCCCAAATGTCTACAAATGTCACCAAAGGTCATCTCTTTTTGCCCCATCCATGTGGCCAGGGGATTGGGTGTATAGTGCGCACAGATTGACTAGGAGCCCGAGATAGCGTCTCGGTTTGCTCCCGGTCGCGCGGGAGCCGTGGAAATGAATAGAGCAGGTTCCATGATCCTGGGCACAGCGGTTGTGTGCCTCGGATTCGTAGCGACAATAGGCGGCCAACAGGCCGCTCCGAAGACGCAGGCCGTCACTGCTGCTCCAACGGCTTCCCGCCCTGTCGTGGCTAAACCTCCAAGTGGGGGCAAACCTTCAGGTTTGCCTGGAGCCCAGGGCGAGCCTAAAGGCTCGCCCCCACAAACGTCGCACGCCGAACAGAACGCGCTGGTGAAGCGCTACTGCGCCGGCTGCCACAGCGATCGCGCCAAGGCCGGCGATCTGTCGCTGGCGACCTTCGACATCAGCCAGGCCGGAAAACACGCGGAGGTCGCGGAGAAGATGATCCGCAAGCTGCAGGCGGGGATGATGCCGCCGCCGGGCATGCCGCGTCCCGAGCCCGCCGTGTATCAGTCGCTCATCTCGACGCTGGAATCGACGGTTGACGCCGCGGCGATCGCCAATCCCAATCCGGGTGGCCGCACGTTCCCCCGCCTCAACCGCGCCGAGTATGCGCGCGCTATCGGCGAGTTGCTGGACCTCAATGTCGATTCCGGCCGCTGGCTGCCGCTCGACACGATGAGCGCCAACTTCGACAACATCGCGGATGAACAGTCGCTGTCGCCGACGCTGCTCGAGGCGTACCTCAACGCCGCCGCCGACATCAGCCGCATGGCGGTGGGCGACAAGAACGCGCCGACCGTCGAGTCCGCCTACACCAACAAGACCTACGCCTCACAGCACCCGTGGGACCACGTCGACGGCACGCCCTACGGCACGCGCGGCGGCATGGTGGTGGATCACGTGTTTCCCGCGGATGGCGAGTACCAGATCGCGCTGGGCCTGACCAACGGCGACAACGCGCGCTTTGAAGACATCGACATTTCGATCGACGGCCAGCGCGTCGCGTTCCTGCAGTACGAAAACGGCCCGCAGGTGGCGGCCGACGGCAGCGGCGCGACGCCGCTCTTCGCCGAGCCGATTCTCGTGCGCGCCGGCCAGCACAAGATCGCCGCGGCGTTCGTGCGCCGCACCGACGGCCCGTACGAAGACCTGATTCGCCCGCACGAATGGTCCAACGCCGGCGGCGGTTCCGGCGGCGGCGGCATCACCACCCTGCCGCAAATGCACAACCTGAACGTGCGCGGACCGTTCAAGACCACCGGCATCTCGATGACGCCGAGCCGGCAGAAGATCTTCAGCTGCCGTCCGACGACGGCTGCCGACGAAGTGCCGTGCGCCCGCAGGATCATCACCAACCTCGGCACCGACGCGTATCGCCGGCCCATCACCAGCGCCGAGCTCGACCGGCTGATGCCGTTCTACGAGACGGAAGCGGCGAAGAACGGGTTTGAATCCGGCGTGCGTGCCGCGCTCGAAGCCGTTCTGGCCAGCCCTTACTTCATCTTCCGTCTCGAGAAGACGCCGACCGACGCGCGCTCGGGCGGCACCTTTCGCGTCGCCGACGTCGACCTGGCGTCGCGGCTGTCGTTCTTCATCTGGGGCCTTCCCCCGGACAAGGACCTGATCGCCGCCGCGGGCCGCAAGGAGCTGTCGACACCGGGCGGACTTGAGAAGTACGCGCGCAAGATGCTCGCGGATCCGCGTGCGTCGGCCATCGCCGATCGGTTTGCCGCGCAGTGGCTTCGCCTACAGGACATTGAAAAGGTGCGTCCGGATCCGAACTTCTATCCGAACTTCGACGAGAACCTCGCCGATGCGATGCGCACGGAAACGAAGATGTTCTTCGGCAACCTCGTCAAGGAGGACCGGAGCCTCCTCGATCTCTATCGCGCCGATTACACCTTCGTGAACGAGCGCCTGGCGCGTCATTACGGCATCCAGGGCGTGACCGGCACCGACTTCCGCCGTGTCGCCTATCCGGACGCCTCGCGCCGCGGCATCCTTGGCCAGGGCAGCATGCTGGTCCAGACCTCGATGGCCAACCGCACCTCGCCGGTGCTGCGCGGCAAGTGGGTGATGGAAGTGCTGCTCGGCACGC
>JBDTMB010000417.1:0-5395 GCA_039934485.1 Vicinamibacterales bacterium
CCAGCGTGTCTTCGGCGGTGTGCCAGGCGGGGTAATCGAGGTCGATGAGATCCACCGCCGCGACGCCGGCCTTCAGGAACGGAATGTGGTCGTCTTCAATCGGGGTCGGCTGATCGAGGAACTGCGCCTGGTGGCCGAGCTTGCGGGCCGTGCTCCAGATGATCTCGGTGAGCCACGGCGTGGAGTTCTGCTCGCGGCGCAGGTTGAGGTTGCGGTCGCCGATCATGTCCAGCAGGACGAGCGCCTTGAGCGACGACAGCGTGCCGGCCTTGCGCGCGGCGTCGACGTAGTAGCGGCTGCCGTAGGTGTTGTCGGTGCCGCGCCATTCGCCGACGGCTTCCTCGCCATCGAGAAACAGCAACTCAATCGTGAACGGCAGCTTGCCGCGCGCCTTGATCACCCGCCCCAGTTCGAGCAGGGCGGCGGTGCTCGAGGCGCCGTCGCTGGCGCCGACAAAACGGAAGGCGCTGAAGATCTTGGTGTCGAAGTGGCTGGCGAGCACGAGGCGCTCGGGCCGGGCGCCGGGAATGGTCGCGATCAGGTTGACCATCTTCACCGGTCCGTTCGGCGTCGCGCCGTCGAACGGCTGCTCGACGGTCTTGATGCCGCTCGCGGCGAGGGTGGTGGTGATGTACTGCCGCGTCCTGGCGTTGGCCGGCGTCCCCGACGGCCGGGGGCCGAGCGCCACCTGCTGGCGCAGGTGCTCCCACGCCTTCGAGCTGTCGAACGCCGCCGGCGTCTGCGCGTTCGCGGTTGCAGCCGCGAACGCCAGCACCGCCATCAGCCATCTGCGATCTGCCATCTGCAATGCCTACCGCTGGTCCATCGGGATGTAATCCCGCGTCGTGGCCCCCTCGTAAATCTGGCGGGGACGGGCGATCTTCTGTTCGCTGTCGAGCAGCATCTCTTCCCACTGCGCCACCCAGCCCACCGTGCGGGCGATCGCGAAGAGGACGGCAAACATGTCCACCGGGAAGCCCATCGCCTGGTAGATCAGGCCCGAGTAGAAGTCGACGTTCGGGTAGAGCTTGCGCGAGATGAAGTAATCGTCTTCGAGCGCGATCCGTTCCAGTTCGAGCGCGATCTCGAGCAGCGGATTCTTGCCGGTGACGTCGAACACCTCGTAGGCGGTGCGCTTGATGATCTTGGCGCGCGGATCGTACGACTTGTAGACGCGATGGCCGAAGCCCATCAGGCGGCCTTCGCCGGCCTTGACCTTCTTGATGAACGCGGGCACCTGGTCGACCGAGCCGACCTCCTTGAGCATCCGCAGCACCGCTTCGTTGGCGCCGCCGTGCAGCGGGCCGTAGAGCGCGGCGGCCGCGCCGGCCAGCGCCGAGAACGGGTCGACGTGCGAGCTGCCGATGGCGCGCATCGTGCTGGTCGAGCAGTTCTGCTCGTGGTCGGCGTGCAGGATGAACAGCACGTCGAGCGCGCGTTCGAGCGCCGGATCCGGCTTGTACTTGAGCTCGGTCATCTTGAACAGCATGTTCAGGAAGTTGCCGGTGAAGCTCAGGTCGTTGTCGGGATAGACGTAGGGCCGGCCGATGCTGTGGCGATAGGCGTAGGCGGCAATCGTCGGCGTCTTGGCGATCAGCCGGTGGATCTGCTTCATCCGCTTCTGCTGGTCGAAGATCAGCTTGCCGTCGGGATAGAAGGTGGACATCGCGGCGACCGTGCTGATGAACACGCCCATCGGGTGGGCGTCGTAGGTAAAGCCCTCCATGAACTTCTTGATGTTCTCGTGGACCATCGTGTGCATCGTGATGCTGGTCGTCCACGCCTTCAGCTGTGCCGCGGTTGGCAGCTCGCCGAAGAGGATCAAGTAGGTCACCTCGAGATAGTTGCTGGTTTCGGCCAGCTGCTCGATCGGGTAGCCGCGGTACAGCAGGATGCCCTTGTCGCCGTCGATAAAGGTGATCTTGCTCTTGCAGGCCGCCGTGGCCATGAACGCGGGGTCGTAGGTGATGAGACCCGTGTCGTCGGGCTCGGCGGACTTGATTTGCTTGAGGTCGGTGGCGCGGATGGTGCCATCGGCGATCGGCACGTCGTACTGCTTGCCGGTGCGGTTATCGGTGATCGTGAGCGTGTTCGCCATAGGGTACTAATCTGTCTGGAAGTACAACCGATTCATTGTAGCCCAGAGCAGGCATGACCAGCGCAGATGCGACCGATGCGAAAGGCGGGGGCTAGGCGAAGGGCACGTCGGCGGGCGGCTCGCCCTGGTGGCGGACATCCCTGGCCGAGAGGATGAAAATGACGTCCTCGGCGACATTGGTCGCATGGTCGCCGATGCGCTCGAGGTGGCGGGAAATCAGGATCAGGTCGAGGGCCGGCTCGATGGTGGCCGGGTTGTTCAGCATGTAGGTGAGCAGTTCGCGGAAAATCTGCGACTTCAGGGCGTCGAGGGTGTCGTCCTGCGCCAGCACCGCCTCGGCCAGCGCCATGTCGCGGCGGACGAAGGCATCGAGGGATTCGCGCAGCATCTTCTGCGCCAGTTCGCCCATGCGCGGGATGTCGATGAGCGGCTTCACCGGGGGATGCTGGATGTAGCGCTTCCCGGCTTCGCCGATGTTGACCGCCAGGTCGCCGACGCGCTCGAGGTCGGTGTTGATCTTGACCGCCGCCACGATCACGCGCAGGTCGGCGGCCATCGGCTGATGCAGCGCCAGCAGCTTGAAGCAGCGGTCGTCGATCTCGATGTGCAGGTCGTTGATCGGCTGGTCGCCGCCGAGTACCGCGTCGAGCGCCGCGACATCGCGGTCGGTGACGCTGCGCACCACCTCGCGCACGCGCTCTTCGGCCAGCCCGCCCATGGCGAGCAGCCGCTCCTTGAGCTGTTCGAGCTCTTCCTGGAAGTGCCGGACGACCCGTTCCACGTTAGCCGCACCTTCCTGTGACGTAGTCTTCGGTTAGCTTTTCGGCCGGCGCCGTGAACATCTTGTCCGTGCGATCGAACTCCACCACCCGGCCGAGCCAGAAGAACGCCGTGTAGTCGGACACCCGCGCCGCCTGCTGCATGTTATGCGTGACGATGACGATGGTGTAGTTCTTCTTGAGGTCGTAGATTAACTCCTCGATGCGCTGCGTGGCGATCGGGTCGAGCGCCGAGGCCGGTTCGTCCATGAGGAGGATTTCCGGGCGGATCGCCAGCGCCCGGGCGATGCACAGCCGTTGTTGCTGGCCGCCCGAGAGCGCCAGCGCCGACTCGTTCAGCCGGTCCTTGACCTCGTCGAAAATCGCCGCCGCCCGCAGGCTCTCTTCGACGCGATCGGCGAGTTCCGCCCTGGTCTTCGCCATCCCGTTGATGCGCAGGCCGTAGGCGACGTTTTCAAAGATCGATTTCGGGAACGGGTTGGACTTCTGGAACACCATGCCGACGCGGCGGCGGAGCTGGACGACGTCCACACCGGGGCCGTAGATGTTGTCGCCGTCGATTTCGACGGTGCCCTCGACGCGGGTGTTCGGGATGATGTCGTTCATCCGGTTCAGCGTGCGCAGGAACGTGCTCTTGCCGCAGCCGGACGGCCCGATGAAGGCGGTCACGAGGTTGGCGTCGAGACGGATCGAAATCCCGTCGAGCGCGCGCTTGGCCCCGTAGTAGAAATTGAGCCCGCGCACGTCGATCTTCACCGGATGGTCCGCAGGCGCCGCGGCGCCGCCGCGTGCGGCCACGCCCGACAACGAGGTCAGTCGCGCCGCGGTCATGACCGCCCTCGTCGTTGAAATCGATCGCGCACGATCACGGCCACCATGTTCATCGTCAGCAACAGCCCCAGCAGGACCAGGATACCCGCGGCGGCGTTGACTTTGAAGTCGGATTGCGGGCGCGACACCCAGTTGAAGATCTGGATCGGGAGCACCGTGAACGGCGACCAGACGCTGTCGGGCGCAAACGGGATGTAGGTGAGCGCGCCGATGGTGATGAGCGGCGCGGTCTCGCCGATGGCGCGCGACAGCGCGAGGATGAGGCCGGTGAGGATGCCGGGCGTCGCCATCGGCAGCACCTGGTGCCAGATGGTCTGCCACTTGCTCGCGCCGAGCGCGTAGGAGCCTTCGCGGATGGTGCCCGGTACCGTGCGCAGGGCCTCGCGCGTGGCGAGGATGACGACCGGCAGCGCCAGCAGCGCGAGCGTGGCGGCGCCGGCCAGGACGCTGCGTCCCATGCCCATCAAGCGGACGAACAAGCCGAGCCCGAGCAGGCCGTAGATGATCGACGGCACCGCGGCGAGGTTGGCGATGTTGATTTCAATGAACCTGGCGAGCCGGCTGTGCGTGCCGTACTCTTCGAGATACACCGCCGAGGCGACGCCGATCGGCAACGCCATCGCCCCGGTCAGCGCGATCACCCAGATGCTGCCCATCAGCGCGTGATAGATGCCGGCCTCCTCGGCGCGGCGCGAGGCGATGTTGGTGAGGAAGGACCAGTTGAGACGCGCGGCGCCGTCGGAGACGACGTCGAAGAGCAGCGCGGCCAGCGCCGTGAGCGCCACCACCAGCGCGGCGAGGGCGGCGACCTGGAACAACAAGTCGGCGCGGCGGCGGCTGCCGGCGCTCACGAGTACTCCTCGCGGAAGTGGTTCCGCAGCCAGGTGCTGACCAGGTTGAGGCCGAAGGTCATCAGGAACAGCAGCATGCCGACGGCGAAGATGGTCCGGTACTCGATGGTGCCTTGCGGCGTGTCGCCCAGGCTCACCTGCACGATGTAGGCGGTCATCGTCTCGACCGGCACGAACGGGCTGGCGGTGAGCCGCGGTTGCTGGCCGGCGGCGATCGCCACGATCATCGTTTCACCCACCGCGCGCGAGACGGCGAGGATGCACGCGGCGGTGATGCCGGAAAAGGCCGCCGGCACGACCACCTGCAGGGCGGTCTGCACGCGCGTCGCGCCGAGCGCGTAGGCGCCCTCGCGCAGCCCTCCCGGCACGGCGCGCATCGCGTCTTCGGAGAGCGACGACACCAGCGGCAGGATCATGATGCCCATCACGATGCCGGGGCTGAGCGCGTTGAAGCCGGACAACTCGGGGTAGAGCCGCTGCAGGAGCGGCGTCACGTACAGCAGGGCAAAGTAGCCGTAGACCACGGTGGGCACGCCGGCCAGCACTTCGAGGACGGGCTTGATGACGCGGCGAACCCCGTCGGCCGCGTACTCACTGAGGTAGATCGCCACCAGCAGGCCCATCGGCAGCGCCACCACCATCGCGATCGCCGAGACGATCAGCGTCCCGGCGACGAGCGGCAGCACGCCGAAATGCGCGTTGGCAAACAGCGGCGTCCACTCGGTGCCGGTGAGGAACTCGACGATCGACACCTCGCGGAAGAACTCCACCGTCTCGACGGCGAGCACGAGGATGATGCCGGCCGTGGTGGCAACCGACAGCGCGGCGCAAAGAAA
>JBDTMB010000418.1:0-5384 GCA_039934485.1 Vicinamibacterales bacterium
CCAGTTGCCGGCCCCGAGTGAAGTCGAAGGATTCTGGGCGGTCAGCGTGGCTGCCGCCAAGGCAGCCGCGCCGATTGCCACACAGAGAGCGCGCGTCATCGAGCGAGTGATCAGAAGTCCACCTTCAAGGCGAACTGCATGATGCGCGGATCACCGGCACCCAGGATCTTCCCGAAGTTGGCGCTGTTGAGCGCGGTAGTCGGCGGGTTGTAGTTCACGTAGTTGATCACGTTGAAGATCTCCCAGCGGAACTGAAACGACTGTGAACCGCCGAACTTGAAGCTCCGGCTGACGGCGAGGTCGTTGGTAAAGCGCGACGGATTGAGCACCGTGAACGGCGCCAGCGGGCTGTAGGTGCCGGTCGCCGGCGTGGTGAAGGCGGCACGATTGAGGTAATTGCCCGGTGTGCCGTCGCCGTAGGGGTCATCCAGGATCTGCACGCCGCGCTGGCCGCCCATGCCGGTGAGCGCGTTGTCCACGCCGGTCGTGATCGACGACCGATTGCCACTCTGCCACCGCACGATGGGCGACACCTGCCAGCCGCTCAGGATGGCCTTGGTCGTGGTGTTGTTGAAATCCGGGACCATCATCACCGCCGACAGGTTGACGACGTGGCGGCGATCCGACGCGCAATAGGCGTAGTCGAGGTCCGGATTGTTGGGATCGACAATCGTCGGGCCGGTGATCTCCGACGTCGCCGGGTCCGACATGCACTTGGACACCGTCCAGTTGGCGAGCACGCTGAGGTTCTTCTTCATCCGCCGCTGCGCCGAGAGCAGCATGGCGTTGTAGATGCCCTTGCCCGTATCGTCCACCTGGCCGATCGTGCCGTAGGCCTGGCCCGCAACCGGGTTCTTCAGGATCAGCACGCGTCGCTGATTCGTGTTTCCGGTGGTCGCGCCGGCGGCAAAGACCGCCGGATTGAGTTCCGTGGCCCGCCACAGGTTCTTCGACTTGTTGCCCAGGTAGGTGGCGGCCAGCATCCAGTCGCCCATTTGCCGTTGGGCACTGACGTTCCATTGGCTGAGCACCGTCGGCTTCATGTCCCACGGTGCGTTCACGTAAACACCGAAGGCCGGGAACGGCTGGGTCGCCCAATTGGTGTTGAGCGCCGGGAATGGGTTGCCGCCCGGATAGCCCAAGTACGGATCGGCCCAGCCGCCGGCCGGATTGGAGAGCGTGATCTGCGCGCCCCACGGCGGGTTGTTCGAGAACCGCGTGTTGAAGAACAGGTGCGGCGTCTCGTCGAACATGCCCCAGCCGGCGCGGATGCTGGTCTTGCCGTCGCCTCCCGGCGTCCAGATCGCGCCCAGGCGAGGGGCGAACTGCGCGAGCTGACTCTTGGTGGCACCCCGCCCCGTATAGCCGGCGTCGCCAGGGAAGAGGAGCCCGGGAGGTGCCTGTGGATAGACCGTGCTCTTGACGCCCTGGTCAAACCTGGCCATGTCAAAGTTGCTGACCCAGCTGTAGGTGTTGCGGATCGGGATGAATGGCTCCCACCGCAAGCCGACATTCACCGAGAGGTTCGAGCGCAGCCGCCAGTCATCCTGCACGTACGCGCCCACGTAGTCGTGGTCGTCGTAGTCGTAGACGGGGTTGCCCTGCACCACGCCGCCGCTTACCACGCCCATCATGAAGTCCGCCAGGGAGAGGCCGGTCCCCTGGCCGTTGAACGAAAACGCGCCGTTGGTCGGCCGGTTGTTCAGCGTCTCGATCTTGGTGTGAATCCAGTTGGCGCCGAACGAGATCTGGTGATTGCCACGCAGGAGATCGACGTCGTCCGCCAGCTGGATGCCGTTGGAGTTGAAGTACCCGGGATTGGTGCCGCCGCTGCCGATCGAGAACCCATTGCCGCTGACGTTGACCCCGACATATCCCTTCAGCGGGCTGAAGATCTTGCTCCCGAGGTCCGTCGCGGTGAAGTACTCCGGGAGCGGCCGATCGTTGATGGTGATGTTCGAGGTCACGCGCAACGCGTTCACCAACGATCCCATCGCCAGGTTGTGGCCCACCACCACTGAATGGACCTGGTTGTTCTGACCGGTGCGGCTGAGCGTCAGCACGTTCTTGCCGTCATAGGTCGCCGGATTGTCGTACACCGAGTACAGGTAACGCGCGAATACCGTCTGGCGGTTGCTCAGCGTGTAGTCCACCTTGGCGACGGTCTGGTGCTCGGTGTTGTTGTTCGGAATCCCGTACTGGACGCGGCCGCAGGGATCCGCGCTCGCGGTGGGCAGGTACTTGGCAAAGTTCGAGGCCACGGTGCTCAGCCTGGATGGATCGATCTGGTTGTTCACGAACCCGCCGGTCAGGTTGATCTGCCGTCCGGCGTTGCATCCCGGGGACGCAAACGTCGTGAAGTCGCCGGCGAGCATCGCCGGTGTCGGAATGTAGCTGATGGTGGTCGCGGGATTGGTTTTCTCGATCTTCCCTTGATACCCGCCGAAGAAGAAGATCTTGTTCTTGACAATCGGGCCGCCGACCACGCCGCCGAACTGGTTGCGCTTCAAGCTGTCGCGCTGGGTCGCAAACGCATTGCGGGCGTTGAAGTGGTAATCCCGGTTGAACTCGAAGGCACTGCCCTTGAACGCATTGGTGCCCGACTTCGTGATCAGGTTCACGGCCGATGCCGAATGGTGGCCGTAGCGCGCCGGCAACGCGCTGGTTTCCACCTTGAACTCCTGGAGCGCATCTGGAAACGGCGTGGGGAGATTCAAGTTGTTGAAGGGATCGTTGTGGGTGCCGCCGTCCATGATGTAGGTCATGCCGTTGGCCTGGCCGCCGGCCACCGAGATGGTCACGGTCGGATAGTTCTTGTTGGTGTTGAGGTCGCCTCCCGGGACCGGGGTGGCCAGACCAGAGAGGAAGATGAGTTCGGTGGCCTGCCGTCCATTGAGCGGCAGTTCCACCACCCGCTGGTTGTCGATGACCTGTCCGATGCCGGTCGAGTGGGTCTCGATCAGGGCGGTATTGCCGGTGACCGAGACCATTTCAGTGATGGCGCCCACCGCCAGCGTGACATTGACCTGGGGATTTGAACTGACTTGCAGGACGATGCCATCCTGCGCGTAGGTCGTGAAGCCCTGCAAGATCACCTTCAATTGATACGGGCCGGGGGGGAGATTCGTGAGCACATATGCGCCATCGCTCGAGGTCACCGTGGTTCGCACGGCACCCGTGTCGGTCTTGGTGATCGTGACCTCGGCCCCTGGCAGCGCCCCACCGCTGGCGTCACGCACCACGCCTGACACCTGGGAGCCAGACACTGATTGCGCCCACGCCGGGTTGACCGGCGCGCCGATCAGCAGGATTGCGCCGACGAACATTGACCAAACTTTCAGGTTTACCACTACAGCCTCCTTGAAGCCGGATGCACGCCTAGCTAGAGTCACGCCTTACTCTCCGCGCCGATAAATGTCGTTGATGTCCCAGTGGCCGGGCGTCGGTGTCGGGGCGTTTTCCATCGGCACCTGGATGACGGTGGGCCGGCCCGACGCCAGCGCGGCGCGCAGCGCGGGACCCAATTGGTCTGCCGCCTCCACCGAGATGCCGTCGGCGCCGAAGGACCGCGCCATCGCGGCATAGTCGATGCGATAGGGCTTGCCGTCGCACTCGAACATGCACCCGAACGTCGTGCCGTAGTGCATCTCTTCCAGGCCCGCGATCGTGCCGAACGCGGAATTGTCCATCACCACCCAGATCACATGTAGCCCGGCTTCCATCGCCGTGGCGATCACCGATGGATTCGTGCTGAAGCCGCCGTCGCCGATCAACGCAATCGCATGCCGGTGAGGCTGGGCGACCTTGACCCCGAGCGCCGCCGCGGGGCCGAAGCCCATCGTCGCCAGGCCGCTGGGCGTAATGAACGTGCCCGGCACCGTGATCGGAAACTGCTGCCCGACGCCGTTCTTGTTCCAGCCGACGTCGGTCACGATGAACGCGTCGGCGGGCGCCGCCTGGCGCAATTCACTGAGGATGCGTTCGGGGCGAAGCGGGAACTGGTTCGAGCTGCGCTGATCGGCCCAGTTGTTCGAGAACTCCTTGCGACCGCGAGCGATCTCGTCGCGCAGGCGTCCGCGATCCGCATGGCGCTTGCCGCGCGCCTCGTCGGCCAGCGCCGCCAGCGCCAGCTTCGCATCGGCGACGACGCCGAGTTCCGTCTGGTAGTTGCGGCCAATCTCGGACACGTCGGCATCGATGTGAATCAAGCGGGTCGGCGGAATCGAAAACGTGAACCGGGGGTCCCACGAACTGGAATTGGCCTCGGCCAGCCGGGTGCCCACGGCCACGATCAAATCCGCCGTCCGGCATTTCTCGTTCGCGATCGGCGTGCCCCAGAAGCCCGATTGCCCCAGCAACAGCGGGTGATCGTCGGGCAGGCAGCCCTTGCCCATCAAGGTGTGGGCCACCGGCACCTCGAGCGCCTCGGCGAGTTGTTGCAGCGCCGCGGTGGCGCGGCCCGACAACACGCCGCCGCCCGCGTACAGCACCGGCCGGCGCGACGTGGCCAGGGCGTCGACGATGCGGGCCGCGGTGGCCGGCTCAATGCCGATCTTGGCGATCTCCGGCGGCGTCTTGGCGAAGGCATCGACGTCGAGGTCGGCGGAGAAGATATCCATCGGCACATCGACGAGCACCGGACCCGGCCGGCCGGTCTGGCACAGGTGGAAGGCGCGCTCGACGATGCGCGGCAGGTCCGTGACGTTGTCGACGCGGTAGACCCGCTTGCAGAACGGCCGGAAGATCTGGAACTGATCCGCATCCTGGTGCAGGTTGACTTCCTGGTGCGGGTGGCGGCCGTAGTAATAGGTGGGAATGTCTCCCGCAATGACCACCATCGGGATCGAGTCGAGCGCGGCGTTGGCGACGCCGGTGGCGGCGTTGGTCAGCCCGGGTCCGAGATGCGTCAGCAACACACCGGGCTTGCCCGAGGCCCGCGCGTAGCCGTCGGCGGCATGGGCGGCGACCTGCTCGTGGCGCGTCGACACATAGCGGATGCGGCTCTTGCCGAGCGCGTCGAGGAAGCCGATGATGGTGTGGCCGCAGAGGCCGAAGATCACCTCGACGCCGAGGCGCTCCAGGTACTCCGTCAACAGGTACGAAGAAATGCGCGTCTCGGCGGTCGGCGTCACGCGCTTCACGGCGGTTTGGCTGGCTTGGCTCATTGGTGATTGTCCGTATCAGGCCGTGGCCGGGGTCTTGTAGAACTCGCCGAAGAGTTCGGCTTCGGAGGGCTTGTCCTCGGCAATCGGCCGGCTCACCCACGTCACGTTCATGTAGTGCTTGAGGGCGACGTTCTCGTTGGTGATGTTGCCGCCCCAGGTGCCGCACCCGAGGCTCGAGGTCATCGGCATGCCGTTGGTGAAGGTCCCGGCGTTGGAACT
>JBDTMB010000419.1:0-5349 GCA_039934485.1 Vicinamibacterales bacterium
ACGGCGCGGGGTCGTCGTCGTTGATCGTGATGGCGCCTTGCGCGTCGTCCAGCGTGGCGTTCACCGGCGCCGACAGGTTGACGACGAAGCGCTCGACCGCCTCGTCCAGCGTGTCGCCGGTGACCGTGATCGTCAGCGGCTGCGAGGTGATGCCCGGCAGGAAGGTCAGCGTGCCGGCGCTGGACACGTAGTCGCTGCCCGCGACCGCCGTGCCGTTGGCGGTCGTGTAGGCGACCGTGACGGTCTGCGAGCTGCTCGCCGACAGGGTGGCGGTCAGGTTGGCAGTTACGCCTCCGGCGTTGCCCTCGGTCACCGTCGCGTCGGTGATCGACAGGGTCGGCAGCGTGTCGTCATTCAGGATCGTCCCCGTCGCCTGGGAATCGGCGATGGTGGCGTTGGTGGCGCCGCTCAGGTTCAAGGCGAAGTTCTCGTTGGCCTCGAAGGCGGTGTCCCCGTTGATCGTGACATTGACCGCGGAGACGAGGGCGCCGGGCGTGAAGGTCGCCGTACCGGTCGCGGCGACGTAGTCCGATCCGGCCGTCGCCGTGCCGTTGGCGGTGGCGTAGGCCACCGTCACCGTCTGACCGCTGGGGGCCGACAGGCTGAGCATGAACGTTGCGGCCGAAGTGCCGGCGTTGCCCTCGGAGACCGTGACGTCTGCCACCGTCACCGATGGTGCCAGCGTCGTGAAGGTCGGCAGCGGATCACCGGCGGCCGTTGAGTATCCAACGTTGCCGGCCGCGTCGGCCGAACTGGCGCGGTAGTAGTAGGTGGTATTCGCGGCCAGGCCGGAGATCGCCAGGCTGTGTGCGGTCACCATGGCGGGAGTACTCGCGAATCCCGTCAGCCCACCGGGCAGCGGGCTGGTGCCGTAGGCCACCCGCGTGTCGGACGCTTCGCCCGTGGTCCACTGCACCGTTGCGGTTGACACCGCCGGCGTAACGACGACGCCGGAGATCACGGGGGGCCACACGTCGGCGCCGTAGTTGGCTTGATACGTCCCGCTCTGGGCCGGGAACGCCGCGTAGGACACACCCTTGATCGTCTGCACCGCGTAGCTCACGAGGTTGCCGTTGAGCGCGAGCGATTGCAGGGTCTTGCCGTTGGCGGTGGCGGGCACGAGGGCGTAGAGCCCGGTGGCGCCGGCGCCGACCGCGACGTCGAAGCTGAGGATGTCGGCGTTCCAGCTGATGGACTCGAACGACGATCCATTGCGGCCGTCGAGCCAGTCGAGCATCTGTTTCGCGGAAATCACCGGCACCCCTCGAGCCATGGCCGAGGCGACGATCGCGTCCGATCCGGCGGAGCCGGCCGACGGGTTGAAGTCGGTGTGCATGTTGGCCGTGAACGCGCCGTAGTAGCCTTCGGGCCCCAGCGCCTTGTCGAGCAGCGCATCCGCGTGAAGCGGATAGGACTGGTTCGATTCATCGGTCATCTGCGTGGCCGCCTGGTAGACGTCGATCATCGCCCCGGTGGTCGTGGCGTACCGCATTGGCAGGCCGGACCCGGTGAACAGGCCGGGCCGGTTCAGGATCCAGGTTCCCGGCCAGTAGTAGTAAGTCGTGTCGAGCCTGATGCCGCTGTTGAGTTCCACCTGCGGCTGCGTCGCATAGTCGCTCCAGGCGATGCAGTGCGTCCGGTTCGTGGTCGGCGGCGGCACCGTCGGGAAGGCCGAGGCGAACTGCGCCAACTGGCCGCTGTAGAAGGTGGCCAGTGTCGCCGGCGTGTAGTCCGCGCATTGGGTGTTGACGTGCAGGCCGACTTCGAAGCCCTGCGCGACGTAGTTACTGAGCTGCGCCGAACTGAGCGGCGTGTTGGGGAAGAGATACGACGAGCCGCGGATGCAATCCCAGTTATCGAGCGAGCAGCCCGGCGCACTGTTCGAGAGGTACTGGTCGAAGCGCCCGGCCGTGCCGCCGTTGGCGTGATCGTCACCGGTCATGATCACGACGGCCTTGAGCATGCGCGGGAAGTACCAGAAGCGCGGCAACGGTTTCGACGCGCTGTTGATGTTGAGCATGAGGTTCCACAGCAGGCGCTGTTGTTCGTCGGCCTGCGGGATGGCGATCTTGTTGAAGTCCACCCAGTCCGGTTGCACGTCGCCCGACTTGGCGCCGAAGAACAGATCGTCGCTGCGAATCGGGGCCTGCGCGTCGCGTTCCTGGCCCGACCACGCCGGGTTCCCCTGGCGGGTATACACCACCGACCGCGCCAGGTCGTAGGTAAAGGCCACCGTGAGGCCGCCGCCCTCGCCGGCAATCCGCAGCGTGACCGCCGGGTTCGGCGTCGCCGTGGTCGCATTCGAATACAGCGTGGCGATCGTCTGGGCGCTGATGGCCGTATAGCGGTCCGCGGTGCCGTGGAACTGCATGGTCTGGTTCACGATGCCAGCGCCAGGCCCGGACGCGGTGTTGACCAGGATGTAGCCGTTGTCCAGCGTCGTGCCCGCATCGACCAGGCCCATCAACGGCGCCAGCTGCTTGTCCGGCCGCATCGCGATCAATTTGCCGCCGACGTTGACCCAACTCGTGAACATCGACACCTGCGCCGCGGTGACCGGCATCTCGCCGAGGATGACCATGTCGTAGGCACTGAGCGTCCCGGCGTTAACGGTGGCGATATCCGCCGTCGTGAAGGCATTGAAGCCTTCGGTGCGGAGGATCTCCGCGAGGTAGGTCGAGAACGGATTCGCCGCCGAAGTGATGATCAGGACCGGACCACCGGGCCCTTGAGTGGGCGGCGGCGGTGGGGGCGCGGCCGTCGTGAACGACCAGGTGTAGTCGGCGGCCAGCGCGTTGCCCGCCACGTCCTTCACACGGGGATCGGTCGTCCCGCCCTTGACGGTGACGGTATACCTCGTCAAGTAGGCGAGGGGCGATGTCGGGTCCAGCGTGGCGGTCTTCGTCGCCGCGGCGTAGGTGACGGCAGCGGGAATGGTGTTGTTCAGCGGATCGCGCAACAGCACCGTGCTGGTCGTGATCGTCGCCGCGGTCATCGCTTCGTTGAACGCCGCCAGGATATTCGTCGTCGTGCTGACGCCCGAGAGGCCATTGACGGGACTGCCCGAGGCGACCGTCGGCGGGGTGGTGTCGGGGCCATTGGTCGTGTTGAACACGACGTCGATGTGATAACCCTCGGATTGAAAGGTCTGTGTCGGGAACACGCTGGTGCCGTATTGATAGACGCCGTTGGCGCCGTCAACGCCGTCGCGCAGCGCATGCAGCGGACCGTTGTCGACGCCCGCCGTGGCGAAGTACGCCGGGGAGCTCGAGTAATGGCCGTTCAACGCATGGTAGGAGATCATGTAGGTCGTGCTGGCGGCGATGGCGATCGGGGTGGCAAACGCCACTTCCTGCCAGCCCGACGCGGTTTCGCCGGCAAACGTCGTGCTGCCGAGCAGCACGCCGGTGTTGGTCCACAACTTCGCGATATGCGTACCGGTGTTGAGGCTGCCCTTGTAGAACCGCGCGCCGGTGATGAATCCGGCGACGTCGGACCGGAACCGCGTGCCAAGCTCCACCGAGTTGGGATCGCCGTCGTCGATCTTCGTCGGCACCGCGGTGGGTGCCCAGATGCTGCACGGGCACGTTGGCGGCGGGGGAGGCGCCGAGGCAGTCGTGAAGGTCCACTGGTAGTTCGCCGCGAGGGCGTTCCCCGCCAGGTCCTTGACGCGCGGATCGGTGGCGCCGCCTTTTACCTTGGCGGTGTAGGACGTTGACACCACGAGCGAGGTGGCCGGTCGAAGCAGGGCCACCCTCGTCACCGGATCATAGGTGACCGTCGCGTTCACCAGCACACCGGAGGGATCCCGAAGCTCGAAGGTGCCAAGCGACGAGGTGCCCTCGCCGACGAAGCCGCCGGTGCTCGACGAGATCGTCGCGGGGTCCATGGCCTCGCTGAACGTGGCCGTGACCGCGGTCGCGGGATCGACCCCGCCGGAGCCGGTGGCCGGGAAGACCGACGTCACGGTCGGCGCGGTCGAATCAGGAGGCGCCACGTTGGTGAACACGACGTCGGCCCAATAACCCTCGGAGAGCCAGGTGTCGGTGGGGAACACGCCGCCGGTGCCATATCGATAGACGCCGTTCGAACCGTCAACGCCTTCGCGGAGTCCGTGCAGCGGTGGGTTGTCCAGGCCGCTGGTCGCAAAGAACGCGTCGGTGCCGGTGTAGTGACCATTCGGGGCGTAGTAGGTCACGACGTAGGTTGTGTTGGCCGTAATCGGGACGGCCGAGGCGAGTGTCGCTTGCTGCCAGCCCGATGCCGTCTCTCCGGCGAACGTGACCGTGGCCAGCAGGGTGCCCGTGCCTGTATAGAGCCTCCCCACATGGGTGCCGGTGTTCGCGGCCGCCTTGTAGAAGCGGATGCCGGTGATGTAGCCGCTCGTGTCGGAGCGGAATTTCGTGCCGAGTTCCACCGACGCGGGATCGCCGTCATCGGCGATGGGTGGTACGGCCGTCGGCGACCAGATCGAGCACGGGCACGTTTGTCCGGCCCCGATCGTCACGCTCACGCCGGCCGAGGGCGTCTCGAAGTTGCCGCTGTCGTCGAATCCGCGGCTGCGAATTGACACCGTCCCGGATCCGCTTGCGGTCCAGGCGAACGTCCAGCTCGTGGTGCCCGTGGCCCGAGACCAGGTGGCGCCGCCGTTCACCGACACTTCAACCCCGCCGACGATGCCGCCACCGCCGTCGGAGGCGGTGCCGGTAATCGTCACGGCCGTGCCGGCGCCGATGGAGGCGCCGTTCGCCGGCGCGGTGATCGTCGTGGTGGGCGCCGTGACATCGGTCGACGCCGTGGCCGGAGTGAGCCCCGATTCGAGCGTCTGCGGCTGGACATTCATGTCGGCGAACAGGTTCACGGTTGCTTGCTTCATGCGCACGTCGGCCGCCGTGCTGCCGCGGTCGTGGTTCGCATCGAGACCCCAGGGCCACTGCACGGTGCCCGCGCCGAAGACGAGGGCGCCGCTGGTGTGGCGATAGAGCGTCAGGCTGTGGGTGACGGTGCCGGGGCCGAAGGTGGATCCATAGTCGAGCAGCATCGAGGAGACGCTTCGAGTGGTCGTCGACAAGCGCATCAGGCCGGGCGGGGTGAAGGCGTTGTTCGGCGCTTCGTCCCACTCATAACCCAGCGTGCCGTTGGGCAGCGTGGCGGTGGCGCCGGTCGCGAGCGTGGCCACGGTGGTGTTGCGCCAGAACCGCGCCTTGCCGTCGGCGGACGGCACGGTGATCGACGTCGTGTTGCCATCGTTGGTGCGAAACAGGGTGCCGGTCAGCCCGTTCTCGGGCCGCCCGCCGTCGGCCGGCGGGCTGAAGCGCGGGTCGCGCCACGTCCCGGTCCAGATCGGCG
>JBDTMB010000420.1:0-5342 GCA_039934485.1 Vicinamibacterales bacterium
GGACTCGGGATCGGCACGCCGTTGTAGTTGGTGGCGTACGAGACGAGCGGCCAGCCGTAGTTCTTGCCCGGCTCAATCAGGTTCAATTCATCGCCGCCCCTGGGGCCATGTTCCACTTCCCACAGCCGGCCGTCGGGCGCGAACGCCAAACCGTACGGTGTGCGATGACCGCTGCTCCACGTCTCCGAGGGCGCCAGGTTCGGCCCCTCGACCGTGTACGAGTTGATCACGGGCGCGGTCTTGGCCGCTTCCGTGTCTCTCGGCGGATTGATCAGCGACAGGCTGGGCGCGCCGGTCTTGCCGGCCATCGGGTTGCCCGGTGCCGGCTTGCCGTCGAGCGTCAGGCGCAGGATCTTGCCGACTTGCGTGCCCTCATCCTGCGCGGGCGTCATGCGCTGGCGATCGCCCACCGTGAGGAACAGGTACTGCTTGTCGGGCGAGAAGGCGATCTGGGCGCCGAACTGTCCACCCCGGCCCTTTGGCATGTCGCGCCACAGCACCTGCAAGCCCTCGAGGCTGGCTTTGCCCTCGACGAGCGCCAGGCGCGCGCGTGCCAGCGCCAGCCCAGACGTTCCTGGTTCGCCAGGCTCCGAATAGGTGAGGTAAACGTTGTGGTCCGTCGCGTAGTTCGGCGACACGAAGACGCCGAGCATGCCGCCCTGCCCTTGGTAAAAGACGGCCGGGACGTTGTCGACCGGCGTCTTCTCGCCCTGCTGGGTCACGAGCCACACCGGGCCGACTTTTTCGGTGATGAGCATGCGTCCATCCGGCAGGAAGGCGATGCGCCAGGGCAGCTTGAAGGTCGCCACCTGCGTCAATGTGAACGGCAAGCCCGGTTCCGCCGGCTTGTCGCCCGCGTTGACTTGTGCCCCGGCCGCAGCCGGCACCAGCGTGAGTAGCAGCGCTAACTTCAGAAGCGTCTTCATGTATCTCCTTCACCCGGGTTTCGAGACCCATCCAGAATAGCCGGAAGGATGGCCCGGGAGCCAGATCGAAGGATTACCTGGCGCCGGGCACGACGGCGCTCGCCACGACCCAGGCCGCGCCGCCATGCGCACACGGGTTATTTCGTTGGCACTCTCAAGAGCCAGCCGAGCCAGACTGCGGCGCCGACATCGTAGGCAAGACAGAAAGCCGGCCACCAGGACGGCACCCCTGGGTTCTCGATGATCTGGCCGTGAAACGCATCAAGAACGCCGTGGCCGAACAACCCGAGCACGACGATCCATGAACTCGACTTGAAACCCATCACCGCCGCAATCAAGAACGCCGCCATCACGATCGTCTCGATGATCAGGGCGTTCACCGATCCGCCCATCACCGCGAACAACACGTAGTACGCAGCAACCACGATGAGGACGGTCGGATAGAACGCTCGATCGCGATCGAATCCCACGCCCCTCGCAAACAATGCGACGCCGGCCGACAGCACGATTCCGATTGCGTATGGCATAGATACTCCACTCTGCTCTTCGTTTACGACTGCCTGCGCCCGGAGCGCCGATGATTAGTCGGCAAATGGAGCTGATTGGATCTTGCCCAAGAAGCCCAGTCGAACATGCCCCGCCATGTGCGAAGACGGTTTCCGGCGTACTTCGTCTTCGAGAACTTCCGAGAAGGCTTTTTTGAACCCGTGACGGGGGTAGGCTTCAACAATGTGCCTAACCGTATCCGTGGCAAGGTCCTCTGCCCGGAAGCCGACCACATCCATGCCCGCACCGAAGTGCACCAATGCGATTTCGGGAGCCATCTTCGATGCCTTCCCCACGGCGGCGTGAAGCGCGATGGCTTCATGAACCAGATCCGCCCTGCCTTCAGGGAGCCCATGTTCCAGGAGAAACCTGCGCGCCACGCCCGCACCTTCGACTTCGAACGAGCCGTCTCCGTTGAATTGCGAAACCAGCCCTAAGTCATGCATCACCGCAGCAAGATAGACGACCTCCCGGTCGTACTTCAATTTGTTGTGACGGCCAATCGCATCAGCGAACATGAAGACTCGCACGCCATGATTGAAGAGAAATTTCGGCGACAGTTCACGCACCAACCGTGTCGCCTGGTTGGCTAATTCGCTGTCAGGAATGGGGAAATCGGCTGCGTCGAGCCGTGCCGGTCGTGCATATCCGGCGGCGCGGACCAACTTCCTCATCAAGCCCATGGTCTCGGCACAACCAAATCGCCAGATCAGCCGAGCGTTCGATGTGCGCCCTAACTCAGTAGTCAGCATGCTCATTGCAGTCGCTCCCTCGTGGGTTGGACATGGTGGGCTCACCAGGCGCGGAGAGCCGCCAGCCCGATGGACCACGCGGCGGCCGCATAGCCAATCGTCGTCAGCGAGAAGCTCCCCGCCATGACGGCGCCGAATGGGCTGGCCGGGTCTTGACGAAGGGTGGGTCTCATCGCCAGCGCGATGAAGCCAACGGGGTTCATGAATGACCCGATACTCATGGCGAACACCACGAGCGGCGACGGCGACACCCTGAAATGGTTGAAGAGCAGGAAAAAGATCATCAGCAGACCCGTCATCATCAAGTAGTCGAGGTGGGCCTTCAACAAGTTCTGGTAGTTCGGAAACAGCGTCTTCATGAACGCCGACGACCGGACTCCGACCAGGCACCACGCCAGGACCAGGGTGATCAACAAACAGAGACTGCCGGTAACGACCAAGATGCTCGAATAGTTGCGCATGACTGGGCTCCTTTGCTCACTGCCGATTAACGCGCAAAGCGACCGAAAACCCCTTAGACCGCACGGCCCGGACCACGTCGCGGATGGCCTGGCTGGAGGTTCGTGCCGCGGTCTCGTCGGTGACGAGCTCGACATGTTCGTACGGCACGACCTGGTGCCTGCTGTTGGTTGACAACTTCGCCATCTCATCCTGCAGCGGCAGCCAACCGGCTTGGGCGCCCCTGGCGGCCGTGACGACCACCAGCGGTCGGTCGCCAAGGCTCTGGAACGAACGGGCCTGCGCCATCGCCGTTGGTAGCTCAGCAAACTCGTCTCGCAAGCTGCGGGCCCGCTCCGGCAGGCTGGCCGAGTCGCCACCGTAGGCCAGCCGCGCGAAACCAAGCCGAGCCACCGACGGGAACAACGCCGACACGCGGCGGAACCACTTGTAAAAGGCCGGAAAGTTGGGAAGGCCCTCGAACGCTTCGGCGGGCTGGCCATCGAGCAACACCATTCCCACCACCTGTTCGGGATAGCGGCCGGCGAAGATCCTGACGTACTGCGCGCCCGACGAATGGCCGACGAGCACGAAGGGTGCCGGCACCTGCGCGCGATCGAGCAGGATGTGGAGGTCCCTGGCGACGGCCACGCCGTCCTGCGGGACCGGAGAGGGATCGCTCCAGCCTCGACCGGCGCGGTCGTAGACGCACACTTTCGTGTCCTGTGCGACCGCGGTGGAGATCCATCCCCAATAAGCGGCCGTCTCGCCAAGGCCTGATTCGAGGATGACGGTGGGCGTTCCCAATCCAGTACACCTGAGATGAAGCCGGTGTCCGCCGACATCGACCAACTGGCCTGGTGCCACGCTCACGCGGCGGTCGATCGACTCCCGGATGGTCTGATAGCTGGCGCCGATGGCGCTGAGCGCGTAGATACCCAACAGCGGGTAGACGACCCAGGATCGAGTGCGACTGTGCAGATCCCGGTGGACGCGAACCACCGTCACCGCGAGAAGCGCCAACAGGAGGGGCGGCCACACCCACCCCAACGCGCCGATCACGGCGCCGCTCGGCGCGAAGGCGATCAGGCCGGCCCCGGCCAACCCCATGAAGCCTGCGAGCATCGCCGCCCATCGCTGGGGCTGATCGGTCCAGAGCATCGACAGCGTCGCGAGCAACGCCCAACTCGACGCCAACGCGAGCAGCACCGTTCCCGTAATCACGTGTTCTTGCGCGCCCCCGAGTGGCCCGACGACGAGCCCCAGCGCGACGACGGGCCCGGCCGTCAGGCATCCGATGACAATTCGACCGATGTGGCGTGTGGTCATGATGAGTCCCCTACTTCTGGATGGCGTATGAGAGCTTGACGAAGAACTGGCGGTCGACCTTCTCGAAGCGGTCCTGCATCGAGAGCATTCGATCGTCGCCGTAGCCGATGAACATCACCGACTGCCAATTCAACTTGTACGAGAGCAACACCTGGCCGCTGAACGTGCCCGCGCTGGCGATGGTCGGGAAGGCATACAAACCGGGATTGCGATTGGTCGACACGTACTGCGCGGTTCCGCGGACGAACAGTCGCGACGTGAACGTGTAGGTGCCTCGCACCCGGGACACCCGCGCGATGAACAGTTGCCGGCGCGCTCCGAGTGCATCGTCAACGTTGACCAGGCTCTGATCCTGGTTGAGTACCAGGTTGAGATGGTTGGTCGGGTTCAGCGTGGCGCTGACGTTCATCGCCGTTCCGGTTGCCGGTCGAGAATTCGCGAAATCGATTTCCTGACCGGTGGTGCCGTTCACGGCAACGGTGGTCACCAATCGCGAGGGACTGAATTGCGCCGAGTAGCCAAACTGCTTGCGGCCGATCGTCTGGTTCCCGCTCCGAATGTCGTCATCGATATAGCGGAACTGCAGGAAGCCGTTCCAGCGCGTGGCCATCGAAATTCCCGGCTGGACGTCGCGGCCGATCAATTCCCCGGCCCTGTCGACCTGGCGATCGACATTCACGAACGTGCGGAGCTTCGAGACCAGGCCGGTCGGCCTGAAGGTCCACCCCGCTCCGGCAAACGATTCGCGGTACCCGACCTGCGGGACGAACCCGGCCTCGGCGCGGAAGCCGTCCCCCACGTCCTTGAACCTCGCGGATGAATCAAACCGCGTCGTGTTGTGGCTCCAGTCAAGCTGGCCCGCGTGCGACACCATCGATTGGCCCGTCCACTCTTGCGCCAGGTCCGGCCGATTCGGCGTGCGCGTGCTGCTGACCAGCCACTGCCCGGTGATCGCGTCGGTGGCATTGGGCCGCCACTGGAAATCGGGGCCGAGCACGCGGTTGTACGACCCGGTGCCGCGCCCTTCGCGGCCGGTCATGAGCACGCTGATGAACGAGCGGCCGATGTCGCGCTTGGCGCGCCCCACGAACACGGTCGAGGCGAAGTCCTGTGACGCCAGTGATGACCCATAGGTCCCGGGCAGCACCACGCTCCCGCCGCCCTCGTCCTTGGCCACCAGCGCCGTGTAGCGGATGCCGGCTGCCTTTCCGGTAATCCGTCCGCCCCAGGTCGGCGCGGTGATCGTGCGGGTGTAGACCGCCTGGATCGGCGTCTGTAACAGATCGACCCCCTCGAGGAAGAAGGAGCGCTTCTCCGGGACGAACAGGGCGAACCGCTCGTTCGCGGAGAT
>JBDTMB010000421.1:0-5341 GCA_039934485.1 Vicinamibacterales bacterium
ACTGGCGCAGGAGCGCACCTCCGCGCACATCGCCACCGGCGCGCTGGCGGTCACCGGCGTCGCCAGCCTGGGGATGCTGACCATCTCGATGCTGATCCTGGGCGCCAAGCGCGGCCTGCTCGATCCGATGAAACGCCTCACCGAATCGGCGGAGCGGATCGGCCAGGGGGATTTCAGCGCCGCGCACCAGACCCTTCGCGGCGATGAGATCGGCGTGCTCTTCAACAGTTTTGCCACGATGGCGCTGGCCGTGCAGACGCGCGAGCGCGAGCTGGCCGCCGCGCTCAACGAATCTCGCGAAATGGCGGCGGTCACCGCCGAGGCCAGGCGCCGCGTCGAGGCGGCGCACACCGATCTGCTGGCCACCCTGGAGACGGTGCCGGCCGCGCTGATGATCTTCAATCCCGACGGCAGCGTTCGCCTCCGCAACCGCGCCGCTACCGACGTGTTCGGTATCGAGCCGCAAGGCTCCGAACTGCGCCGCAACTATTGGAGCCGCTTCAAGCGGCTGGCCAAGGACGGCTCGCTCATCCCACCGGAAGAGTGGCTGTCGAATCGCGCGTTGCGCGGCGAACAGGTGGCCAATCAGGAAGTCGAGATCCATCATCCCGATGGGCGCGTATTCCCCATCCTGGCGAGCGCCGCGCCGCTCAAGAACGACCTGGGCCACGTCACCGGCGCGGTGGTCGCCTTCGCCGATATCGCCCAGCTGCGGGAAGTCGATCGGCTGAAGGACGAGTTCGTCTCGATCGTCAGCCACGAGCTGCGCACGCCGCTGACCTCGATTCGCGGTTCCGTGCAGCTGGTGCTGGACGAGCCGGATTCGGTGCCCGGCGCCGAGCATCGCCAGTTGCTGCAGATCGCCCTCAACAACTGCGAGCGCCTGGTCCGCATCATCAACGACATTCTCGACGTGGCGAAGATCGAGTCGGGCAACGTCACGCTCCACCGGCGGCCATGCCAGGTGGCGGAGATCGTCCGGCAGTCGATCCAGGTGGTCGACGGTCCCGCCGCGGCGGCGAACGTCCGGCTCGAGGTGACGCTGCCGGCGTCGATCCCGCCGGTGATGGCCGACCTCGATCGCATGGTGCAGGCGCTCGTCAACCTGCTGTCCAACGCCGTGAAGTTCGCGCCACCGGGCTCAACGGTGAAGGTCTCGGCGGCTGCCTCCGGGAAAGCCGTCACGATCAGCGTGGCGGACCAGGGCGATGGCATCGCGCCGGAAAACATCGCCCGGCTGTTCAGGAAGTTCCAGCAGGTCGACAGTTCCTCGTCTCGACGCAAGGGTGGGACCGGCCTCGGCCTGGCCATCACCAAGGCACTCGTCGAACAGCACGGTGGCCGGGTCTTTGTCGACAGCGAGTTGAAGAAGGGCACCCGCTTCTCGTTTTCGCTGCCGCTCGCCTCCGCCGGGTCGGCGGCCGCGCTGGCGCCGGTGGCCGCCAACAAGGATGGTTCGGCGAGCCTGCGCCGGCGTCGCGTGCTGATCGTGGACGATGACGACGACTTCAGGGCGGTGTTGCGGCGGCAGCTGGCCAATGCCGGCTACTACGTGCTGGACGCGCGCGACGGCGCCTCGGCGTTGCACGTGGCGCGCACCGGCCATCCGGACGTGATCACGCTGGACCTGGTGATGCCGGGCCTGGATGGCTGGTCGTTCATCGAGCAGCTCCGCCGCGAACCGGAACTCGCCACCATTCCCGTCGTCGTCGTTTCGGGCGCGCCCGACGCCAGCGGTAGCGGGCGGCTCCCCGCGGGCATCACCGTGGTGACGAAAGGCGAGGGACAGGAGAGCCTGCTCCAGGAAGTGGGCCTGGCCCTTGGCGGCCGTGGCGGCGCCACCATCCTCGTCGCCGAAGACGATGACGACTTGCGTGGCATCCTGGCCACCTCGCTGTCGCGTCACGGTCACCGCGTGCTGCCGGTCCGCGATGGCGGCGAAGCGCTGGCCGCGATCGATCGGGGCGAGGTGGACTTGATCGTCCTCGACTTGTGGATGCCGAACGTGGACGGCTTCGCCGTGCTGGAGCGCCTCAGAAAACGCGAGGGCGGCGTCTCGATCCCCGTGATCGTGGTGTCCGGCGCCGATCGCCAGGCCACCGAGGGGCAAGCGCTGAGCCTCGGGGCCAACGTCTACCTGACCAAGCCCATCGAAGCCGCAGCGCTGACCGAGGAAGTCACCAAGCTGTTGTTGGCTTCTCCAAGATAGCGCGCCTACGGCCTTGGTGGAGGTCTTGGTGGAGGTCTGGTGGAGGCAAACCTTTAGGTTTGCCTGAATTGTGGATCGCGGTTTGCTCTCAGAGACGGATGTCTCCGAACCGAACCCATCGTCATCCAGCCTTCAGTTACGTCGGACTCCACGAGTATTTCCTGACCATCTGCACGCACACGCGGCAACTGGGGCGTTCTCGGATTCCTCGTTTGCCGCCGATGCCGTCGTGCAATTATTTCGATCTGCGGCCAAGTTCCATTTCGAAGTTATTGCGTACTGCCTGATGCCGGACCACGTCCACATTCTCATTCAGGGACTCCGGGACGACCTGGCTTGGTCGAGCGGGCTGAGGATTATCCGTTTTGTGGGTCGAGCTCGTACACCATTGGTCAGATCCTGGAAGCCGCAGAGGATTGGAAACCGAGCTGGTCGGAATGATTGAGGTGGGAATGATTGAGGTGGGGGCAAACCTTTAGGTTTGCCCTCGCCCTCGATCTCGGGTTTGCTCTGGACAAACCTAAAGGTTTGCCCCCACCTCGGTTTGCCCCCACCTCGGGTTGCCGCCACCTCTCAAAGTTGGTCTATTTTTCGAACGTCACCTTCACGGTCGACGGCTTCTTGTCGCGCAGGATGCCGATCGACACCGTGCCGTTCTTGTCGGCCATCTCACTCGTCAGCGCATCGGCGCCACCCACGTGATCGCCGTCGATCGATGTGATCACATCGCCGGCTTTGATCCCGGCCTTATCCGCAGCTGAGTCTTTCCTTACGCTCGAAACCAGCGCGCCGCCGTCTTTCGCGCCGAAGTATTCCGCCAGCTGCGGCGAGAGCGACTGCACCGAGACCCCCAGCCTGGCGCGGGAGCCAGCGATCGTGGCGCCGGCCGGCATGCGGTCGTCCATGCGGAAGCTGAACTCGCGCGGCATCCGCTCCATGCCTCGCTCGATCTCGCGGCGCATCTGGTCGCCGTCGAAGTTCCACGAGAACGCTCGCGTGTCGGGGGTGGCGTCCACGGTCTGCCGCTGGCCGTTGCGTTGAATCGCGACCTTCACGCTGCGGCCCTCGGGTGTTTCCTGCACCAGGCGCGTGAGCTGCCGCGCACTGCGCACGCGCTCGCCGTCGTATTCCACGACGAGGTCGCCTTCCTTGAGGCCGGCCTTGTCGGCGGCGCTGCCAGAGGTCACGTCGCCGACGCGCACGCCGTTGGCGGTGTCCTCGATGGTCACCCCCAACTGGCTGCCTGAGCCGCCTGCCCTGAGCGAAGTCGAGGGGACCATCACGTTCGGCCGAGGCTCTGGGCGCGCCTGGCCACGCGCCGGCGTCCCGGCCGTCATCACGGCCCCGATCAAGGCGGCGCCAAAGACGATGTTTTTCGCAGTCATAACGCTGATTACTCCTTCCATCAGGCTCAGACGCAAGACGCCCCCGGTCGGCCGTGTCGTTGGACCCTTCCAATCGGGCGGCGCCAACCTTCGTCTCCATCAAAGTAGAATCCTTTGGATGCCAAAGGCGGGGGACCAGAAGAAGGCGATTGTCGAGCGCGCCGGGAAGGAGCGGGTCAAGTTCCTGCGCCTGCAGTTCACCGACATCCTCGGCGTGATCAAGAACGTCGAGGTCCCCGACCGGCAATTTGCCGAGGCCCTCGATGGCAAGATCCTGTTCGACGGATCCTCGATCGAGGGGTTCGTTCGCATCGAGGAGTCGGACATGTACCTGCGGCCCGACCTCGCCACCTTCCAGGTCTTCCCCTGGGCCGACCCGAACGGCGCCCGCGTCGGCCGCCTCATCTGCGACATCGCCAACCCCGACGGCAGCCCCTTCGCCGGTTGCCCGCGGACGACGTTGAAGAACGCCATCACGCTCGCGGCCGCGCGCGGCTTCACGATGATGGCCGCTCCCGAAACCGAGTTCTTCCTCTTCCTGCGCCGCGAAGGCCGTCCCACCACCGAGACGCACGATTCGGCCAGCTACTTCGACCTCGCGCCGGTCGACCTCGGCGAAGACGTCCGCCGCGAGATCGTCATCGCCCTCGAGCAGATGGGCATCGGCGTCGAAGCCGCGCACCACGAGGTGGCGCCGGGCCAGCACGAAATCGATTTTCACGAAGGCGATGTGCTGTCGACGGCGGACAACGTCAGCACCTGCCGCTTCATCGTGAAGAACGTGGCACTGCGCAACAACCTCCACGCCACCTTCATGCCCAAGCCGATCTTCGGCGTCAACGGATCGGGCATGCACACGCACCAGTCGCTCTTCAGGGACGGCGAGAACGCCTTCTTCGATGCGTCGAATGAAATCCAGTTGAGCCAGACCTGCCTGCACTACGTCGGCGGCCTGCTCCAGCACGCGAAGGGTTTCTGCTCGATCACCAACCCGCTCGTCAATTCGTACAAGCGCCTGGTGCCCGGCTATGAAGCGCCGACCGCGATTGCCTGGTCGGAGAAGAACCGCAGCCCGCTGGTGCGCGTGCCGGCCACGCGCGGGCCGTCGACGCGCATCGAGATGCGCATGCCGGATCCGTCGTGCAATCCGTATCTGGCGCTGGCGGTGATGCTGCGCGCGGGACTCGACGGGATCGATCAGAAGATCGATCCGGGTCCGCCGGTGAACAAGAACATCTACAAGATGAGCCACCGCGAGCGGCGCCACCTGCGCATCGACGACCTGCCGGCCAACCTCAGCGAGGCGCTCGACGAGTTCGAAAAGGACGCGCTGGTGCGCGAGACGCTCGGCGAACACATCTTCAATCACTTCCTCGAGGCCAAGCGCGAAGAGTGGGCCGATTACATCCGCCACGTGTCACCGTGGGAGATGGATCGCTACCTCGGAGTGTATTGATACCCGGACAGTGGGTGACCCCTACGGGTTGCATCTCGTAATCGATTGATCTGGTGATCTCGTGACCTGGTCTGCTGAACTCGTGATGTCTTGATCAGCTCTTTTGTTCAGAGATCTGCGTAATCTGCGTCATCTGCGGCCCATCTGCGGCCCATCTGCGTCATCTGCGGCCCATCTTGCGGCCCTGGATTTTCGCGTCATTCCTTTTGGCATGGCCTTTGTAGTCTGTGTGATCGGGCTGCGGCGGATCACCGGGGGGCGTACTAATCAGGCAGGCGCTGGCATCGCCGC
>JBDTMB010000422.1:0-5333 GCA_039934485.1 Vicinamibacterales bacterium
TCGACGCCGCCAAGACCAAGCCGTTCGGCTTCATGCCGTTCTATCCCGGCCCCGGGCTCGGCGGCCACTGCATCCCGATCGATCCGCACTACCTGTCGTGGAAGGCGCGCCAGTACAACTTCGAGGCGCGCTTCATCGACCTGGCCGGCAACGTCAACAGCGCGATGCCCGAGTTCGTGGTCCAGCTGATCATGGATGCGCTGAACTCGCGCAAGAAATCGCTGAACGGATCGCGCGTGCACATCATCGGCGTCGCCTACAAGCGCGACGTCAACGACCTGCGCGAATCGCCCGCGCTCGAAGTGATCGAGTTGCTCGCCCACCGCGGCGCCATCGTCACCTACACCGACCCCTACGTCCCGGAGTTCAAGCACGCCGGGCTAGACCTCAAGTCGGCACCCGAAGCCGACATGCACAAGGCCGCCGATCTTGGCGTGATCATCACCGACCACAAGGTGTTTGACTACGGCGCCATGGTGAGCCGCTTCCCGCTGCTGGTCGACACCCGCAACGCGCTCAAGGGCGTGGTCAGCGACAAAGTGTTTCGGCTGTAGGGCACCCCGCTCGTAGGGCACCCCTTTGACTCGTAGGGCACCCCTTTTACTCGTAGGGCACCCCTTTTACTCGTAGGGCACCCCTTTAGGGGTGCCCGGGCGTATCAACTATGAAGTTCACCGAATCACGGATTCCCGGCGCCTGGATCATCGACGTCACGATGCTCCACGACGAGCGCGGGTTTTTCGCGATGACGTGGCTGCCCGGCGAGTTCACCTCGCGCGGCCTCGACCCGGCGCTGGCGCAGTGCAACCTCGCGTGGAACCACTCCCGCGGCACCCTCCGCGGCATGCACTTCCAGAACGCCCCCCACGAACAGGTGAAGTTGATCCGCTGCACGCGCGGAGCGCTGCTCGACGTGATCGTGGACCTGCGTCCCGAGTCGCCGGCCTACCGGAAGTGGGACGCCATCGAGTTGACCGAGGACAACCGGCGGATGATCTACATCCCGGCCGGCCTGGCGCACGGTTACCTCACCCTGACCGATGGTGTCGAGGCCTACTATCACGCCTCAACAGCATGGATGCCCAAGGCGGAATCGGGTGTGCGCTGGAATGATCCGGCGTTCGGGATCGAATGGCCGTTCGAGCCGGTGGTGATTTCAGAGAAGGATCGCGCCTGGCCGTTGCTCTCAGGGCTGTAGGGCTGTAGGGTCCGGCTTTAGCCGGACCTTGGGAACTGTAGGGTCCGGCTTTAGCCGGACCTGGGGAAGGTCCGCCTAAAGGCGGACCCTACTTATGGCCGCCATGCCGGCTCGGTTCCCTGATACGCCCACTCGATCAAATCTTGCGTGCGATGTGTGCCAGATCCAGAAAACGGATAGTCCCGCACATTGGCGACCAGCTTCGCTCTCACCGGATTCTCAAGGACATAGCACGCTACACGACGAGTAGACTCATCGCTTCGCAGCACATGTTCATAACAGTACCGTTGCCACAGGGGCCTGTGCCAGCACTGCGCATAGGCGTATCCAGAGAATTGTTTCGCCAATGAAAAGAACCGCTTGGCGTCGGATTGCTCGTTCGTTGCTTCGACCACAAGGTGAACGTGGTCCGGCATGAAGCAGTACGCAATTATTACGAAGCCTGAGCGCTCGCAAGCGCGAAGAAATTTCGCCCACACCAAATCGACCGTAATGCGTTCAGTGAATAGGAGTTGTCGGTCGGCACAGCACCATGTGACGAAGTAGCGGTGAAAACCGTGATAGTCAAAACTGCGAAGGTGGGCCGGGTGGCGGGTAGGCATGCGGTGGATCGAGCAGGAATCGATCCAGCGTAGGTCCGGCTAAAGCCGGACCCTACGATCCGACGACGCTACGATCCGACGACGCCGGTAAGCGGGCTCGACGCGCTGGCGTAAGACTTTCGCGGGATCCGTCCAGACAGGTAGGCCAGCCGCCCGGCCTCCACCGCCAGCCGCATCGCCCGCGCCATCGTCACCGGATCGGTGGCGCCGGCAATGGCGGTGTTCATCAGCACGCCGTCGGCGCCAAGCTCCATCGCCACGGCCGCGTCGGACGCGGTGCCGACGCCGGCATCGACGATCACCGGGACCCTGGCCTGCTCGCGGATGATGCGGATGTTGTTGGGGTTCTGGATGCCGAGGCCTGAGCCGATCGGCGCGCCGAGCGGCATCACCGCCGCCGCGCCCGCCTCGGCCAGCTTGCGGCACATCACCGGGTCGTCGTTGGTGTAGGGCAGCACGATGAAGCCGTCCTTCACCAGCACGCGGGTGGCTTCGAGCAGGCCTTCGTTGTCGGGAAACAGCGTCTGCTCGTCGCCGATCACCTCGAGCTTCACCCAGTTGGACATCCCGGCCTCGCGCCCGAGATGAGCGGTGCGGATGGCGTCCGCGGCGGTGTAGCACGCGGCGGTGTTGGGCAGCAGGAAGATCTTCGACTGGTCGATGTAGTCGAGCAGCGACTCGGTCTTGCGCGTGATGTCGACGCGCCGCACGGCCACGGTGACCATGTCCGCCCCCGAGGCCTCATGCGCCGCCCGCATGATGGCGTGCGAGGGATATTTTCCCGTGCCCACGATGAGCCTGGATCGGAAGGTACGGCCTGCGATTACGAGATCGGTCATTGCGTTTCGTTATTCGCTATTGGTTATTGGTTATTCGTTATTGGTTATTCGTTATTTCGTAATTCGTCATCCACCGCCGACGAAATTCACAATCTCGACTTCGTCGCCGTCGCCGACGACGGCGGACTGGTAAGCGGCCTTCTTGATCACGTTCAGGTTGAGTTCCACGGCCACTCGGCGGGCGTCAATGTCCAGCCGCTCGAGGAGCGCGGCCACCGTCATCGGTTGAGGAATCTCGTGCGAATCACCGTTCAGTTTGATGGTCACAAATCACCAGATCGCTAAATCGCGAAATCACCAAATCGTACCACAAGGTATAATTTCTAGTTGGCTATGTCTCCAGGTTCATCACCGCACGACCCGCTCGGCATCCCGGGTTTTTCCTTCGCCGATCTCCACCAGCCCGCCAGGCTCAAGGACCTCTACATCCGGTTTTCCGAGGAGGTCAAGCAAGCCGACGCCGACCTGTGGTCGCAGTGGACGCAGTACCGCGACACGCCCGAAGCCGTGGGCAACGTGGCGAAGTCCAACCTCATCATCGGCATGGCCCCACACCTGAGCCGGTTCATCACCCGGCTCTTCAGCATTGGCCCGGACGCGGAGGCGATGGTGGCCGCCACGCGCGTCTACGACGACCTGTTCCGCTTCAAGATCGACTTCGTCCGCCGCCGCGCCCTCCCGCTGCTCAAGTCTGCGTCGTCTGCGTCATCTGCGGCCCGTGTGGAGGCGACCGCCGCAGACCACGCGCTGGTGGAAGGCCTGATGGAGGGCGACGGCTTTAGCCTGATGGAGGGCGACGGCTTTAGCCGTCGCCAGGCGGGGGCTGAAGCCCCCGCCCTCCAGGCGCTGGAACTGGCGATTGCGAGGTTTGGATGCGAGCTGCTCGATCGCGAGGCCACCGACAAGGCGGCAGTCGCGGAGCAAATCGAGTCGCTCAAGCGCTGGTGCGCCGCGCACCTTCACGATCCGCGCTACAAGAACTGGGTCGTGTTCCGGTTTCCGGAAACGCTCGATTTCGCCAAGCTGGTCCGCGTGCAGCACCCGAATGCGGCGATGCCGGAAATCCTCACCGGTCCCGACGACAAGTTGCGCCGCCGGGAGGGCTTCAAGCTCACCGACCGCCGCTATTCCGATCGCGAAGTCCTGAGCGAGATTCACTACTGCGTGCTCTGTCACGAGCGCGACAAGGACACCTGCTCGAAGGGCATCACCGACAAGGAAGGCCGGCTGGCGAAGAACCCGCTCGGCATTCCGCTGCCCGGCTGCCCCCTCGACGAGAAGATTTCCGAGATGCACACGCTGCGCAAGCGCGGCGACGCCATCGGCGCCCTCGCCATTGTCACCGTCGACAACCCGATGGTGCCGGGCACCGGCCACCGCATCTGCAACGATTGCATGAAGGGCTGCATCTACCAGAAGCAGGAGCCCGTCAACATTCCGCAGGTCGAGACCGGCGTGCTGACCGATGTGCTCGAGATGCCGTGGGGCGTCGAGATCTACGGCCTGCTGACGCGATGGAACCCGCTCAACATCAAGCGGCCGTATGCGCTGCCGTTCAACGGCCGCACGGTGCTGGTGGTCGGCCTCGGCCCGGCCGGCTACACGCTGTCGCACTACCTGCTGAACGAAGGCTTCGGCGTGGTCGCCATCGACGGCCTCAAGATCGAGCCGCTCGCCGACGACATCGTCGGCACCCCTGAAAGGGGTGCCCGACCTGCGGCGCCGCCTCGCCCGATTCGCGAGTGGGCCGAGATCTACCGGCCCCTCGATGCACGCGTGCTCGAGGGTTTTGGCGGCGTCTCGGAGTACGGCATCACCGTCCGCTGGGACAAGAACTTCCTGACGCTGATTCACCTCACGCTGGCACGGCGCAACAAGCTGAAGATCTACGGCGGCGTCCGTTTCGGCGGCGCGCTGCCGATCGAAGAAGTGTGGGGCCACGGGATCGATCACGTGGCGATCGCGACGGGCGCCGGCCGGCCGACGATCATCGACATCAAGAACAACCTGATCCGCGGCATCCGCAAGGCCAGCGACTTCCTGATGGCGCTCCAGCTCACCGGGGCCTTCAAGGCCGACGCGCTGTCGAACCTGCAGGCCCGGCTCCCGGCGGTGGTGATTGGCGGCGGCCTGACCGGCATCGACACCGCCACCGAGCTGATGGCCTATTACCCGCTGCAGGTGGAGAAGACCCTCGAGCGCTATGAAGCGCTGTCGCGCGATCTCGGTGAGGGCCGCGTCCGCGGCATGATGGACCCCGAAGAGCAGGGCGTGCTGGACGAGTTCCTGGCGCACGGCCGCGCGGTGCGCGACGAGCGGAAGCGCGCGGCGGCCGCGGGCGAGAAAGCGAACTTCATCGCGCTGGTCCGCTCGTGGGGCGGCGTGACGCTGGCGTATCGCAAGCGCCTCCAGGACGCGCCCGCCTATCGCCTCAACCACGAGGAAGTGGCGCTGGCGCTGGAAGAGGGCATCGCGTTCGCGGAGAACATGAATCCGGTTGAGGCGGTGCCCGACGAATTCGGCGCCGTCAAGGCGATGATCTTCACCCGCTCGGGCCCGAACGGCGAAGAGCACGTGGAGATTCCCGCGCGCACCGTGCTCGTGGCCGCGGGCACCGTGCCCAACATCACCTACGAGAAGGAACACCCGGGCTCCTTCGCGCTCGACGAGAAGATGAAGTTCTTCCAGGGTTTC
>JBDTMB010000423.1:0-5309 GCA_039934485.1 Vicinamibacterales bacterium
CGAGATCGGCGCGACGCCCGTGCGTTCGCCGGGCTGGCCGGCGAGGCCGAACGAGTTGTTGAACGCGGCGCCGTTCACCGTCATGTTGTTCATGCGGTTGTCGGCGCCGCCGAACGAGTTGGGGCCCGAGTTCTGCGGCGTGAGGCGGGTGAAGTCGCTGATCAGCCCGCGCACGGTCGGCAGGGTGGCCATCGTCTCGCGGCTGACCGCAGTGGCCGCGCCGGTGCGCGCCGAGCTGAAGACGGTGTCGGAGCTGGCCGTCACCGTCACCGTTTCCGTGACGTTGATGTTCTTGACGTTGAACACGAGGTCGGTCGCGACGCCCAGGTTCACCATCAGGTCGTCCTGCGTCTCAGGCGCGAACGCCGTCGAGCCGGAACCGCTATACGCGACCGTCACGGAGTACGGACCGCCGACGCGCATGTTGAGGATGGAGAACTTGCCATCCGCACGCGTGATGGTTTCGTAGGTCGTGCCCGAAGCCAGGTGAATGGCAATCACGCTCGCGCCCGGTACCGGCGCCTGCTGCGCATCCACGACTCTGCCCGCCATCGATCCGGTAGTGACCTGCGCATGCGCAATCGTCACCGCAAAACAAACCGCCAACAACGAGAAGACAAATCTAGTCAGGTATTTCATGCATCACTCCTAAAACGGGCCTTTTTACTCAGTTGAAATTATCACTTGCGGATGACGCCCCGGTAAAAGAAAAAACGGGCCGGCCCGCGATGGTGCGGACCGGCCCGTCGGTCTTGATTTGGGCGTCTGCCCAACTCCCGCTTTTAGCTGGCTGCCTTTGACTTACGCAGCTGGTCAGCCTTGTCGCGCAGCTGATCGGCTTCCTTGAGCAGCGCCTTCTGCGTAGCCGGGTCCTTCTCGAGGAGGGCCTGGACGCGAAGCAGGAGCCCACGGTAGGTGATGGCCTCCATATAGTCGGGCTTGATCGCGATCGCCTTGTCGACGGCCGTCAAGCCGTCCTTGACGTACTGCATCTTGTCTTTTTCATTCAGGCGGAAATCGCGGAACGACTTGTCCCAGTAGTACGTGGCGATCGTGTAATACGCGGTCGGGTCGTTTGGCTGGAGCTTGATTGCCTCGTTCAAGTACTCGATCAGCTTGCCGAAATCGCCCTGGCGGTTGTAGTACGCCGCGATGCGCGTGTAGACCTCGGGGTCGTTCGGCTTGGCTTCCTTGGCCCGCAGGTAGGTCTGCTCGGCGAGCTCGTATTCGCCGGAGTCTTCGTAGATCTTGCCGAGCGCGAAGTAGTTGGTCGGCTCGCCCGGCGACAGCGTGATCATGTCCTTGACCACGGGTTCGGCCAGCGTCGGGTCGTTCAACTTGTCCGGACCGTAGGTCGCCACCAGGTATTCCAGAGACAGGGTCCGCAGCTTCGGATCCTCAATCTTTTCGCCCGCCAGCTTGTAGTTGGCGATCGCCTTCTCGAGCAAGGCGTCGTTGGCCGGCTCGCCCTTGCGGGCGGGGCGATACATGTTGTCGTACGAGTTGGCCAGGTAGAAGTAGATGGTGTAGTTGTTCGGGTCCATCTGAATGGCTTCTTCGTACTTCGCGGCGGCCGCCTTCCAATCGCTGGCCGCATACAACTTGTTGCCGTCCTTGAACGCCTTCATGGCGCGAACCTGGCCAACCTGAGCGCAACCCGCCAGCGCAAGGCCCAGGCTGACAATCAGAGCCAGACACGCTGCCGAAGACCGAATAACCATCAGTTCCCCCTTCACGTTCCTAAATTGTTCAAGCCGCAAGGTCGCAAAGTATAGCTGTGTTTCTTGACCCCTCGCAACCTCGACTCTATGATGGGAACCAGAAGCCCCCCACAGCCAGTTCGCGGATTGGCCGATAGTTTATTAGACACCGAACTCCATGATTCGCTTCGAGGATCTGCTCGACAAGGTCCAGGGCTACAGCCCGGATGCTGACCTTGAGCTGCTCCGCCGGGCCTACGTGTTTTCCGCCCTGGAGCACAAGGGACAGATCCGCCATTCCGGCGAGCCCTATCTCGTCCATCCGCTTGAAGTTGCGGACATTCTCGCCGACATGAAGCTGGACGCCGTCTGCATCGCGGCCGGCCTGCTCCATGATGTGGTCGAAGACACCCTGACCACACCCGAAAAAATTCGCGAGAAATTTGGCGAGGATGTCGCCCACATCGTGGAAGGGGTGACCAAGATCGGCGCGATCCCCTTTTCGTCCACCGAAGAGCGCCAGGCGGAGAATTTCCGCAAGATGCTGCTGGCGATGGTGGACGACATCCGGGTCATCCTCGTCAAGCTCGCCGACCGCCTCCACAACATGCGGACGCTCCAGTACATGCCCGACGACCGGCGGGTCCGCATCGCCCAGGAAACCCTCGACATCTACGCGCCGATCGCCAACCGCCTCGGCATGAGCCGCATCAAGAACGAGCTCGAAGAGCTGTCGTTCCGCTACCTCGAGCCGGCCGCCTTCGAATCGCTCCGCAAGAAGGTGGAAGCCAAGCGGCGGCCCACCGAAGGCATGATCGAGCAGCTCACCGCCGACATCCGCAACAAGCTCGTCGAGGCGCAGGTGCCGGTGATCAGCGTCGACGGCCGCGTCAAGCGCCTCTACAGCATCTGGCTCAAGCTCAAGGCGCAGAAGATCGACCTCGAGCAGGTCTACGACTTCGTGGCCCTTCGCATCGTGACGCCCTCGGTCAAGGATTGCTACGCCGCGCTCGGCATCATTCACCAGACCTGGTCGCCGGTGCCCGGGCGCATCAAGGACTTCATCGCGATGCCGCGGCCCAACGGCTACCAATCGCTGCACACCTCGGTGATCAGCGAGAAGGGCTTCCCGTTCGAGGTGCAGATTCGCACCGAGGAAATGCACAAGCTCGCCGAAGAAGGCATCGCCGCGCACTGGAAATACAAGGAAGGCCGGGTCGGCTCTGGCAACGACGAGCAGTACTTCCAGTGGCTGCGGCAGCTCCTCGAGGTCCAGCAGGACACGCGCGACCCGCAGGAGTTCCTCGCCAACCTCAAGATCGACCTCTACCCCGAGGAGGTCTATACCTTTACGCCGCGCGGGTCGGTGAAGGTGCTGCCGAAGGGCTCGACGCCGATCGATTTCGCCTACGCCATCCACACCGACGTCGGGCACCAGTGCGTCGGCGCCCGGGTCAACGGGCGCATGGTGCCGCTGCGCACCCGCCTCAAGAACGGCGACATCGTCGAAGTGGTGCGCGATGCCAAGCACAAGCCGAGCCGCGACTGGCTCAACTTCGCCGTGACCTCGCGCGCCCGCAACAAGATCAAGCACCTGATCCAGGCCGAGGAGAAGGAGCGCTCCGTCGAACTGGGCAAGCGCGTCTTTGAAAAGGAGGCGCGCCGGTTCGGGCTGAACGGGATGAAGCTGCTCGACAGCGACGCCGCGGCGAAGGTGCTGGCGGAATTCGCCGCGCCCAAGCCCGAGGACCTGCTCGCGCAGATGGGCTACGGCAAGGTGTCGCCGCGGCTGATTCTCGAGAAGCTGGTGCCGACCGATCAGCTGAAGGAAGCCGCGCCCGAGAACGCCGTGCTCTCGGCCGTGAAGCGCGTGCTCCGGACCGGCACCGAGCCGGACCGCATCAAGGTCCGCGGCGCCGACGACCTGATGGTGTTCCGCGCGCGCTGCTGCAACCCGATTCGCGGTGAGGAGATCGTCGGCTACATCACCCGCGGCAAGGGCGTCTCGGTGCACTCCGCCAAGTGCACGAATGTCGTCAACCTGCTCTACGACCCGGGTCGCCGCATCGACGTGGAATGGGACAAGGGAGCCGATGCCGCGCCGTACACGGTGCGCCTCTCGGTCGAGGTCGAGGATCGGAAAGGGATGCTCGCCGAACTGTCGTCGCGCATCGCCGACATCAACACCAACATCACCAACGTCGAGGCCCGCACCGGCGATCAACGCGGGCGCATCGATCTCACCGTGGAGATCAAGGACGTGAAACACCTCGAGCAGGTGATTAAGTCGATCCGTGGCGTGAAGGGGGTGCTCGACGTCGAGCGCGCGGCGCCTACGCCAGAACGGCGATGACGTCGATTTCGACGCGAACTTCCTTGGGCAGGCGCGCGACCTGGACCGTCGAACGGGCAGGGTAGGGCGGCAAGAAATACGTCGCGTAGATCGCGTTCATGGCGGCGAATTCGCCGAGGTCAACCATGAACACCGTGGTGCGGACGACGTGCGAAAAGTCGGTGCCCGCGGCGGCGAGCAAGGCCTTGATGTTCTCCATCACGCGCACGGTCTGCGCGTGGATGTCCTCCGACACCACCTGGCCGGTGGCCGGATCGAGCGGAATCGACCCCGACAGGAACAGGAGGTTGCCGACCTTCAAGCCGGGCGAGTACGGGCCGATCGCCGCCGGCGATCCGGCGGGCGTGATCAACTCGCGCATCGCTACGCGGCCTTGACGACTTTGTTCGAGCGGATGCAGCGCGTGCAGACGCGGATGCGCTTGTTGCCGCCGCCGACCACCGCATGGACGCTCTGGAGATTGGGCTCGAAACGGCGCGGGCGGACGTTGTGGGCGTGCGAGACCTTGCGACCCACCACCGGACCCTTGCCACAGATTGCACAGCGCATTGCCATAAGCACTAACTCCTAAAAGCTCGAAACGGGAAACCCCGATTATAACCTAGGGAAGGACTATTAGGGGTTTCCCTGGGTCCGCCAGCGTCACACCGTCGCGGCCTTCGGCCCCGCCCGCGGATTGCTTGAGGACGCGCCCCACCAACGCCAGGTAACTGGTGGGCGACTCGCCGGCGTTTGTGCCGCCGTGGCTCGCCCCGCGTTCGATGCCCCGCAGGACCTCCGCCACCTCGCGTTCCGCCCGCGATCCACCGCTCTTGCTGAGTTCCTCGACCGTGGGCCGAAGCTCCCGGCGAAGGGATTCGGCCACGACGCTGGCTGTGGGTTCGTCGTAAATGACCCCGCGGCTGGACGTCTCCAGGGTCTTGGCGAGGGCGCCTGTCGCCAGGGCGACATCGCTGTCAATCAGCCCGGCCAGACCTTCGGGCTTGTAGCCAAGAATCTGGCTCTGCAGTAAGAAAAAGAGCTGAAGCTGCTGCTCGTTCACACGTCCAAGGGTGGACATCAGGATGCCAAGATCGTGATCGATCTGGCGGCGGACCACGGCAGCGGGGTGTTTCTGCGCGCTCTCGAGGAACCGGCAGTCCGCCGGGCACCCGATTTCAACGAGGCGCTTGGTCGCGCAGCACACCGGGCAGATTTCCTGGCGAAGGGCCGGGCACGCGCGCTTGGCCGCGCGCTTCGAGCACAGAGGGCAGCTC
>JBDTMB010000424.1:0-5299 GCA_039934485.1 Vicinamibacterales bacterium
GGTGCTGGGTGCTGGGTGCTGGGTGCTAGGTGCTGGGTGCTGGGTGCTAGGTGCTGGGTGCTGGGTGCTAGGTGCTGGGTGCCGACGTGGACGATTGTTCCGTCTTGAACGTGCACGACGCCATCCTTGATCGGCGGCCGATCGATCGGGCAGACCCAGGCCGCCCGGTAGGCGGTCATGACCCCGGCGACGCCGGTGGCTGCGATCGTTGCCGCTTGCCGGCGGCGCTGCGCGCCGGATAGTTCACCAGCTCGACGGGCACCGAGGTGTCGCCGGCTTCGCGCGCGGTGGACAACTCGAGCGTGCGCGGGACGGCATGTTCGCGGAAGAACGGGTCGCCGAGGATGTCGTAATGCATGTTGCGGCGTTTGGCCATGAAGCCCGCGTCCTCGACATTGCGGACGATTTCCACTTCGTCCATGCAGTACACCGCGCCGGCCGCGCGCACGACGTTCTCCTCGATCATCACGCTGCCCATGTCGTTGGCGCCAAACGCGAGGCTCAACTGCCCCACCTTGCCGCCCTGGGTGACCCACGACGCCTGCAGGTTGTCGAAGTTGTCGAGCACCAGCCGCGCGATCGCCAGCGTCCGCAAGTACTCGATGCCGGTCGCTTCGCCGCCGCCCAATTCCGTGTGTTCCGGTTGGTAGCTCCAGGCGATGAACGCGGTGAATCCAGCGGTCTCATCCTGCAGCGCGCGCAGGCGCAGCATGTGCTCGAGACGCTCTTCATCCGTCTCCACGGTGCCGTACATCATCGTCGCCGTCGTTTTCAGGCCGGCACGATGCGCATGGCGCATGACGTCGAGCCATTCGTCCGCGGTGGCCTTGTTGTAGCAGTTCAGCACCTTGCGCACGCGATCGACGAGGATCTCAGCGCCGCCGCCAGGAATGCTGTCGAGACCGGCGGCCATCAGGCGCTCGATCACCTGCGGCACGGGCAAGCGCGAGGTGCGCGAAATGTGAATCACTTCAGGCGGCGATAACGCGTGGAGCTTGAAGTCGGGATACCGCTCCTTGACGGCGCGGAACAAGTCCTCATACCACTTGATGGGCAGATCGGGGTTGTGCCCGCCCTGCAGCAGCAGTTGCCCGCCGCCAAGCGCGCGCGTCTCGTCGATCTTCCTGAAGATTTCCTCGAAGCCGAGCACGTAGCCCTGCGCGCTGCCCACCTGGCGATAGAAGGCGCAGAAGTTACAGCGCGCAACGCAGACGTTGGTGTAGTTGACGTTGCGGTCGATGATGTAACTGACCACGCCCTCGGGATGCTTGCGGCGGCGGACCAGGTCGGCCATGCGGCCGAGCCAATAGGTGGGCGCGTGGCGATAGAGTTGCAGCGCCTCGTCCGCGGTGAGGCGGCCTCCGCCTTCGATTCGTTCCTGCAGCGCGTGCAGCATCGCGGTCATGCGTAGAAGCTGAGCGGCCGGGTCGACGGCATCACGCCGATCTCGACGGCCAGTTCATGGAAACGGCGCAGGCCCGCGGCTTCCCGCTGGCCCAAGCCATATCTGAGATTATCACGCAGGTAGACCAGGTTCCTCGCTTCGCGCGTGGGGTCACCGGCGCTTTCAGCCTTGGCGATCGACTCCAGGTGCGCCAGGCCGGCATCACGCGCGTCCTGCAAACCACGCACCTGCACCGCCGATGCCGCGCCGGGTCGCCCGGTCCACATCGCGTAGACAAACGGCAGCCCCGTGAGCGCCTGCCACTCCGCCCCCAGGTCGGTCTTGATCACGCCGATCGCCTCAGGATCGATCTCGAACGCCGGGTCCCCAATCACCAACGCGGCGTCGGCGCCTGCGAGCATGGCGCCGAGGTCCGCCTCGGCGGCCGCAAACTCGGGCGCGATGTTCCAGCGATAGGCGCAGAGGATCTTCGTGAGCGCCACCGACGTGCGCGAGCTGGGGTCGAGGGCCAGCGTCTTGATCTTGTCAATCGGCACACGCGAGAAGATGGCGACGCTCGCGACTGGCCCGTCGGACACGATACCGATGTCGGGCACGATCGCGTAGTCGCCCCTGAGGTATTCGATGGCCGGAATCAGCCCGAGATCGACTCGCCCCTCGTGCAGCAACGCCGCGCACTGCGACGGCACGTCGAAGCGGACGTCGAAACGATCGGGTCGCGCGTCGAGTCCGAAGACGAGCGGCTTCGTATTCAGGTACGAGACCGCCCCCAGGCGAAGGGCGCTCATGCCTTGGCCTGAGCAAGCGGCGAGGCCTCGCCTCGCGGCGAGTCGACGGGGCGCTCGACCGGGGTGAAGCCCGCCGCCGTGATGTTGCGCTTGACGTCCTCCACCGACGTGCGGCGGCGGCCCAGCGACTCGTCATCGAGGCACGAGACCCGATCGATGTCGTTGGCGCCAAAGGTCAGCGCCACCTGCGCCAGCTTGGGCCCGTACAGCGCCCAGTCCACCTGGATGTTCGGCACACTTGCCAGCGCCAGCCTCGCCAGCGCCACCATCCGCACATCGTCGTACCCCGTGGTGGGGACGGCAATGGATTGCTCGCGCGGGAGCGGCGCCAGGGTCGTCACGCCGGGTCGCCCGGTGACGAGCGATCGGATGTTGACGAGCAGCGTGGCGCGGTCGTCAGCAACCGGCTTCTGGAACGAGAGACATCGCACCGGCAACCCGGCCTTCGCACAGTCGTCCAGCGCCTCGCCCGCGTTGGCCAGGCGATCGAGCGGCGCCTCGGCGATCGCGTCGAGGCCGGCCGCCTTCAGCGCGTCCAGCGCCGGCGCCAGGCCGCCCCAGGCCGTGGTCGCGCGATCGACCAGGTCCGCCAGCGAAAACGCCGTCAGCAACTTCGTCCCGGCCAGTTCGCGCCCACGCCGCACGGCCGCGACCGCCGCTTCGAGGGTTGCGGGCAACTCGCCCAGCCGCACTTCGCCGGCCGCATCCGGCACGGCGGCGTCGGCGGGCTGGAGCTCGTGCACCCGCACAAACGTCACGTGGTCGCCCACCCTCGCGCGGCGGACTTCGTCGGCCAGCATGCCGAGCGATAACACGTCGGTGGCCGCCAGCTCGTCGAGCTCGGCAACGGTCAACGCCTCTCCGGCGCGCGCGCGCTCGGCAATCGCGAGATTAATCTCCATGCTGATCCATCAACTCCACGATGCGGGCCGCCAGCGCCAACGCCGCCCTGCCCTGCTCGCCGCTCACTTCCGGCGCGCGGCCATCCCGCACGGCGCCGATGAAATCTTCCAGTTCCTTCTTGAGCGGTTCGTCGCCGGCGACGTCGAGCTTGCCGCCGCCGATCTTCGGCAGCGCGCCGGCCTGCGGCACGAGCTTCCACATTTCAACTTCACGCGCCGCGGTGTCAATCGAGACGTAGGAGTCGCGCTGGAAGAACCGGATCTTCCGCACCGGCTCCCGGCTGATGCGGCTCGCCGTGAGGTTGGCGATGCAGCCGTTCGCGAACCGCACGCGCGCGTTGGCGATGTCCACGCGGGGCGTGAGCACGGGCACGCCGACGGCTTCGACGCCCGCCACCTCGCTCGGCACCAGGTTCAGGATCAGATCGAGGTCGTGAATCATCAGGTCGAACACCACGTCGATGTCGAGGCTGCGATCGGGAAACGTGCCCAGCCGATGCACCTCGATGAACCGCGGATCGGTGACATAAGGCCTGGCCGCCATCACCGCCGGATTGAACCGCTCGCTGTGTCCAACGGCCAGGACCACGCCCCTGGCCGCAGCCGCCGCGATCAGCTGGTCGGCTTCCGCCACGGTCTGCGCAAGGGGCTTTTCGACCAGCACGTGGACGCCGGACTGCAACAGCGGCAGCGCGATCGCGCCGTGCGCCTCGGTGGGCACCGCCACCACCGCAAGGTCGATGCCTCCGGGGATCTCGCGCCAGTCGCCGTAGGCGGCGGCGCCATGTTCCGCGGCAATTTGCGCGGCCCGGGCCGCGTTGGTATCGACCACCCCGGACAACGTGATGCCGGGAAGCGACGCCAGCAGCCGCGCGTGGTGTTTGCCGAGATGGCCGACGCCAATCACTGCCGCTCTCATCGCGGCCTGCCCACAATCGCAATGCCGGCTTCGTTGGCCGACGCGAAGAACGCGTCCTGGTCGAACACCAGCGTCTTGCCGGCGTCGATCGACAGCACGCCGGCGCCGGCGACGCGCATCGCCTGCACCGTGGCGAGGCCGACGATGGGCACGTCAAAGCGCATGTCCTGGTTCGGCTTGGCCACCTTGACGATCGTCACGCCCGGGCCGGCGAGGAAACCGGCGCGGCCGATCACTTCATCGGTGCCCTCCATCGCCTCCACCGCCACCACCGCCTGGTGCTTGACCGCAATCGTCTGGCCGATGTCGAGCGCGGCGATCGCATCGGCCATGCGATAGCCGAACTCGAGGTCTTTCCGCTCATCCTCGTTCGGCGCGCGCCGGCCCAGCTGCCCTTCGCCCGCCAGCATCGGCTTGAGGAACTCGGTGGAGTTGATCAACTCGACGCCGCGCTCCTTCATCACGTCCGCGACGGCGGCGATCAGCGCGTCGGTGTTGCGCGCCTTGAGCTTGGCGAGCACTGCAAAGGCCGTCAGGTCGGGGACGATGCCGCCGAAGATCTTGACGTGCTTGACCTGCCCGGCCATCACCGCCTGGCTGATCTCGGCGTCCTTGAGGATCTTGAGGAACGTGCCGAGCTGCCCGATCGACACCCAGTGCAGCGCCGCCCGCGGCTCTCGCGCCGCCGCAGCTTCCAGTTCGGTGGAGGCTTCTTCCTTGATCGCGACGATCGTCACGTCGTGCCCCATCGCGCGCGCCGCGTCGAGCACCAGGAACGGGAAGCGTCCGTTGCCGGCAATCAATCCGAGCTTCATTAATCCTCGGCGGATTCTTCCCCGCGCTTGCCGCCGCGACGGATAATCACGCCGCGCGGCGCGGACCGGATGAACGCGACCACGTATTCCACTTCCTTGCAGGCGAGCGTGCGGTCGCGCTCGATGTGGTCGAGCGCCTGCGTGGTGTTGAGCTTCGACTGCAGCAGGTAGCGATAGGCGCGCCGCAGCTTGGCCAGCGTCTCGTCGGAGAAGCCGCGCCGCTTGAGGCCGATGATATTGAGGCCGTAGACCCGCGCCGGCCGTCCGCCGACCGTGCGCGCGTACGGCAGCGCGTCCTTGGTCACCACGGAATAGCCGCCGATGAAGGCATAGGCGCCGACCCGGCAGAACTGGTGGACCGCCGAACCGGCGCTGATGTTCACGAAGTCGGCCACCGCGACGTGCCCGCCGAGCGTGGCGTGCGGCCCGAAGATGGTCTCGTTGCCGACGTGGCAGTCGTGCGCCACGTG
>JBDTMB010000425.1:0-5297 GCA_039934485.1 Vicinamibacterales bacterium
ACCAGGCGATGCCCGCGCACGACCAGGTCGAGCGCGCACTCGCTCTTGCCGATGCCGCTCTCGCCGACGATCAGCACGCCGAGGCCGAGGATGTCGAGGAGCACGCCGTGAATCACCTCGCGCACCGCCAGGCGATCCTCGAGGATCGCGGTGAGCTTGCCAATCGCCGTCGCCGTCGGCACCGGCGTGCGCAGGATCGGCAGGTTGGCGAGTTCGCCCGCGACGGCGATCTCGGGCGGCATCGCCGCGCCGCCGCCGGTGACGAGCAGGCACGGCAGGTCGACCGCGGCGATCGCCTGCGCGAGCGCTTCGCGGCGGCGCGCCGGCTCGAGGCTGTCGAGAAAACGCAGTTCGCTGTCGCCGAAGATCAGGATGCGGCCGGCCTGCAGGTATTCGTGAAAGCCGGCGAGGGCGAGGCCGGTCTTCTGGATGTAGGGACTGGTGATCAGCCGGTCGAGGCCATGGGCGCCGGCGAGGAGGTCGATGCTGAGGCCCACAGTTTCGGGCCGGAGGTCGAGAAGGCCGCGAACGGTTACGGCCGGGGTCATGGACATGGCTGGGGCTCGGGCGCGCTAGAACAACACCTTTCGCTGGTTGGAGGTGGGAATCTTCAGTTCCTCACGGTATTTCGCGATGGTGCGTCGCGCCAGCATCAAGCCCTCCCGCTGCAGAATGTTCACGATCTTCGAGTCGCTGAGCGGCTTCTTCGGATCCTCGCCCTCGATGATCTTCTTGATGCGGTTCTTGATCGTCACCGACGACACGGCGTCGCCGTACGAGCTGCTGATGCCGCTGTGGAAGAAGTACTTCATCTCGAACACGCCTTGCGGCGTGTGCATGTACTTGTTGGTGACGACGCGGCTGACCGTGGATTCGTGCATGCCGATGTCGTTGGCGACGTCGCGCAGGACGAGCGGCCGCAGGTGCTCGATGCCGTGATCGAGGAAATCCCGCTGGAACGTGCAGATGCTGGTGGCGACCTTGTGAATGGTCTTCTGCCGCTGCTCCACCGACTTGATCAGCCAGAGCGCGGAGCGGAACTTGTCCTTCACGTAGGCGCGGGTCTCGTCGTTGTTCTCGGCGGCGCCCTTGTCGAGCAGCCGGCGATAGGTCGGGCTGATCCGCAACTGCGGCAGGCCGTCCTCGTTGAGCACCGCGACGTAGGCCTCCTCGACCTTGATGATGTAAACGTCGGGGATCACATACTGCGACGGCTGCGGATTGAAGCGGCTGCCCGGCTTGGGATCGAGGTGCTGGATGATCTCGACGTGGTGCTTCAGTTCGTCGATGCTGAGGCCCAGCTTGCGCGCCAGGTCGGGCATCTGGTGGTTGTGCAGCAGCCGGAGATGCTCGCTGACGATCTTGTCGGTCGGCGTGCCCTCGAGGCGCAAGTGCTTGATCTGGAGCGTGAGGCACTCCTGCAGGTCGCGCGCGGCCACGCCGATCGGGTCGAAGCCCTGAATCAGCGCCAGCGCGCGCTCCACGTCCTCCACCGGCCACGGCCCCATCGCGCTGATTTCATCCACCGACGCCACCAGGTAGCCGTCGTCATCGAGGTTGCCGATGATGGCCTCGCCGATGGCGCGGATATCTTCGGCCTCGGTTTGCAGCGACAGTTGCCATTCCAGGTGGTCGGTCAGCGACGAACTGGTGGAGAGAGTGTTCTCAATCGGCGGGAGTTCTTTCACTTCCTGCGGCGCCCGGGGCTTGTAGCCGTCGTCGAGGTAGTCGCCGAAGAAATACTCGTAATCGGCGTCGTCCCACGAATCGCCCTTTTCGGTCTTGGCCGCGTCGGCGGCTTCCTTCTCGGCCGTGGGCGTCGCTTCAGCCGCCTGGAGGTCCTCGGTGGGGACCTCCTCGAGCAACGGATTCTCGACCACCTCCTGGTTGAGGAGGTCGGCAAGCTCCAGTGTCGACATTGGAAGAAGCTTGATCGCCTGTTGCAGCGACGGCGTCAGGATTAACTTCTGCGCCAGCTTGGTTTGGAGCTTCTGCTGGATACCCATGAACGGCTCTTACAATCTTAGTCCAGCCGGAAATCGGACCCGAGGTAAATCCGCCGGACCTCTTCGTCGGCGGCCAGGGCGGCCGGGGTCCCGCTGCTGAAAATGGCCCCGTCGCTGACGATGTAGGCACGGTCAGTTATGCGCAAGGTCTGCAGGACATTGTGGTCGGTGATCAGGATGCCGATGCCCCGTTCCTTGAGGTGGAAGATGATCTTCTGGATTTCGGTGACGGCAATGGGGTCGATGCCGGCAAAGGGCTCGTCGAGGAGGATGAACTGGGGGTTCATCACCAGGGCCCGCGTAATCTCCGCCCGCCGCCGCTCCCCGCCCGAGAGCGTGTAGGCCGGCGACTGGGCCAGGGGCGTGAGGTTGAGCTCGGCCAGCAGCTCGCGGAGCCGCGCCCGGCGCGTCGCCCCGTCGAGCCCGAGTGTTTCCAGGATGGCGAGGATGTTCTGCTCCACCGTCAGGCCGCGGAAGATCGACGGCTCCTGCGGCAGGTAACCGATGCCCTTCCGCGCCCGGATGTACATCGGGTCGTCAGTGAGGTCGGCGCCGTCGAAGGTGACGCGGCCCGAATCGGGGGCGGTCAGCCCCACCGTCATGTAGAAGGTCGTCGTCTTGCCCGCGCCGTTGGGGCCGAGCAGCCCCACCACCTCCCCTGAATTCACTTCGAGGCTCACGCCGCGCACCACCGTGCGGCCGCCGTAGGACTTGGTGAGTTCGTGCGTGCGGAGGGTGGGCATCAGTCGGGAGGCGTCTGCGGGCACTTGCCGCCGCCCTTGGTCTGCGTGCGGACTTCTTCGTTGCCGTCGACGATGACTCTAGCGGACGACTTGAAGAAGGTCAACGTCTTGCCTGTTGTCTCCTGGCAATCGGCATCGATCATCTTCACCGGCGTGCCCTGCATCACGTATTTCTCGTCGGCGGCCTGGTAGTTGAGGGAGGTGCCGGTGGTGAGCCGCTTGTCGACCGTGGCCGAGACCAGCCCGTTGGCCTCGAGGCGCAACAGGGTGTTCTGCTCCTTGTCGAGAAACAACGCAAGCTTGCCGGCGCGCAAGTCGCCCTGCGCGCCGTTCATGTGGACCAAGGTCTCGTAGACGGCTTGCCTGGTCTGATCGGAGTAGACAAACGACCCCGCCTGGACCAGGGTCGACGCCGGCTTGCTTCCGGCCGGCGCAGCGGCGTCGCCGATCACCAGCGAGGTCTGGACGGCGCCGGTGGCCGAGAGGTCGCCCCTGGTTTCGTCGAGCGCGATCGCGTTGCCCTGGATCGTGGTGTCGCCCTGGAACAGCCGCGCCTTGCCAGTGTAGACGCCCTTGCGCGATTCCTCTTCGTAGGTCAGCGCGTCGGCCATGACGTTGACAGGGTCCTTCTCGCCGAGCAGTCCCGGCCGCTTGGCCGTGCTGGCAGCGGCTCCCTTCTTGGTCGGCTGCAGTAAGCTCTTCACGTTGCCGGTGGCGATCATCTTCCGCGGCGACAGCGTGACGTCGATCGACTCGGCATCGATGGTCACGGCGTCGTCGGTGATCTGCGGCGGCGTTGCCTTGGGCTTGCCGGACAGGACCAGGCGGCCCTCGGTGATTTGGTACCGCGACTCGTCGCTGCGGGCCCGCATCGGGCCGTCTTCGAACGTGAACCCGCCAGTGAAGACGGCTTCGAGCAACGCGCCGGAACCGGGCGCCATCTTCGCCTCGAGCTTGCGGGATTTCGCCGAACGGGGGCCATGCTCGCGGGTGGCGGCCTCGCGATACTCCACGCCCTCGTCGAACGTCATCGCCGTCAGGCCCTGGCCTTCGGCTCCCGTCGCCGCGAGCCCGGTGGAACGGATGGTGCGCGCCGCGGTGTTGCGCGTCGCCGGCAGCGTGACGACGACGGCGTCGCGGCTCACGAGGCTGCTCAAGGACCCGTCGAGCGCGAACGACAGGTCCATGAATTCGCCGGCCAGGCGCTGCCCTGCCGTACCATCCGATGCCGCCAACTGGATCGCGGCTTGTCCGGCGAGGGTGGCTTTCTCCAGGGTCCGGCCATCCTCCCGATAGTCGAGGTTGAGGTCGCGGGCCACCATCGATCGCAGGGAGCCCATCCCGGCGCCGCCGGTGATGTTCGCGTTGCCGCGAAGCTCGATCCGATCGGTCTCGTCGCGATCCGGGAAGAGATACGCCATGGCCTCGGCGGCGTCGATCACCTGGCCGTCGCGCAGCAGGTGCACGCCGCGCTCGAACCGCATGTAGCGATCCGTGCGCGCATAGCCCGCCGCGCCGGCGGTCACGTTCATCGCCCCGGCGTTGCCTTCGGCGGCGAAGTCGACCTTGGCCTGATCGAGCAGCCAGAGCGTGTTGCGTTGCTCGTCGAAGGTGAAGCCGATGCCCGTGCCCGACATCCGGCCGCTGCTGAACTTGACGGGGCCCGGCGCGCGCACGATCTTCTCCGCTTCGGTGTAGCTGGCCTTCTCGCTGTAGGCAACCAGCCCGTCGCTGGCCTCGAGCTTCACGTGGCCGGCGATATCAAACGAGCTCTTGTCCGTGCCGATTTGCGCCTGGTCGCCGCTGACCACAAAGTTGCGGCCGCCGCGATTGTCGACGTTGATCTTGACGCCGGTGAGACGGGTCTGGCCATCGGGGTAGGTGAGCTGGCCCTTGAACTCGACGCGGAGGTCCTGCCGCGTGCCCTTGAGCTGGATGACATCGCCGCCGATGGTCTGGATGATCGCCTTGGGATCGAGCTGCGCGATCGGCGGCGGCGCCGCCCGCTGCTCGCGCGGGCGTACGGTATAGGCGACCACGCCGATCAGGGCGAGGCCGAACACCGCCACCGCGAAGCGCAGGCGCTTACGCCACATGCCTCAGATTGTACCAGTGCCACAGATAAACACGGATAAAAGACAGCCACAGATAGACACAGATAAACACGGGCCACAGATAAACACAGATGCCCCTGTTTCAAATCCTGCGTCACGCGGTTTCTCGCCGGATTGAAAATTCTGCCAACACTCGAATCACGTGCCAACTCGACTTGATCGCTCACCCTCGGCGCATCAATGAGTTACGGCTCGGGGGATGACTCTTCCGCCGCGGCACGCGACTTGGATGTGAATGGGCCGTGGCCAATCCAGAAGACTCCCATGGCGATCCCAGGACCTATGCAATTCTCGGTGCGGCGATGGAGGTGCAGGGGATCCTGCACCGAGGATTTCTTGAATCGATCTACTGCCACACCGTCTCGACTTCGTGTGTTACGGCAGCGTAATCGTGGAAGTGAAGGCAAGGTCTGCTGTTGGCCCGCCCGAGCACG
>JBDTMB010000426.1:0-5296 GCA_039934485.1 Vicinamibacterales bacterium
GTGTCGAAGCCGCGGCCGGGCCGATGGAACACCAACACATGCCCGGTCGCGTCCAACGCGACGCCAGCGGCCTCGCCCATCTGAACGCCGGCGGGGAGCGCGGGCCAGGTCTTGACCTCTTCGTAGTAAAGGGCCGGCGCCGCGATGATCGGCGCGGACCCGGGGCCGCCGCCCGCGCCGATCAGCAGACCAGTGGCGACGATGAGGAACGCTGCACCTTGTGTTCGCATGCTCGTCTCGATTCAGTCTTCACGGTTCGAGTGCGGCGACGTCCGCGAGGTCCTTTGGCCGGCCGGCCGCACGTTTATTGGCAAGGAGGTCATTCAACCCGATGAACCGAACGGGGACCTCTCCATACCGGCCCTCGACCGCGCCCTTGTCCACTGTTGGAAAATCGACGCCACTCAACTGCAGCAGCACATCCACTTGTGCCGGCGCCTCGCCAATGCGTAGCGTCGCACACGTCTTGGCCCACGTCTCGGCGTCGATGGTCTCCGCGAGCTCGGGCAGGCCGAAGACCTCCAACGCGGCCTTGACGCGAAATAGATTGGCGCGTGTTGCCAGCACGTAGGTGTCGAAATCCGCGCTGTATCGTGGCGCGCCATGGAACGCGACGGCTTCGCTGCCGACGATCACATAACGCACGTCGAATTGATTGAGACACCCACAAAATCGGATGAACTCTTCGGCAGGCGGCCGGCGCTCGCTCGACATCACTGGCTACTGGTGAGGCTCGACGAATGCCCACGTCCACCGCGCGGGGCCCGGCGAAGCGCCATGAACTCGTTCGCGGTAATGTGCGGCCTGCGCCAGGCGCTCCTCGGGCGGCCTCGACCGCCAATAGGCCACTTCGCGAGCGTCGTGACGACGCCAGTGTTCCAGAGGGGACTCGAACGACCAGGACACGCCCCTCGTGGCATCGACACCAGCCGAAACACCCGTCTTGGTCGGAGCCTCTGACATGTGACGCGCTTGATTCTATCGCTGATCACATGGTTATCTCTGACCCGTACCCATCAGCGCGCGCACTCGGGCGGGTTCACTTGACGGTTCCCGCCCCCGGCGCTAGGCTCCACGCTTGCGTCTCGTGATGCGCCTTGCCGTGTCCCTCGCCTCGCTTGTCGCGGCCGCCGCCGTGACGCTCACGGCACAGCCGCGCCTGACGCTCGACTACCCCGCGATGGCACGGACCATCGTCACGCAGCTCGCGCTGCAGCCGGGCGAGCGCGTGATCTCGGTCGCCCATCCGGGGACCTTCACCGACTTGAGCCCGCACATTCGTTACGAAGTCATGAAGGCGGGCGGCATCGACCTTGGCGTGATCCAAGTCCTCCAGGAGCCGGTGCCCGCGTCGTTCGATCCGGCAGTGCTGCAGAACGGGGCAAAGGCATCGCGCGCGCACTACAAGACGATGTTCCGCGACGTGGACGCCGCGATCATGATGCCGGGCGCGAACACCTCGCATCCCGCCTACCTGGCGATGCAGGACTGGCTGAAAGACGACCTCGCCGAGCGTCGCGGACGCCGGACCATTCACTTCCATTGGGTCGAGGCCGGCAGCGCCTACCCGATTGCCGGACAGCCCCTGCCACCGCGATTCGCGATCGATGCGTTCTACCAGCGCGCCCTCATCGACACCAATTACCCCGCGCTCGCCGAATCGCAGCGCCGGTTCGCCGCGGCGTTGAAGACGGGCGAGGTTCACATCACGTCCCCTTCGGGAACTGACCTTCGTTTCCGCACCGGCGATCGGCCGGTGAACTTCCAGGACGGCAACGCGTCGCGCTCGCGGGCCGCGTCTGGCGTGGTCTTGATCGACAAGGAAATTGAACTGCCGGCCGGCGCGATCCGCGCCGCGCCGATCGAGGACAGCGTCGAAGGCGTCATCGCCTTCCCGCCGTCGCAATGGGATGGGCGGGCCGTCGAGGGGCTGAAACTCCGCTTCGCGAAGGGACGCGTGGTGGAGGTCACCGCGGCGAGTGGCAAGGAGTTCGTCGAAGCCGAGATGAAGGCCGCGGGCGAGGCCGGCCGCGCGTTCCGGGAGTTCGCGCTCGGACTCAATCCGCTACTCGCGGTCCCGGAACGCGAGCCATGGGTTCCGTACTATGGCTACGGTTCGGGCGTCGTACGCCTGTCGCTCGGCGACAACTCCGAACTCGGCGGCGCCGTGACGGGCGGCTATGTTCGCTGGAACTTCTTCACGGATCTTACGGTCACGATCGGATCGGTGACCTGGGTGCGCAATGGCCACATGTAGAACATCCCCGCTCGCCCTGTTGGTGGCCGTGCTCCTCGCCACGACGGCACACGCGCAGAACTGGCCGCAGTTCCGCGGCACTCGCGCCGGCGTCGCGCCGGACGATCCCCGATTGCCCGATACCTGGAGCGCCACGGAGAACATCGCGTGGAAGATCGACATTCCCGGCCGGAGTTGGAGCTCTCCCGTGGTGTGGGGCAACCACGTGTTCGTGGTCACGGCCATCAATGCTGCCCAGCCCAACCCGACGACCAATGCGGTGGGCACTTACCTCGCCCGTTCGCTCGGCGGACCGATGTCGGGCGCCGACATCACCAAGCCCTCCAACGAGCATCGCTGGGTGCTCTACGACGTGGACCTCCAGACGGGCAAGATCAACTGGGAGCGAACGCTGCACGCGGCGGTGCCTCCGCAATCCACCCACCAGAAGAACTCGTATGCGTCGGAGACGCCGGTCACCGACGGTGAGCGCGTCTACGTCTACCTCGGCTATGTCGGGCTCTTCGCGTTCGACATGACCGGCAAGCCAGTCTGGTCGAAACCGATGACGACGCCAAAGATGCGCACGGGCTGGGGCTCCGCGGCGTCGCCGGTCCTCCACGACGGCCGCCTCTACATCGTCAACGACAACGAAGAGCGATCGTTCGTGGCGGCATTCGACTCGAGCACCGGGAACCAACTGTGGCGCACCGAACGGCCGGACGAGGGCTCGAACTGGTCAACCCCGTTCGTGTGGCAGAACGAACTGCGCACCGAAATCGTGACCACCGGCACGAAGAAGGTGCGCTCCTATGACACCGGCGGCACATTGCTCTGGGAACTCGCGGGCATGACGTCGATCCACGCCGTCACGCCCTTGGCGAGCCACGGCCTCCTGTTCGTCAGCTCCGGCTACTTCCCCGATTCACTGCGGCCAACCTACGCCATCAGACCGGGCGCGGCGGGCGACATCTCGCTGAAGGGCGACGAGCGCAGCAACGCCTTCATCGCCTGGTCGCATCCGACACTCGCCTCCGCATATCCCTCGCCGCTCGTCGTCGGCGACCAGTACTACACGTTGATGGATCGCGGCATCATGACGTCCAACGATCCGAGGACGGGAAAAGAGATCTACGGCCGCCAGCGCATCGCCGTCGATTCAGGGACGTTCTCGGCGTCGCCGTGGTCGTATAACGGGAAGATCTTCGCGGTGAGCGAGGACGGCGACACGTTCGTGATGCAGGCCGGGCCCGAGCTCAAGGTGCTCGGCCGGAACTCGCTTGGCGAGATGACGCTGGCCAGCCCGGCGATCGCCGGCGGCAGCGTGATCATACGTACCGCCACGAAACTCTACCGGATTGCGCGGAAATAACGACCGGTCAGTCGTTGGATTTCTTCGTCGGTCTAAGCTCGCGCTCGGCCAGCAACCAGAAGTCCACGTCGTTGCGATCGGGCCCTTGATATTCGACGGACAAGAAATAGGCACGGACCCGGATCTCGTCGTCCGTGATCACGACTGGCGGCCGCACGGCGGCGCGCTTCGGGCGGGTGGAGTGGACTTGCGGGAACGCGACGTCTTCTTCGAGGCCACTGGGCTTTCTCTCCTTGCGTGCAATACTGCAGTCGGGTCACGACGTCACGGCGCCGCTACCTATCTATAGCAGGTGCCAGTGATGACGTCACGACGATTTGCAGGATGCCGATGATGAGGGGGGCTGATGCAGGCGGATCAGCGATCACTGCCCGCCCGTCGAGCTCCTCACCGGCGCCGCCGCCGGCGGCGCGACGCACGAGAAATTCGCCGCATCGTCGATGCTCCCGGTACCCTTGTGGCGCGCGACCATCGGATACTGGCAGAGCGGCCGCGTACGATCCGGTTTCCCGTTCGTGTGGTGGGTGGCAATCAGCTTGTCCGGCGCCACGCCCTTCTCGACCCACTGCTCCAGCGCGCCAATCGCGTCGAATGTGTTGGGACCAGGGCCGCCGGCGCAGTGGCCCATGCCTGGCGCCATGAAGAGGCGATAGAAGTCCCTCGTCGCCGCGAGCCCGCCCATGGTTTTCACGACACCCTCGTAGTACGCCACGGTGTCCTGTGGCGGCACTACTGGATCCATCCAGCCGGTATACATCAGGAGCTTGCCGCCACTCTTCTTGAACGGCGCCAGGTCCTTGTCGACCGCCGCCATGAACGGCAGTTTTTGTTCGGCATAGGCCAGGTCGCGTTCGATGTCGATGGTGCGGAAATCCCAATTCGGATCGTGGAAGAGCCAGTAGCGAAAGAAGTCGGCGCGCATCGGCGACGCCGGGTCCATGATGTACTGGCGCCAGCCCTGGTTGGCGCTGTCACCAAAGCCTTCGCTGCCGCGCGGCCAGCCCGTGTAGATCAACTCGCCGGTCCGCGGGTTCTTCGTGCCTTCGTACATCTTCTTCGCCGCGTCGACCTGCGGCGGCGTCAGGCACGCCGCCTCGTCGGAGGCCGCCTTGCAAGCAAGCCTCGCAGGATCGAAGGTGCAGCGGCGCGGGTCGTCGAGGAGCCCGTCCCTCAGTCCATCGATGGCGTCGCACGCCTCGACCGCGGACTTGGTCAGCAGCGCCAGCTTGGGCTGCGACAGCAGCGGCTTGCCATCGGCGCCGTGCGTGGCGATCCACGAGGACAGGAATCCAAACGTCTGCCTGACGCGGTTGTTCACGGGATCGCCGGCGACGATGCCGTCGTAGTCGTCGGGATAGCGCTGCGCCTCCGACAGCGCCTGCTGGCCGCCGGCCGAGCACCCCACGAAATACGATCGCTCGGCAAAACGCCCGGCCGCGTTGCGAACAATCAGCTTGGACGTGTCGGTCATCACGTGCACGGCACGATACGCGTAGTCGATCAGTTTCTCGGGATGCCCCTGGCCGAACTGCATGTCGTCGCCGGTGTGGCCGGTGTCGGTGCTGGCCGTCGCATAGCCCCGGCGCAAGGCGCCGGCCATGGCCGTGTAGGAGACCGAGCCCTGGTAGCCGCTGTTGCCGACGCCCTGGAACTTGCCGTTCCAGGCCTCGGTCGGCGGGATCCACACC
>JBDTMB010000427.1:0-5287 GCA_039934485.1 Vicinamibacterales bacterium
CCTGATCCCTGATCCCTGATCCCTGATCCTAAGGCGACGTGAAGTTCGCGGTCACGCTGGACGCCCCGTTCATGACCACGAGGCAAGTCCCGGTCCCAGAGCACCCGCCGCCTCCTGACCATCCCACGAACGTCGAACCCGGGTTCGCCACGGCAGACAGGTTCACCGTCGTTCCCGCCAGGAATGACGTCGAGCACGTGCCCCCACAGTTAATACCCGATGGATTGCTCGAGACGAAGCCGAGGACGGCGCCGCTGCCCGCCCTTGTGACTGTCAGGTCGAAAGATCTCTGGACGAAGGTCGCTGCGACACTGGTCGCCGCGTTCATCGTCACCAGGCAACCGCCGATGCCGGTGCACGCGCCGGACCATCCGGCGAAGTCAAACTGCGCGCCGGCAATCGGCGTCAGGGACACCTGGGCGCCGATGTTGAATGTTGCCACACAGGTCGCGCCACAGTTGATCCCGGCTGGGTTGCTGGTCACGGTGCCGACGCCGATGCGCGACACCGCCAGCGCGGCGGTGCAGTCTTCGTCGACCACGCCGTTGCAGTTGTTGTCGAGACCGTCGCAGACCTCTGTACCTGGCACCACCTGTCCGGTGCATGCGCCGTAGGCGGTGCCGGTGGCGTTGCAGACCTGGGTTCCTGCGCGGCATACGCCAACGCCCGAACTCCCGGCCGGCCCGGTGTAGCACGACGCGGCCGATCCGGCGACGCAAACGCAGCTTTCGTCAATCTGTCCGTTGCAATTGTTGTCGATGCCGTCGCCACAGACTTCAGCGGTGGGTTGGTTCGACGCTGCACAGGTCAGCAGACCCGCTTGGCACACCGACGCACCCTCGGCGCAGACACCTTGCTGACCGGTGAGGCAGGCCAGACCGCCGCCTGGATTGCCTTCGTCGACCTGTCCGTCGCAGTTGTTGTCGATGCCGTCGCACACTTCGGCGCCAGTCGGCACACACGCCGGCGCGCACGTGCCAACCTGCACCGGATCAGGCAAGGTGACCAGCGTGTCGGTGACGATGACCTGCGGAATCGAGACCGAGACGCCGGTGTATTCGACCTTCAGGTCATACGTGCCGGCCGGCAGGTTGTCGATCTGGAACGCGCCGCTCGGCCCGGTGAAGGCGCTGAACGCGCGACCGGGAATGTGCACGAGATAGCCGGTGAAGTTGGTGTTGGGCGCGCACGATGCCAACTGGCCGGCGATGGCGCCCGACGGCGCCGACACTCCTGCTGATCCCTGGCCGCCGTCGGTCCCCGGGTCACCCTTGTCGCCTTTGTCGCCCTTCGGACCGGCAGAACCAGCCGCGCCCGCCTGGCCCGCTACGCCCTGCGGTCCAATCGGTCCAGGCGGACCTTGAAGACCAGTCGCGCCCTTCACGCCCGCCGGCCCCTGGGCACCGGTCGGTCCGGTTGGTCCCTTCGGCCCGATGACGTTCCACTGCACCCGCACTTCATTCCGCCGGCACGGCTCGTTTTCGGCGACCAGCCGGGCGAGCCGGCCTTCGTCCTTGTCGCGATCGAGCCGGATGCATGCGTAAATCACGCCACCAGGGCTGGGAATCTGGGCTTCAGCCGGGAGCGAGGCCCCCAGGAGACCAGCGACAAAAATTACAAGACAGACGGCGACGACGCGATGCGGGGCCATGGCGAGACTCCAGTTGACTGGCGGGCGGGGGGAACGAGAGCGGTCGAGCGGATGGTAGTGCCCCAGGCGAGCCGGTTCAAGCGGTAAGATTCCCCACATGGCCGTCGACGCAAAACCCAAGGGTGGACTCGAAGATATCGTTGCAACCTCGTCGCGAATTTGTTTCCTCGACGGCGACCGCGGTGTGCTGGCGTATTGCGGCCACGACATCCACGACCTCGCCCGGCTGGCGACGTTTGAGGAGACCTGCCACCTGCTGTGGCACGCCCGGCTGCCCAATCGCGCCGAGCTGGGCGATCTGCAATCACAGCTGGCCGCGGCGCGCCAGTTGCCCGAGTCGATCATCCGGCTGATGAACATGCTGCCGCCGTCCGACGGCATGGACGCGCTGCGCACCTTGACCTCGGCGCTCGGTCACTACGATCAGGACCGGCACGACAACGGGCCGGCGGCGTCATACCGCAAGGCGGTGCGGCTCACCGCCCAAATCGCCAGCCTCGTCGCCACCTGGGGCCGCATGCAGCAGGGCGGCGGCCCGATCGCGCCGGATCCGGCGATGGGGCACGCCGCCAACTTTCTCTACATGCTCACCGGCAATCGTCCGCACGCCACGGCGATCCGGGCGATGGATGTCGCGCTCACGTTGCACGCCGATCACGAGTTGAATGCGTCCACGTTCGCCGCCCGCGTCGCGGCGGCCACCCTCACCGACATTCATTCCGCCGTCGTCGCCGGCATCGGCACCCTGAAGGGACCGCTGCACGGCGGCGCCAACGCCGAAGTGATGAAGATGCTGATCGAGATTGGCCAGGACGCGCCGGCGGAACGCATCGATGCCTACGTGAAGGGAAAGTTCGCGAAGAAAGAAAAGATCAGCGGCTTTGGCCATCGCGTGTATCACACCGAGGATCCACGGGCCACGCACCTGCGGCAGATGTCGAAGGAATTGGGGCAAAAGGCCGGCAACACCCGCTGGTTCGAGATGAGCGAACGCATCGAAGCGCTCGTGAGGGCCGAGAAGAAGCTGTATCCAAACGTCGATTTCTATTCGGCGTCCACCTATTACACGATGGGGATCGCCATCGATCTCTACACGCCGATCTTCGCGGTGAGCCGCATCAGCGGCTGGACCGCGCACATCCTCGAACAGTACGCGAACAATCGGCTGATTCGGCCGCGTGCGGATTACACTGGCCCAACTTATCCGCAAACCTGGATTCCGCTCGAACAACGCTGAGAGGTGGCGAGGGCTAAAGCCCTCGCCCTCCATGGAGGACAGCATGCTCAGGAAAATCGCACGTGTGTCGTTGGCAGTCACGCTGCTGGCGGTGGCGGGTTGGACCCCGATCCACTCGCAGGAACTCGGGTCCATCACTTTTCCCACCTCGGGCGCGCCGGCCGCGCAGGCGGCGTTCCTCGAAGGCGTCAAGGACCTCCACAGTTTCCAGTTCGATGAAGCGGCCGACGCGTTTCACCGCGCCCAAAAGGCCGATCCGAATTTCGTGATGGCCTACTGGGGCGAGGCGATGAGCTACAACCATCCGTTGTGGGCACAACAGGATCCCGAGGCGGCGAAGAAGACCCTCGAAAAGATCGCGCCGACGCTCGACGCGCGCGTCGCCAGGGCCTCGTTGCCCAAGGAGAAGGCCTACCTCCGCGCCATCAACCAGCTTTATTACGCTCCCGGCGACAAGCTGGCGCGCGACCTCGCGTATTCGGACGCCATGGCCCAGATGTACGCACAGTGGCCCGAGGACCACGAGGTAGCCACGCTCTACGCCCTATCGCTGCTCGGCACGGTGCGTCCCACCGACAAGGGGTTCCGCCGCCAGGCCCTCGCCGCGTCGATTGTCGAGAAGGTCTACAAGGAAAACCCGAAGCACCCCGGCGCCGCGCACTTCATCATCCACGCGTTCGACGATCCCGATCACGCGCCCCTCGCGCTGCCGGCGGCGCGCGCCTACGCCGGCATCGCGCCCTCGGCCGCGCACGCGCTCCACATGCCCTCGCACATCTTCGTGCAGATGGGAATGTGGCCCGACGTCCGCACCTCCAACATCGCCGCCTACAAGGCCGCGAGCGAGCTGAACACGCGAATGAAACTGGCCGAGGGCCGCGAAGACTTTCACACGCTGGGATGGCTGACCTACGCCAACCTGATGATGGGCAACGTCGACGAAGCGAAGCAGAACGTCGAGTTGGCGAAGCAGGCAGCCGATCGCAACCCGGCTAACCGGGGCATCCGCGACGGCTACCTCGGCATGCGCGCGCGCCTCATCCTCGAGACCGGCAAGTGGGAAAAGATCCCGCTCGACGCCCCGGCCGCTGCCGCCGCCGATCCCGCGCATGCGGCCATGCCGGGCATGCCCGGAATGGCGATGCCGGGCTACGGCGGCAGCAACACGTGGACCTTCATCGCCGGGTACAGCGCGGCGAAGCTTGGCGATTACGCGACGGCCGACGCGGCCGAGGCCCAACTTCGCGCCGCGCGAGAAAAGTTGCAAAGCGGCGCCACCGCGCCGGCCTCGAAATCGATCGCGATCCTCGAAAAGGAACTGGGGGCCGTGTCGCGGTTTGGCCGCGGCCAGAAAGACGAGGCGCTCAAGCTGGCGAAGGAGGCGATGGAGATCGAGCTGGACGGGCCGGCGCCGTCAGGGCCTCCCGACCCCATCAAGCCCGCCACGGAACTCTACGGCGAACTGCTTCTGGACGCCGGGCGCGCCGCGGAGGCGGCCAAAGTGCTCGATCTTTCACTCCAGCGCACCCCGAATCGCACCCCCTCCGTCAAGGCGATGCAGCGCGCCAGGGCGGCGGCCACCTCGATGGGCCGTTGACGAATCGCTAGGCGTTGACGCCCGAAGCATGACAACATAAAGGATTGCAACAACGCGGTCGTAATGGTTTGGACCGCGACAACACCGAATCAGAAGGAAGTACTCACAATGGAAACACGAATCAAAGGCACCGTGAAGTGGTTTAACGATGCCAAAGGCTTTGGATTTATCACCCCCGAGGACGGTTCGAAGGACGTCTTCGTTCACCAGTCTGCGATCGTCGCCAACGGCTTCCGCAGCCTGTCGGAAAACGATCAGGTCGAGTTCAGCATCGAGCAGGGTCCGAAGGGTCCCAACGCGACGAACGTGAACAAGATCTAGTTCGACGGGCCGGGGCGCCTTGCGCTCCGGCCCACCTTTCACGGCACCGCTAAAGCGGTGCCCTACTCCTGCACTACTTCTTCACTCCCGAATACTCCAGCATCTGCGCCGTCAGGTCCATCGGATAGGAAATCGTCACGTCCGTGATCTTGCCGTCGGCGCCCATCACCGGCGTCAGCTTCGGCATCACGAACGCGGAATAGGACGGCAGGTCCAGCTTCTGCACGCGCGCCACCACCTCGTCGCGCAGCTTCGGGTCGAAGTGCACGCCGTAAGTGTCAAACAATTTCGTCGCCGCGGCGTGGTCGCCTTCGGACTTGATGCGCTGGACTTCGGCGAGGAGCGTGCCGACGCCGTCGCGGAACAGCTTCGGATCGACCATCACCAGGTAAGTCTTGCCGTCGCGCGTCCGCTGTTCGATCGCCTTGGTGTTGGCGATCAGCCAGCGCACGATCATCTGGCGATTGCGCATGTGGTCTTC
>JBDTMB010000428.1:0-5273 GCA_039934485.1 Vicinamibacterales bacterium
CGAGCCCACGCGGGCAGGGGGAGGGCGTGCAGGTGTTCGGGAAGCTCCGCGAGGGCGTGTCGCTCGACGACGCCGACGCCGAGCGCGACCGCATCGCCGCCGCGCTGGCGGCCGAGTATCCGGAGACCAATCGCGGCGTGGTGCCCAGGGTGGCCACGCACGCCGAGTTCAACAGCGGCCCCGATGCGCCGATGATTTGGGGGTCGCTGTTCGTGGCCGCGTGGTTCGTCTTGCTGATCGCCTGCGCCAACCTCGCCAATCTCTCGCTGGTGCGGACCATCGGCCGCTGGCGCGAGTTCGCCACGAGGGTTGCGCTCGGTGCCGGACAGGCGCGAATGATCCGGCACATTGTCATCGAAAGCCTGATCCTCGCCGGCACGGCCGGCGCCCTGGGCTGGTGGCTCGCCAACTGGACCGTGAACCTGTGGGTGGAGACCACGGCGTCGAAGTACCAGGCGCTCGACTACACCATCGATGCCGGGACGTTCGCGTATCTTGTGACCATCACCCTCGTCGCGGTCGTGGCCCTGTCGGTGGCGCCCGTCGTGAGGGTGGTGCAGCTTGGTGTCGGTGGTGCGCTGAAGGGCGATGCGCGCGGCGTGACCCAAGGGCTTCGCGGGCGGCGCCTGTCGGCGGCATTGGTAGCCGGGCAAATGGCGCTGGCGATTGTGTTGCTGTCAGGCGCCGGCGTGCTGGTGCGGAGTTTCGTGAACATCGTCGGCGCCGAAACCGGCGTGCGCGATCCCGGCCGCATCCTCGTTGGTCGCGTACGGATGCCTTCCGATCGCTATCCAAGCCCCGGCCAGCGGCGTGAATATCTCGACCGGCTCGAGGCTCAATTGAGCGACGTGCCGGGCGTCGAGGAGGAAGCCGTGGCAAGCACGACGCCCGTGAGGGGCACCGGTGTGGCGCCATTTGAAATCGACGGACAGGCCGGTTCGCAAGATGGAGAGCCGCTGGTGTCGTACCTGCCGGCGGGGACCGCCTACTTTCATCTGATTGGCGCGTCGACACTCTCCGGCCGCAACTTCACGGAAGACGATGGCGCGGCGTCGATGCCGGTGGCCATTGTCAACGAAAGCTTCGCCTCGAAGTTCTGGCCCGGTCGAGACGCGGTTGGCAAGCGCCTTCGCGCGAAGAGCCCAGGCGCCTCACCGGAGTGGCGCGTGGTGGTGGGCGTGGTCTCCAACATCATGCAAAGCGACGCCACGCGGCAGAATTTCAAGCCGCTCGTCTACGTGCCCTTCAGGCAGGAGCCGTTGGGCAGGACGGCGTTCTTCCTGCTGCGGACCCACGGGGCCGCAGAGCAAATGGCGCGCGCGGTGAGAACTCGAGTGCAGGAGATCGATCCGGATGTCTCGCTCGAGAATTACGGATCACTCCAGGCCAGCTTCGCCTTCGACCGTGATTTCATGGATCTCGCGCACAGCGAGTTGGGCAAGCACGCCAAGGTGGCGCCGGTGTTCGCGTCGATCGCGCTGGTGCTGGCGGCGATTGGCCTCTACGCGGTGCTGGCGCATTCAATTGGGCAACGCACCAAGGAGTTCGCCGTGCGACTGGCGATTGGCGCAGTTGCCGCCGACATCTGGAAGCTGGTGCTGCGCGACGGCATGAAGCCGGTGGCGATTGGCGTCGTGGCGGGGCTGGTGGCATCGCTGGCCGTCAATCGCGTGCTGCAGTCGCAACTGGTCGGCGTATCTCCGTACGATCCGACTACGATGGGTGGCGCACTCGGAGGTTTACTGCTGATCGCGCTGCTCGCCTGCCAGATTCCCGCGCGCCGCGCCACCAACGTGGCGCCGGCGGCGGCGTTACGGCACGACTGATTCACCGCCTGGCGCCGTCTTCGCGTTCAGCTCATCGACCTAGTTGAACACTACGTTGATTGGCGAAAAGGCCTGCGGTGATGAATCGCCCGTGTCCGGAGAAAGCACGGCGAGAAGGCGCTTGCTGAAGGTGAGATTCATGGTCCAGATGGTGTTGTAGGCGCCGAGCCTGGTTCCGGGGGCCAGTGCCACCGTGCGGGCGATGATATCGTGGTGCCATGAAATCCAGCATGTTGCTTTTCGCCGCCGTGTTTGCGTGCGGCATGTTGCCGGCGGCCGCACAACCGGTCGCCAACTCGACGCCGCCGGCGCCTGCGGCGCTTGCCGTGCCCACCGGCTTCGGCGTCTCGGTCTTCGCCTCCGGTCTCACCGGCGCGCGGTTGATGGCCGTGAGCCCCGACGGCGTCCTCGTCGTCGCACAGCGCGCGAACGTGGTCGCGCTTCCTGACGCGAATGGTGATGGCCAGGCCGAGCCGAAGGTGTTGCTGTCCGACCTCACCTACGCGCACAGCGTGGCGTTTGCGAACGGGTATCTCTACATCGCCACCACGCCGGCGATCCTGCGCGTGCGCTGGGCCAATGGCACGACGGTCGGCGCTCCCGAGACCATTGCGGAGTTGCCGTCATCCAAGCCGTCGCTCCATTCGTCGCGTTCGCTGCGCGTCGGCCCCGATGGCCGGCTCTACGTCGCGATGGGTTCGTCGTGCAATTTCTGTGTCGAGCCAGACCCACGCCGTACGACCATGCAGGTCTTCAACGCCGACGGCAGCAACGGCCACGCGTTTGCCACGGGCCTGCGCAACGCGGTGGGATTCGATTGGGATCCGCAGACCGGACGCCTGTGGGCGGGCGACAACGGCATCGACAAGGGCGGCGACGAGATGCCTCCCGATGAGATCAATCTGGTGGAGGAAGGGAAGAACTACGGGCACCCGTTCGTGATCGGCCGCGGCATCGCCAGTCCGCTCGCCGACGATCGCAGCGCCGCCGACCGCGAGCGCGCGAAGGCGGTGGACCCGGTGTTCGAACTCCCTCCGCACATGGCGCCGATGGGCGTGGCCTTTTATACCGGCACGCGGTTTCCCGCGGCGTTTCGCACCTCGCTCTACGTGGCGCTGCACGGCTCCACCGACCGGACGACGAAGGTGGGATACAAGGTGGTGCGGCTCATCATGGAGGACGGCCGGCCGGTGCGCAGTGAAGACTTCATCACCGGGTGGCTCACTGGCGAGACCGTGACCGGCCGGCCGGTGGGAATCGTCACCGGCGCAGACGGCGCGCTCTACGTGTCCGACGACAACAAGGGTTTTGTCTATCGGGTGGTAGCGCTTAGTCCTTAACGGGATACGGATAGCCCCGTCCGAGCGCCACGTCGAGCTCGCGGTCGTCGCCATAGATATCGCGGACGAAGAAGACGACCCCTTCGGAATTGACGTGGACGGTGTCGTAGAACAGCACCACCGTGAGCGGATGCTTCAGGTTGACGCGTTGGGGCTTGGTGGCCTGCATCGCGGCGTCGATCTTCGCCCGCGTCCATTCCGGCTGGTCGCGCAGCACCCATTCCGCGAAGCGCGCCGGATCTTCCAGCCGGATGCAGCCGTGACTGAAATCGCGGCGGACCCGCGAGAACAGTTGCTGGGCCGGCGTGCCGTGCATGTAGACATCGTCGGCATTCGGGAAGATGAACTTTGCCAACCCGAGCGAGTTCTTGGGGCCGGGACGCTGCCGGATGTGCAGCCGCCCGGCCACCACCTTCGACAGGTTCTCCGGCGTCGGCTCAAACGTCGGCGCGCTGTCCTCGCCGCTGGCGACGATTTCCAGGTCTTCCTTCGCGAAGTACGACGGATCGCGCCGGATGTGCGGCACGATCTCCTTGATGGCGATGCTTGAGGGCGGCGTCCAGTAGGGACGGAAGATCACATATTCCATCTGCTCGACAAAGATCGGCGTCTGGTGGCCGAGCGACTTGCCGACCACCACGTTCATTCGTAGCGGCTCGTCACCGGTAGTGGGATCGGTGGCCCACATTCGGAACATCGGCAGGTTGACGAAGACGTTGGGTTCCTCGCTGAGGACCGGCAACCAGCGCATGCGCTCCATCGCCAGTTCGATCTGTCGCACGCGTGCGGCCAGCGACACGTTCAGCGCGCCGATGGTGCCGGCGCCGATGGTGCCGTCGGCGTCCAGGCCGTGCCGCTCCTGGAAGTGCTGGACCCCAGCGACGAGCGGAGCAGAGTAGACGTCGCCCTCGACAGGGGCATCGCCCGCCAGATCGCCAACCGTGCGCAGTCGCACCGCGAGATCGGCGATGCCGTCCCAGCTTTGGCCGGCGGTCACCTTGGAGCGGTTCTTCGGCAATTCCGGCACCCGCGGCGGTTCTCCCGCCGCTGCTAACTTCTTGTAGACGGCCAGCGTGCGCCGGGCCCGCGCATAGTGGGTGACCTGGGGTGAGAGGGCGTCGAGCGTGGCCGCGAGGCTCTTGCCACCGCGCACCTCGCGGAGCAGCGCGGCGAAATCCGCCTTCTTGGTCTTGACATCGTAGCCCCAGTAAATCGTCGCGGGATCCACTCGCCCGATGAAGACGGCCCTGAGCATCCGCACCACGGCCACGCTGACGCCCACATCGAGGAGCGCCCGATCGGCCGGCGCCGACGCCCCCTTGCGCTGTCCGGACCATTGTTCGGCGAGCGGGCCGGCGTCGTAGTCCGCGGCATCGAGGCCGTGATCGCCAGCCGCGGCGAGCGTCGCCAGCACCGGCCCGAGCGCCGGCGACGGCTTGGTGCCATCAAACCAGAAGAGCCGATCGGGTTCGTCGTCGTAAAGGGGCCGCAACACCGGCACCACGTCGGGAATCGCTCCCCAGCGGAGGCTGGGATGGTTCGCTGACGACAGGATCTGATCGACCGTGGCCGCCACGTCGGGATCCAACGCGGCGGCGGCTGGTGCGGGTGAAGCTGACGAGGTGCTCGAACTCGCGTTGCCGGACGCCGGCGGGCCCGACGGGGGCGTGGCGCGGCAGGCACAGACGAGCGACAAGCTCGTCAGGACGAAGGCGCGTGTGAAAAGACTGATGAGTTGGTGGCGAGAGCCCGGCGCAGCGGTCACTAGCGATTATAGACACGCAGCGACTTTTCACTCTTCACTTTTCACTTCACAGAGTATTTGGTAAAAGCGCCGCCCGCCTGCACGATCGAGTTCGGCCCTTCTGCCGCGTAGACATTGCCGTCGGCGTCCACCGCCACGCCTTCACCGGCCGTGCCCTGGTAGACGCGGTCCTCGCGATCGAACGGCGGGATGAACCCGGTGACGCGATCTTCGTCCACCGGACCGATGCGCACGCCGTCGCGCCAGTTCGGGTGGTTGAGCGGACCCGACTCCGAGTCGATCACATACAGCGTGTTGCCCTTGATGAAGAAGCCGCTGGGTCGGCTGAACGCGTAGCGCGAC
>JBDTMB010000429.1:0-5257 GCA_039934485.1 Vicinamibacterales bacterium
GCCGCCGGTGATGTCGATGTCGGCGAACGGTGTCTGTTTCGCGACCTCGGTGCACGGCCTCGCGACGATCGGCGTGACGATCGATCTCGTCTTGACCAGTCCGCTGGTGCGCGCGCGCGAGACCGCGATGCTGCTGGCGTCGAACCTGAGAGCCAGGAAGCCTCCAGTCGAGGAGCTCGACGCGCTTGCCCCTGGCGGGCGGCCCGCCGCGATCGTGGAGGCGATTACGCGCCACGCGAAACGTCATCGACGGCTCGCGCTGGTGGGGCACGAACCCGACCTCGGTGAACTGGCCGCGCGGCTGCTCGGCGCGCGCGGCAGCATCGAGTTCAAGAAGGGCGCCGTTTGCGCGATCGACGTGAATGCCGCCACACCCGGCGGTCCGGGCACGCTGCGCTGGCTGTTGCCGCCGCGAGTCTTGCGCGGCCTCGCGCCGTGATTAAGGGCGCGGCCATTCTTTGAAACGCGCCACGGTCATCATCAATCCCATCGCCGGCCCCGGCCGTGCCCGCACCATCAATGCCTGCGAGGACCTGGCCCGCACCACGCTGGCGGCGCATGGCTTCGAGGCCAACGTGCGCGTCACCGTGGGGCCAGACGACTCCCGCCGATTTGCGGAGGAGGCCCTCCGGGCGAACGAGGATCTCGTGATCGCCTGGGGCGGCGATGGCACCATCAATGGCGCGGCGTCAGCACTCGCGCACAGTAAGTTGCCGCTCGCCATCATTCGTGGCGGCTCTGGCAACGGCCTGGCGCGCGATCTCGGCGTGCCGCACGATCCCGCTGAGGCCTTTCGCGTCGCCGCCACGGGAGCCACCCGCGCCATCGACGCCGGTGAAGTGGGCGGCTCGCTTTTCTTCAACGTCGCCGGTATCGGCCTCGACGCCAGGATCGCGGCGCGGCTGGCCAGTCCCGATCATCGACGCGGCCTGGCCGGTTACGTCCTGGCGACGCTGGCGGAGTTACCGCGTTATCAACCGAACGGGTATTCGATTCGAATCGGCCACGAGTCGCTGGAGACCAAGGCCATGTTTATCGCGATCGCCAACTCCCGGCAGTATGGCAACGGCGCGCAGATCGCACCGATCGCGCGGCTCGACGATGGCATCCTCGAGCTGGTGGTGGTGCAGCCGCAATCGGGGTTGCGCATTGCGCTGCGTATTCCCGCGTTCTTCCGGGGCACCCTCAGCGAACGGCCAGGGCTAGTGATGAGGCGGGGCTCGGAGCTCCAAATCAGGGGCGAACGCCCTATGTCCTTTCATGTGGACGGAGAACCGCGGCGCGGTGGGGAAATACTGTCGGTTCGGACCCATCCGCGGGCCTTGCTGATTAAGGTCCAGCCGGCCTGATGTTACAGAGAATTTACGTCCGGGGTGATAGCGCTCGATCCACGATGGATTGAGATGTACGCCTACAGTAAGCAGCTCCGCTTTCAGGAACATACCCGCCGGTATTCAATCGCCGCGACCAAGGATGGTTGGGAAGTGCGCGAGGAGTTGGATAGCCAGCTCGTGCGGCAGGTCCACTACCAGGATTGGCACCGCGTCGAGCGCGCTGAGCAATCGTTCACCGTCAAGCTGAGAGAATTGAAAGCCGGCGGCTGGTCGGAAATCGGCAACTAGGCTTCGATGAACTTGTAGCCGAGGCCGACGACGGTCTCGATCTGTTTGCCGGCGGCGCCCAGCTTGCTGCGCAAGCGGCCGACGTGCACGTCCACCGATCGCGTTTCAATCAGGCGATCGTAGCCCCACACCCGTTCGAGCAGGCGATCGCGCGACAGCACGCGATTGCGGTTTTCCACCAGGTAGCGGAGCAACTCATACTCGCGGCGCGTGAGGCGAATGGCCTCGCCGTCCACCGCGATTGACACCGCGTCGAAGTCGGCCGTCAGGTGCTTGCCGCGATAGACCGGCGGTGCGGCGGCTTCTTCGGGCTGGCCGCGTCGCAGCACCGCCCGCACCCTGGCGGCCAGCTCGCGCGGGCTGAAGGGCTTGGTGATGTAGTCGTCGGCGCCGGCATCGAGGCCCGTCACGCGGTCGCCCTCGCTGGCCCGGGCGGTCAACATGATGATGGGTGTCCTGGCGGTGGCGGGGCGGCCGCGCAGCAGCCGGCAGACTTCAAGACCGCCAAGCACCGGCAGGTTGAGGTCGAGGATGATCAGGTCTGGTGGCGCCTCGGACGCGAGTTTCAGCGCCTGGTCGCCACTGGCGGCGACTTCCACCGTGGCATCGCCGCTGCGTTCGATCGTGTGTTTGATGAGCCCCGCGATGTCATGCTCGTCTTCCACGACGAGGACGCGCGTCTTCTCGGCGCTCCGGAACGTGGTGGATCTTGCTCGCGAAGCGGCAGGCGTCCGGGCGGCGTTGGTTTCCAGCATTCGTGAATGGTCTCGGGACATCGAGGTTAATGGATCCACGGTAGTCACCCGAGGTTTCCGGGCAGTGACGAAGCGGTTAATTGTGGGTTACGGGAGGGAGAATGCTTCGCATTCTCTTGGGAACGCTCGCTTCGCTCGCTCCTGGGACCCGGCCCTTGGGGCCGGGTAGGACTCGGGGCATTGCGCGCCTCATGGGACGCCTGACTTCGTTCGGCGTAGGACTCGGCGCTACGCGCCTCATAGGTCCCGACACTCCCAGGAGGGCGAAGGCCCGACTCCCACGCCGAACGGCGTGAGGCGTCCTACGAGCGGCGGAAGCCGCGAGTCCCCCGAGGGCGCATCAGCGCCCTCGGCCTACCAGAACCCCAGCCACTTCCACCAGGCGAAGCCGACGGTGAGCCAGATGATCATGTTGGCGACCGACACCCAGAAACCGACTCGCCACCACTCGGCGCGCGTTACATACCCGGTGCCGAACAGGATAGGCCCCGTCGTCGTGCCGTAATGGGTGAGCCCGGCGGTGAGATTCGCCAGGCAGAGCAAGCTGTAGACCGCCAGCGGCGCCGGCACGCCGACGCGGATCAACACCGCCACAAAAGGCGGGAACATCGCCAGCAGGTGAGCGGTGATGCTGGCGAAGAAATAGTGTGAGTAGAAGTAGATGACGAGCACGCCGAGCAGCACGAAGACCCAGGGAATGCCGGCAAAGAGCCCGGCCGCGTGCTCCGCGAACACGCGCGTCGAGCCGGTGGCGTTGAGCAGTTCCCCCATGCGCAGCATGCCGCCGTACCAGACGAAGACGTCCCATGCCGCGCGCTCGCTCGACGCGGTCGTCCAGCTCATCGTCCCGGTCACCAGCAACACGCTGATCCCGACGAGCGCGACCAGCGTGACGTCGAGGTGATGGAAGGCCGACGTCATCCACATGAGGCCGACGCCGCCAAACACCAGGAGCGTAATCCATTCATCCTTCGACAGCCGGCCCATGCCGACGAGTTCAAGCGCGGCGAAGGCCGAGGCTTCGGGCGTGCGCGTGACCTCGGGCCTGATCAGCTGGTAGGCGATCCACGGCACCACGGCGCAGGAGAACAGCCCTGGGACGATGGCGGCGACGAACCAACTCGACCAGGTGACGTTGACGTTTGCGAGCTTGAGCGCGAGGCTCGCGCCGAGGAGGTTGCTCGCCTGCCCGGTGAGAAACATCGCGCACGCCACCGCCGACCCCTGGTACATCGTCGCGATCAAGTAGGTGCCGAGGCGTTTTTCGGTGCCGTCGCCGGCGCGCGAGCCGAAGAGTTCCGCGATGCTGCGCGCCACCGGCAACACCATTCCCGCGCTGCGGGCCGTGATCGAAGGGACACCCGAAGCGAGGGTGACGTCGGTCATCTGCAGGGCGTAGGCGATGCCGATCGAGGTCTGGCCGAACATTCGCACGAACAGCAGCGCGATGCGGCGGGCCAGGCCGCAGTCGAGCATCGCCTTCGCGATCAGCATTGCGACGAAGACCAGCCACACCGACGGCTCGGCGTAGCCGCCCAGCACTTCGCGCATCGGCGTGCCGTTGGCCGCCATCGCCGTCAGTCCCATCAGCACGAGGGCCGAGGCCGGCACCGGATCGGTGACCATACCGGCGATCACGCAGATGAAGATCGCGGTTTGACGCCAGCCTTGCGGTGTGATCGTGTCGGGAGCAGGAATCAGGATGAGGACGATGAAGAGGACAACGAGGGCGGCGAGGCCCCGGGCACGGGTCATGAGGGTGGGGGAATTCTACACTTGGATGGCAGGGTCGTAGGGCATCGCTTTAGCGGTGCCGAGATCAGGGGTGCCGATCTAGTTGCGGGCGTAGATGGGGTTGGTGAATGCCGTCATTCCGTGCGCGTCGCGCAGAAGGACGTGGACCCACTCGCCAGGAGCCATCGGCAACGTGAAGGACAGTTGCTGGTCAGGGGCGTCGACCATCAGCGTCGTGATCACCTTGCCGTTCCGAACGATCTCCGCTCGCTGGCCCGGTGCGCCTACCGCATGCACCGCCAGGCGCACGGGTGTGCCTCCGCCGGAGACGTTCACGACGCCGCCCATCGGCACCATCGCCTCTCTTGGCGCTCCGCGGGCTGCACCAGTCAGCTCCAGCCGAGGGCCTTCGGGGCCGCGCGTGCGAACGTAGACGCGACCGGTGCGGATGCCATCGAGCAGCGCCGTCTCCGAGAGCTCGCGCGCATGGACCACCGTGGCCGGCCATCCGATGTGGCCGCGCGGCGATCGCGCGCCGTGATCATCGCTGCCGCCGATCGCCGTGATGTGGTGCCCTTCGTTGAGGCGCGCATACCAGAACGGCATTCCGGCCGTCCGCCCTTCGATGACACCGCCGTTGACGACTTCCATCGCTTCGATGCGGTTCCACGGCGTCGCCGGTGCGTCCCAGCCGCAACCCGTGCAGCTGTCGCCGGTGTCGCGGCCCGGATGATTGATCGAGAGCAGCGCGTGTTCATGCGCCACGTCGTCCATGACGTCGTTCATCGATCGTCCGTTGAAGCCCAGGCGGAAATCGATCGGACGGCTGGTGCCATACACGTTGGCGTGTCCGTGAAACGTCGTGAGTTCCTGGCCGCGGAGAAGCAGCATCGACGTCAGGCCCTCCTGAAGGGTGGCGAGGTCCGCATGATGCGACGTGGTGTTGTGGTCCGTGATGGCGAAGAAGTCCAGGTGCCGCGCTCGCGCCGCCTCCACGACTTCCCACGGCTGGCAGCCGCGCGAGGCGGTCGTACCGGGATCGACGCAGCCGAAGCCGTCGCTGTGGAGGGTGTGCGCGTGGAGATCGCCGACGAACCAGCCGGCCTCTGTCCTCAGTACCGGACCGAGTCCTTCGATCGGCGTGCT
>JBDTMB010000430.1:0-5250 GCA_039934485.1 Vicinamibacterales bacterium
GCGGTTATGGCGGCTCGATTGAATCGACCTCCGTCGAACGCGATTCCCTCCGGAAAGAACAGCTGCTGAAGCCGCTGCTTGTAGTCGAGCGATGCTTGCACCCAGAGGTCGGCGATGGCCCCGTGAAGGTCAGGCAGGCGCTAGCCGCAGGCCGGCCATTCCATTGAAGTCTTTCGGATTGGCAGTTGCGAGGACGGCTTCTTCTTCCACTGCCACCGCGGCGATCAGGCAGTCCACGAACGTGCCGCGCTTCCGGCCCGCGGCGTTGTAGAGTTCCGCCGCCCGCACGGCATGGTCGGCCGTCAGCGGCACTGCCTCCCCCACCACTGCTGCCGCGAGGGATAGGTCTTGCGCCGAGAGCGGGCCGCAGAGAAACTCGGCCCAGGCGACGGCGCTGATCGCTAACGGGGTTTCGGTCGTCAGCCAGTCGCGCAGCTGCGCATCTTCCCGCGAGTCCGGCACCAGGGCGCGAATCAGAAAACTGGTGTCGAGATGGATCATCGGGTGCGTTTCCCGACGCGGCCGGTGGATTGTCGTTCGTCGCGCACGTGGCCAGACCATCGAGACACCTGATTACGGGTCAGGCCAGAACGGCGCTGTAAAGCGTCGAGGGCGGCGAGCCGGTCGGTGACGCGGGAGGCACCGGCGGCCTGGCGAATCGCGCGCCGCAGCGCCTCCGACTTGGAGACCTCCCACCTGGCTGCGAGTCGATCCAGCGCACTCTTAGTTTCGAGGTCGACCGTGTAGGTCGTTTTGACGGTGGGTAAGGCCATACCAGATTGTAAGGCCCTTCTCTAGGTGGCGCAAGAGAAGGGCCCTCATGAGCGGACCTCAGAATCGTGGCTAGCCCGCTCCGCGTGGTCGTGGCATTGGCCCCTCGGTTGTGGCATTTCGAGCGCATGATGCGACTCTTAATGTGTTGGTTCTTGGTTCGATTGCGAGCGGGCTCACCAATTCACTCGTCCAACCCCCTCAAACACTTGCAGGCGGCCGCGATCGCTACCGCAGATAAGAATCGAACCTGTCGATTCCGACCACTCGATTGCCGCATGGACGAACCTTGCGGTAGGTTGTGGACCTCGACGTGGGCGAAGGTGATCCCTTAAGCTCCTATTTTCCGGTAGCAAACTACGGGGCTTCCAGGCCGACGCGCCGGAGGAGTGCGTTGAAGCGTGGCTGTCCGCGCAAACTCGCGAACCGCGGATCGAGTTTCAGCCACACCAGCCAGTTCGACCGATCGGCAACCGCTTTGTCGAGCCACTCGAAGGCCGAGGCCGCGTCTCCCAGACCCGCATGGACGAGCGCCACGCCGTACGGCGTGACGTACTCGCGGCGCGAGAGCTCCTCGAGATCCCCCAGCACGCGGCGGGCTTCGTCGCGGCGACCCGAGACCGCGTGCAGGTGACCGATGGCTGCCATCGTGACAGGCCAGCTGCCGAGCACGCGGGCGGCGGCCGTGTACTCGTCGAGCGCATTCTTGTAATCGTGCTGCTCCTGATAGGTCCGCCCCAGCCACAGGTGCGCGAGCGGGAAGGCAGGACTCATCTCGATCGTCGCGCGGAGCTGCTTCAAGGCGTCGTCGTAGCGGCCGCTGTAGTAGTCGACAAACCCCACGTCGGTGTTCGTTGCCACTGACAGCGGATCGAGATCGCGGGCGCGGCGGATCTCGGTCCGTGCCTCGTCGAACCGGCCCATGGCCGTAAGGTACACGCTGTGCCAGTCGAGCGCCGTCACGCCGTTCGGATCGAGCGCCAGCGCCCGCTGAAACTCCAGGTTCGCGCCGACGAAATCCCAGTCGTAGTAGAGCTTCGCGTAGCCGAGCGAGGCGTGCGGATCGGCGAGATCGGGGTCGAGCGTCATGGCCCGCGAGGCGGCTGCTTCGGCCTTCGGGAACGCCACGTTGGGTGGCAGATAGCTGCCGTACCCGAGCGCCGTGTAGCAGTCGGCGAGTCCCGCGTAGGCCCTGGCATAGACGGGGTCGGCGCTGATGGCGTCCTCGAACGCCGCCACGCCTTTTTCGAGCGCCGGCCGCGTCCGCTGGTTCCAGAATGCGCGTCCTTTTATGTACGCGAGGTACGCGTCGGGGTTCACTTCGACGGTCGACGCCAGCATCGCCCGTTCGCTCGCCGTCAGCTTCGCCTGAATCCGATCCGCAATAGCGGCCGCCACCTCCCGCTGCAGGCCCAGCAGGTCTTTCACGCTCCGCTCGTAGCTCTCGGCCCACAGATGCCGATCGCCAGCCACGTCGATGAGCTGCGCCGTGACGCGGACGCGATCGCCTGATCGCGTCACTGATCCTTCAACGATTGCCTGGACGTTCAAGAGACGCCCAATCTCCGGAGTCGGCACCCGTTTGCCGCGGAACTGGAGCACGGAACCGCGCGAGATCACCCGCAGCGACGAAATCTTCGCCAGATCCGTCGTCAACTCGTCGGTGATGCCGTCGGCCAGATAGGCGTCGTTCGGATCGGGAGAGAAATTTTCGAGCGAGAGCACGGCAATCGACTGATAGACCTGAGCCGGCGGTGCGTTCCGGCGCGCCATCCACACCGCCGACAGCGCCGCGGCCACCGCCACGACTGCAACGGCCGACCACATCAGCGCCGAGCGGGAACCCTGGGCCTCGACCGGCGGAGCAGGTGTGTCGGACGCCGCAGCGGGTTCGGCCTCGAGCGTCCCGACGAAGCGGTACCCACGCCGCGGCACGGTCTCGATGAATCTCGGCGCATCGGCCGAATCGTTCAGCGCGGCCCGCAGCTTGTTGACGGCGATGTTGAGGCTGTGATCGAAGTCGACGAACGTGTCAGACGGCCACATCCGCTCCCGGAGCTCGTCGCGGGAGACGAGGCGCCCGGGCTGCTCGAGGAGGACGACCAGCAGATCGAACGGCTGCTGTTGCAGCTTGATGCGCGCGCCACTCGATGAGAGCGAGCACGCATCGCGGTCCACCTCGAATTCCTCGAATCGAATTCGACCGGTCGGGGCTATGGTCATGGTGCTGGGAGAGACCAAGAGTCTAGCATGTCCTCTTCGTGGGACATTTCGCCGGATTCTCCGCGCGAGAGACCAACATTAGAGGGAGCGGAGACCCGCCGTGTATCGAACTTCGGAGCCCGGCCCGCGATAGTGGCGCCTCGCGTTCTGCAATCACGCAGACCGTCACGGAGGTTCCAGGCATGAAGCGAATCGCACCGGGTATCGTTGCAACGGCACTCCTCCTCGGCTTCGTTTACACAACAGTCAGAGCGTCGGACAGACCCCGTCATGTGCTCGACATCGACACGGGACAGAGCGTCCTGGACGTGATCGGACAGGTGAACAACTTCCCCGCGACCGCCGAGGCCCCGCTCGGGTCGTCGCAGCAGTTCGGATACGTGTCCCACCTCGACGGCGTCGAGACCGTCTTTGCCGATCCCAGCCCGGCGGCCCAGAACGAAAGCTCAGCGCTGCTGACGTTCTTCACCGACGTCAAGACGACGCGCGTCACCGCCAACGGGCCTCTCACCATCATCCTTCGGGAAGGCACGACGACGTTTTATCAGAACAGCCCGCCAGCCAGCTTCTCCAGTCCGGATTCGTTTAAATCCGGAGAGCCGGTGATGGCGTCGACCATCCGGCAGCAGGTCATCCTTGACTCCCTCGAGAGAACGTTTACCGTGGTCAACGTCAACACGATCACCGAGACGAACTCCTTCGAGCTCGGCGATAGAGTGGTTCGCATCGGATCGCGCGGAGACATGATCCGCACGGCGCTCATGGGCGTATTGAAGGTTCGAGACGGCAGCGCGCCGCCGCCGACCGGCTACTTCGCCGGGAGCGGCGTCGGCGTCTCGCGGCACCGGGACTAGCCTTATTCGAGGAGACGGTTCTCTCGTGAGGGGAGGGCTGAGAACGGGCGTTATAGCTATTTGGTAACAATTCCTTCTCTAGCCCCGATCTTTTGATCGGGGCTAGACAACGCAATGCTGGCATCGAAGCTCCATAGTTCAGGATACTTCGGTCGAACGTGCTGAGGCGCGCGTAGCCCCATTCATCGATCGCCTCTTCCACGCGGCGCTCTTCGCTGACGCGCGGCTCATTGCTGCCGAACACACGGTTCGAGCCGATCCTCAAGCCTTCCCACTCATCGGGGATGAAGTGGCCGTACTCGCCCTTGACGCCATGGATCGCGGTCATGGGTCGAGGACCATGCGGAAGTCGAATCGCCGATTCGGCCCACGCCAGGAACCACGCCGACGGCGTCGTGCCGCCACTACGTTAGCTGCTCGGCCCGAGTTGGTCCACGCTCACGCGGATTACGTAGCCGCCACGGTTGTTGGTCAGGTCCACGTCTCCGTCGTTGAGACAGAACTCCAGCGGACCAGAGTTTGTGGTGGTGAACTGCGTATTCGTTCCCCCCTGGTAGGTTTGGGATCCGGACCCTAGCGGTGATCCGATGCGCAAGACGAGTGAGTACTCTCTCTGGCCCGGAAATGGGAACGGTGAGGCCGCAACGGTGCCAGGCTTGCCATCCGCATCGTAGACACACCCGGCCGCAAAGCAGCCAAAATTGATGCCTCGGTCGTTTGGCCGCTCGAGGGCGTTGGTCTGAATATGGACCAGCATGCGCGGCATCATCGCTGGCAATGGAGGGGCCGGTTGCTTGCACATATTGGTGCCGGCGGCGGTGCCGGGCTGGGCAAGCGCGATCTGACGCTCGAACGGCGGCACGTTGAACCGAAGGTTGACCTTGGCGCTTTTGCACCCGCGTGCGGCTTCGGCGGTCACCGTCTTACCTCCGCCCCAGCCGGAGAAAGAGTGCGGCACCGTTCGTGTGGCAATGTCGCTCGCGGTGGTTCCCGACAGGCGGATGCCGTTGGGATAGGTGTACGTTTCCGGCAGCCCCCCGTCGCCCCAATCGATGGTGACGGCCAGGCACGTTCCGGTGCCCCTGAGTACGAACTTGATGGGGGTGTCCAGCGCGAGCGTCTGGCCCGGCTCCAGATCAATTCCCTGCAGAAAGCTGTCCCCGGAATTGCACCCTTGGAGCGTGAACGTAGCCAGTAAGGCGAACACGAGTGTTTTCATCTCTGCCTCCGTTGGAAGCCGCGCAGCCACGCCCGACCGGATGATGGCCGTCGACCTCGTGACGCGAGACGCGCAGCGCTTTCTGATCACGGTGCCGATCATCAGCGTGAAACCGCTGACCGCGCGCCTGGGCACGAATGCGCCAGCCGATACGCTGATCGGAATGCTGGAATTCGCCTGCGA
>JBDTMB010000431.1:0-5248 GCA_039934485.1 Vicinamibacterales bacterium
CCTTCATGATCGCCTTGAGGCGCTCTTCGAACTGGCCGCGATACTTGGTGCCGGCGACGATCAACGAGATGTCGAGCGCCAGCAGGCGCTTGTCGGCGAGGAAGTGCGGCACGTCGCCGTAGACAATCTTCTGCGCGAGGCCCTCGACGATCGCCGTCTTGCCCACGCCGGGCTCGCCGATCAGCACGGCGTTGTTCTTGGTGCGGCGGCAGAGCACCTGTTGCACGCGCTCGAGTTCGTAGTCGCGGCCCACCAGCGGGTCGAGCGAGTTCTTCATCGCCGCTTCGGTCAGGTCGCGGCTGAACTCGGCGAGCAGCGGCGTTTCCTTGACCCGCGTCAGCGAGGTCTTCTCGTTCAGCAACTGGACGATGTCCTCGCGCACCTGGTGGAGGCGCATCCCTTTTTCCATCAGGATGGTCGCGGCCACGGAGCGTTCCTCGCGCAGGATGCCGAGCAGCAGGTGTTCGGTGCCGATGTAGTTGTGCAGGAGCCGATCGGCCTCTTCCGCGGCGTACTGGAGCACGCGCTTGGTTTCCGCGCTGAACGGCAGTTCGACCGAGGTCGAAACCTTCTCGCGGAAGACCGTGCGGCCTTCGATGTCCTTGCGGATGTTTTCGAGCGACAGGTGGGAACGGGCGAAGATGCGACTCGTGAGGCCCTTGCCTTCACGGATCAGCCCAAGCAGCAAGTGCTCGGTCTCAATGGAGATGCTACCGAGTTGGCTTGCTTCGTACCTGGCGAAGAAGAGCACTCGCCTGGCTCGTTCGGTATAGCGTTCGAACATCCGACGCCGTCGCCCCCTTTCCACGCATTATACGTCCAAAGACCCTTTTACGCCCTTGCAATCCTGCTAAGTCGCATAAAAGCAGTGACTTCGGAGTTTTGGATTCGGGTGGCCTTAGTGTACGATTCCGAGCGTGGCGGCGGATCCCGAGCTGAAGTTGCCGACGCCGGCCTCGCGATGGGAAACCTTCCTCTGGCCGCGATGGTTACCCGTACGGGCACGGCTGCCCCTGATCGCGCAAGTCACGGGTGCGGTCGCCGTTACGGCCCTTTTCGTCGGTCCATGGTGGGCGAGAGTCCCACTGGCGCCGGCAGCCCCACCATCGTCGGTCGTCCTTCAACCGCCCGCCGTCCCGCCGCCCGCCGCGGTCCCGCCACCGTCCGCCGTCCCGCAAGCACCGGTAGTGCCGGAGGCGCCTGCGCGCCCGGCGCACTTGAACCTGGACGTTCGACACACGTTTGGCAGTGTCGACTTCTCGGTCACCGTCGACGGGAAGCCGGCACTCGACACAACGCTGGCCGGGAGCGGCAAACGCTTCAAGATGTTCGGCAAACGTGCCGAACGCAGCTATACCAGGACGTTGGATCTGAGCCCCGGCGTCCGTGTCGTCGGTGTCCGGGTCCGGTCCGACGCCGATAAGTTCGATCAGACACGGGTCGAGCGGTTCGATCTCGGATCGGCATCAGTGGCTGCGCTGCAGATCACGGCTGACGACTCCGGCCTGTCGGTCGTCGCCGAGCGTCCGCCGGCGCCGCCTCGCCGGCGGGCTCCCGCTCCGGCTGCACCTCCGGCCGCTGTGGCGGCCCCGGTGCTGGCCCCCCCTCCCGCGGCCCTGCCGGCGACGCCCCCGGCCCAGCAGGAGGCCAACGCGGTTGTCGATCTCCTGCATTCCATCCGTTCGATGCTGATCGCCGTCGCCGGCTTCGTGGCCTCAACGGCGACCGGGTTTCTCGTCCAGGAGTTCCTGCGAACCAGGAAAGCGCTGATCTTCGCGCAGGCGGCGGGGGCATCGGCCGGCCTCGTGGACCGCGGCGAACGCCGGCGGCGGCGGCGCTCGCCGAAGGCGCCCTCGGAATAGGTCTCCCAGGCGTGTTAGCCTGCGCGGATGCAGCCCCACGCCCGGCGCCTGATCCTCTCCGCTCTGCTCGTCGTTGGCCTGACCGCACCGGCCTGGGCCGACGTCACCCGCGTCGCCATCGCCTCGCGCACGGTGGTGGCGAACGGGGTGTGGTTCGGCGCCGCCGGCCCGTACGAAAAGATTGCCGGCACGGTGTTCTTTGAATTGGACCCGGCGGAGCCGCATAACGCCGCCATCGCCGACATCGCCCTGGCGCCGCGCAATGCGCGTGGCCGCGTGGAGTTTTCGTCGGACTTCTTCATCCTGGCCCCTCAAGATCCGGCGCGGGCCTCGGGCTCCGTGCTGTTCGAGGTCTCAAACCGTGGTGGCAAGGGACTGCTCACCACCTTTAACCGAGCCACCGCCTCACCGGATCCGATGCAGCCCGAGCACTTCGGCGACGGTCTCCTGATGCAGCGGGGATTCACGCTGGTGTGGGTTGGCTGGGAGTTCGATGTCGGTCAACTGAGCGTCAAGCCGCCGCTGGCCACCCGGAATGGCGCGGTGCTCGTCGAGACCATCGCCGCGCAAGCGGTGGTCGATGCGCGGGCGGCCGAGGTGAGCTTCAGTGATGTCCCGCTGTATCCGCCGCTCGATCCGAACGATGAGACGGCCACGCTCACCGTGCGCGACAAGGTCTGGGATCGCCCGACCGCCCTTCCCCGCCGCAGCTGGCAGTTCGTGCCCCCCAGCGCCAACGCGGGCGGCCGATGCGCGGGAGCCGCGAAGTGCCCGCGCATCGCGATGGCGTCGGGCTTTGAGCCCGGCCGAATCTACGAAGTGAAATACCGCGCCGTGAATCCGCCGGTCGCCGGCGTCGGCATGGCGGCGATTCGCGACTTCGCCTCGGCGATGAAGTACGGCGGCGACGTCCCGGCCCACGGCAAGTACCTCCACATCTACGGCGCCTCGCAGAGCGGCCGGTTCCTTCGTCAGTATCTCTACGATGGCTTCAACGCCGACGAGAAGGGCCGCAAGGTCTTCGACGGCGTGATGCCGCACATCGCCGGCGCCGGGCGTGGCGACTTCAACACGCGCTTCTCACAGGCGGTTGGACTCGACCAATACGCTGCGTTGAAGTTCCCGTTCACCGACGCGCCGGAGCGCGACCCGGCCACGGGCCGCACGGATGCGTTGCTCGGCAAGTATCAGGGCGCGGACCTGGCGCCGCGGATCATCTACACGAATTCATCGGTGGAGTACTGGGGCACGGGCCGCGCGGCGGCGTTGATCCACACCTCGATTGATGGCACGACCGATCTCCCGTTGCCGGCCAACGTGCGCGCCTACCTCGTGGCCGGTTCTCAGCATGGTCCGGCGCAATTCCCGCCGCGCGCCGGCCGCGACGCGGACGGACCCAACAGCCGCGGCACGGGACAGCAGCTGCCCAACCCGACCCCGCACACGATTGCGTTGCGGGCGTTCGTGCTGGCCCTCGATCGGTGGGTGCGCGACGGCGTGGAGCCGCCGGCCAGCCAGTATCCGCACGTCTCCGACGGCACGCTGACGCCCATCGCCAGGCTCGCGTGGCCGTCGTTGCCCGGTGTCACGTCGCCGGCGGGCATTCCCGAACCCCGCCGCGCGCGAGGCGACGGCCCCGAGGGCACCTGGCCCTTCCTCGTGCCGCAGGTGGATGAAGACGGCAACGAGCGCGGCGGCATCCGGCTGCCTGACGTGGCGGTGCCGCTTGGCACCTCGACGGGCTGGAACTTCCGCAATCCGGCCACGGGCAATCCGACGGCCATCGTGCCGCTGCTCGGCAGCTTCATTCCGTTTGCCCGAACGTCCGCTGATCGCACCGCCACGGACCCGCGCCGCTCGGTCGCCGAGCGCTACGCCAGCCGGCAGGACTACCTCGGGCGGGTCACGGAGGTCACGCTCGACCTCGTGAAGCAGGGCTACGTGCTGCGAGAAGATGCCATCTTCCTGCTCGATCGAGCCGCCGCGACCTGGGATTGGATGGCGGCCCGTACCGCCACACCAACCGCTCCCCGCTAGAAGGCGCTTGCAGGAAAGACCTGACCCAACCTAGTGTTTTCGATGGGAACGCTCCGGCGCCCACGCCCCACCTCCCGGGCGCGCCTCCCGGAGCCACTGGTACCGCGCGGTGGCGTACGTCGTGCTCCAAGGATGTCCGCGGTGCGGCCGGTACTCCGTACGCGCGTCTCGCCTGCGCAACCCCTTCGAGGCATTCCGCCACTGGCTCACGAGACGGCATCCGTTCCGTTGCCGGGCGTGTGGTTGGCGCGGGTGGGCTAATGACAGTTGGGACCGCCGCCAGCGGCTAGACACGGCCGGCAAGAACCTGGGGCGGCGCGCCGAGGATCGGCCGCCAGGGTCTGCATTATGATTTCGTCATGTCAGACGCCATCGGCTTCATCGGTCTGGGCATCATGGGCAAACCCATGGCCCTCAATCTGCTCAAGAAGGGTTTCGCGGTTGTCGTCCACAGCCGCAGCCGCGGCCCGGTAGACGAACTGGCTGCCGCCGGCGCCCAGGCCGCCGGCTCGCCCGCCGAAGTGGCGCGCGCCGCACGGCACATCATCACGATGCTGCCGGATGGCCCGGACGTCGCCCTCGTCCTCGAGGGCGACCAGGGCATCTTCAGCGCCATGGCCAAGGGCACGATCATCGTGGACTCGAGCACGATCGCGCCGGCCATCGCGCGGCGGCTGGCCGCGGCGACCGCGGCCAAGGGCGGCCAGTTTCTCGACGCGCCGGTCAGCGGTGGAGAGATCGGCGCCATCGCCGGAACGTTGACCTTCATGGTGGGCGGCGACGCGGCGGCGCTCGAAGCGATGCGTCCCGCAATCTCGGCCATGGGTTCGCCCGAGAAGATCGTCCACGTCGGCGATTCCGGAGCGGGACAAATCTGCAAGGCCTGTAATCAAATCGTGCTTGGTGGAACGATGGCCGTCGTCGCCGAAGCGATTGCCCTCTCGCGCAAGGCCGGCGTCGATCCGATGAAGGTCCGCGCCGCGTTGATGGGCGGCTTCGCGCAGAGCCGCGTCCTCGAAGTCCACGGCGAGCGCATGATCACCGGCAACTGGAAGCCGGGCTTCAAGGCGAAGTTGTTCAAGAAGGATCTCGGCATCGCGATGAATACGCTCGCGGAGAACGGGGTGCCCGCCATCGCCAGCGGCGTCATCCAGCAACTGGTCAACGCGCAGATCGCTGCCGGTGAAGGCGAAGAGGATTACTCGGGGATCGCCAAGGCGATCTTCAAGCTGGCGAATCTCTAAGGCCAGCTGCCGTACATCGGATTCGGCACCAGGAAATAGCGCACCCCGAAATCACTGAAGGCCGGCGCGCCGTCCTTCAGCGCGGCCTGCGACAGCTTGGGAAAA
>JBDTMB010000432.1:0-5236 GCA_039934485.1 Vicinamibacterales bacterium
ATCCACGCGTGATGCGCGTTGACCGGATCGACGTGGATGGAGCTGATCACGCGGCCGGGATCGATCGCGCCGACCGGATCGACACGGTTCCACACGACCGAGGCCGCCGGGGCGTTGGCGAGGTCGGTGATGAAGACGCGGCCGGCACTGGTCGCCACCCACATCGTGCCGATGTTTTGCGGCGCCCGCGCGATCCAGGCCACTGCGCCGCCGGCGCGGCTGGTGCCGCGATAATCCGCCGCGGGCGCCCCGAGATCGGTGGCGCCGGCCGGGCCGATCTGGACGAAGTTACCGCAGCCCGGCTCGACGGCGGAGGTCGTGAACTCCTGGCAGTTGGCCTCGAGATAGGCCTGATCGCCGCCCCAGTCCTGCGTCCGCCACACCGAGAACGATCCCTGGAAGATGGAGCCCGCGACCGACCGGTTCGGGTCGGCGATGATCGGCGGATAGAAGAACGACGCCTCGGGACTCGACAGGATCGGCGCCGAGATGATGACCCACTTCGTGGGGTCGCCGTCACGGAAGTTCGCATCGTTCGCCTGGCCGGTGAACGTGTTGAAGCGCAGCGCATCGTCGTGGGCGTTGAAGCCCGACTGCCCGCCGTCGCCGTAGATCACCTGCGGCCAGACACTGCGCGACCCGTTGAACTGGAACGTGCCGTTGTCCTGCGTGCCGCCCTGGAGCAGCTCCTCTGGATGCCGCGAGCTCGCCGAGAGGCTCTGGAATTGCAGCGTCGACAGGCCGCTGTTCATGTTGATCAGTTGGTTGCCGACCTTGCTGAGCAGGCTCTTGCAGAGCGCCAGGTCCGGCGGATCCAGCCCTCGCTCGTCGCACTTGGCCGAGACATTGGCAATCTTTCCGTCAGAACGGACCACGCCACCGTCGCCGCCGGTGATGAACAGCAAGGGCTTGCCCGGCACCGTGACGATTGCGTGCGAGTCGGGATGGATGCCTTCGGCGTGATTCGGATCACCGTCTTGCGTGAGGTCGCTCCAGGCCGCGCCGGCGTCGGTGGACAGCAACCAGGCGCGACCGTTCGACTGCGCGTGCAACTGGCCGTAGGAGAACGATCCGCCGAGATAGACCACGCCGGGCGCGCCGGGCGGCGTGTAGACCACGTTGTCGTACCAGCACTGGCCGGTGCAGTAGCCGATGTTCTGCAGCGAGGTGAGGTCGATGAAGCCGGCCGCTCCGGAGGCATCGTCGGTGCGATAGACGCGGGCCTGGTTCACGCCGGCGTCAGACTGGTTGCCGACGCCGACGTACATCCGCGTGTTGCCGTTGGGGAGCGTGGTGACGTCGAACTCGGCGCGGTCGGTGCTCAACCCGGCGTTCAGCGGCGGCATGATCTGGGTCCACGACGCGCCGTCGTCCAGCGAGCGATAGATCCCCCGCGAGAACTCATTGACGTAGATCACTCCCGGATGCGTGGGATCCAACTTGACGGTGCTCGAGCCCCGAGCCGTCGCCACCGCGACGACAGGCCGGATCAGCGTGAAGGTGCTACCATTCTGCCGCCACAGGCCGCGCGTGGGGAGCGGATGCAACGCGTTGCCGCTCGACACCGCGCCGCTCGACACCGCGCTGATGCCGCGCACGGCGCTGGCCACCGGCACCAGCAGGTTGCCCGCGTTATCCAGGGCCATCTGCCCGATCGCACGCTGGAAGAAGATCTCGCTGCCGGCCACGAAGGTCCAGGTGTCGCCGCCATCGGTGGTCTTATAGATGCCGACGCCTGCCTCCGAATCGGCCGAGGCGTTGGGCTCGCCGGTGCCGGCATACAGCGTCTTGCCGGACGGGTCGCCCGGATCCATCAGCAGGGAGCCGATCGCGTTGGTGCCGAAGCTGGTGGAGAGGAAGCGCCAGTTCGGCTCGTTGAGCGCCTTGTCGGTGCGCCAGACGCCGCCGCCCGCCGCGGCAATGTAGAGCGTGCACTTGGCGTTGGTGCAGGTGGGCGAGATCGCCATGCCGGTGACGCGGCCACTGGCGACGTATTTCGCCCCGTCAAACAGGAAGGGGTTGAGCACCGCGGGATAGGTCGCCTTGCTCGGGCCGATCAGTTGCCAGCGGCCGTTTGAATGCTCGTGCTCATTCATGGCCGACCAGCCGGACAACGCGGCCAGGGTGGCTGTACCCGGCACTTCGGTTTCAGGGTAGGCCCGCAGCAAATAGGCTTCAACGCTCGGCGTGTTCTCCGGCGACCGCGATTCCCCCGCGCCGATGGCCGCCTCCCGGTTCCGCCCCGACTTGAGCCCATCGGGGGCGTCTTTCTTGGTCACGATCGCGTCGGCTCGAGCCTTCAAGGTTCGCTCGAGCGCGGCTTGCCTTGCGGAAATGACGCCGACGACGGTGGCCGCACACGCGACAACACAGGCAGTGCCAAGCACCGCCAGCAAAACATGATTTCTGTTCATGACCGGGCCTCCTGATGCGCAGAGCCTATCGTCGCGCGCGGCGAAATGTATCAGGAAAGGGACGGGTTTTGCACAGAGCTTTTCTTGAAGATCCCGTAGGCGACCACCCCGGCGACGAGGAAGGCGAAGGAAAAGACCATCCCCTCCCATGGCCCGGTGAAGAAGATGAAGAGCCACAACGCGCCCGAGAGGACCGCGGGCCACGGGTACAGCCACATCGTAAACGGTTGCGGGATGTCCTTCCGGTACCGATGCAGCAGGATCACCGCCGCGCATTGCCAGATGAAGCGCAGCAGGATCTGCACCTGGATCAACCAGTTCATCAGCTGGCCGATCGAGAAGAAACAGAACGGGATCGAGACCAGGGCGATCGTCGCGAGCGAGACGTCGGGAAAATGCTTCGTCGGATGGACGCGGGCGAAGGCCTTGAAGAAATTGCCGTCGAGTGCCGCGGCGTAGGGCACGCGCGAGTAGCCGAGGATCGTGGCGTAGAGTGACGCCCCCGTCACAAACAGGATCAAGCCCGTCATCACGATGCCGGCGATGTGCCCGGCGGCCGGATCGGTGAACGTCCGCGCGATGAAGAGGGAGGCCACGGTGCGCGAGTCGCGCACTTCCTGCCACGGGATCATGCCGATAATGACCACCGTCATCAGGATGTAGAGCGCGGCGACGAGGAACGTCGACAGGACGATCGACCGCGGGATGGTGCGCGTGGGATCCTTGATCTCGCCGCCGATGCTGCACACCGTGTTGTAGCCGCCGTAGCTGTACATCGCGAGCACCGATGCCGCGCCCACGCTCATCAGCAGGCTGCGATCGAAGGTGAACGCCTTGGCGGGAAAGTCGAAGGCCTGCGCGGGCGAAAAACTGAAGAGGCCGGCGACGATCACCCAGCCCACCGTGACCAGCACCACCACCAGCATCACCACGGCCAGGCGGCCAACCTCCTCGGTCTTTCGCCAGAGGAGCGCCGTCGAGATAACACAGGCGGCGGCGGCGACGAGGTTGTGCATCGCCGGCGACATCCCGGCCCACACGAACTGCAGGTAGTCCGCAAAGCCCACCGCGCCGCCCGCCACCGACAGCGGCGCGACGAGGATGGTTTGAAAGATGAAGAGGAACGCCATCAGCCGGCCGAGGCCGAAGGGTTGGAACGCTTCGCGCAGGTAGAGGTATCCGCCGCCGCTGCCAGGCAGCGCGGCGCCGAGTTGCGCGTAGACCAGTCCGTCCGCGAGGGCGAGGATGAGGCCGGCGATCCATGCGTAGATCAGGTGCGGGCCGTCCATCGCCGCCACCATGAACGGGATCGCCAGGAAAGGGCCGACGCCCACCATGCTGATCACATTGGTGGCGGTTGCCTGCAGCAACCCCATTGCGCGGTCGAGGGCTTGTGTCATAAGGCGACGGCTGAAGCCGTCGCCCTCCATGATCTCATCTGGAGGGCGGGCGGTTGGAGGGCGGGCGGCTGGAGGGCGAGGGCTTTAGCCCTCGCCCAGCAATGCCTCCACGAGTTTGCTTGCCAGGTCGCGCGAGGGAACGAGGGGATTGAGCGCCAGCGCGCTGACCAGCTCGGCGCGATCGCCGGTGAGCGCCGCATGCACGGTGGCGCGCTCGTAGATCTTCACCTTGGTCATCAACTCCCTCGCGTGATCGGGAACGGGTGCGACGACCCGCGCCTGCGGGCCGTTCTTGTCGACGCGGCACGGCACCTCGATGATGTCTTCGGCGTCGAGGAAGGGCAGCGTGCCGCCGTTGGCGATGTCGAGCGGGATGATCGCGCCCTGGTCATGCACGATCGCCCTCATCGTCATCAAGGCGATGCGATCGTAGCCGGAGAGTTCCGCCCAGTCGGGCTTGACGCGTTTCGAGGTGGATCCGGTTTCGATCTGCATATAGCTGGCGTCGCGATCAGCCAGGTAGCGTTCGTATCGCGCAAGCGGATCGGGCAAACCTCCGGGCAAGCCTGAAGGCTTGCCCCCACCACTCGAAAGATCGGCGAACAGCGAGCTCGTCAGCTCGGCGACCACCCGGCCGCGGCTCGAGCCGGCGCGCTTCAAGTGGGCGAGCGCGACCTCAGGACGATAGTAATAGTAGAGATACTCGGTCGGCAGCAGCCGCAGCTCGCGAAGGCGTTCCGGCTCGAAGAGCGGCGATCGATACGCCGACCTCAGCCGCGCATCGTCATTCCAGATGCGATGGAGCTGGCCTTCGCCTTCGAACAGCACGTCGCGCAGCCAGCCGAGATGGTTGAGGCCGAAGTAATCGTACGAGCACACCGTGGCGGGCAGGCCCAGGGCGTGGGCCGCGTCCTCGAACATCTCCATCGGCGTGTCGCAGATGCCGATCAGCCGCGCATCGGTTTCCTGGTGCACCGCCTGCGTGATGATGCTGACGGGATTGGTGAAGTTGATGAACCACGCGCGCGGCGCCAGCCTGGCGACGAGACGGCCGTAGTGGACCATCGCCGGGATCGCGCGCACCGCCATGGCAAAGCCGGCCGGCCCCACGGTTTCCTGGCCGACGGTGTCGAGCGCAATGGCCGCCGCTTCGTCCTTCGCCCGCTGCGCGGCGCCGCCCACGCGGACGCTGGTGATCACGAAGTCCGCGCCTTCGATCGCGGCCTCGGGCGTGGCGTGCGGCGTGACGCGCGCGCCGCCGGCGACGCGGGTGGCAAGGCCGGCGATGATGCGCAGGCGGTCCTGATCGATGTCGTAAAGATCGACGCGATCGATGCGAAGGTCCGAGCGGACCAGCCCGCCGACAAGCATCGGCACGCGAACGCCGGCCCCGCCGATAATGGCAATCTTCATCGTGCGGCG
>JBDTMB010000433.1:0-5227 GCA_039934485.1 Vicinamibacterales bacterium
CCTGGTCGACGCCGATCCGCGTAAGCCGCGCGGAAGATCAAATCAACCAGGGCGCGACGATCGCGATCGATCCGCGCAACGGCCACGTCTACGTGGGCTGGCGCCGCTTCGGCATGAGCGCGAACGACGCCGACAGCATCATGGTGGCCAGGTTGCCGGTGGGCGGGAAGAAGTTCGATCCGCCGGGATGCGCGCGGCAGTTCCCGAAAGGCAAGAAGGCGTTCTCGCGCGCCGAGCGCCTCTTCGAGCACCGCAAGGTGCGCCTCACCGAAGCGGCCGGGCTGTCGGAGTTCGACCAGGGCACGTCGACGTTCAGCTTCAGGTCCAACGCCTATCCGACGATGACCGTGGACGGCAACGGGCGCTTGTACGTGGCGTGGTCCGAGCGCGGGTTCGCGGCGGCGCGGCCCGATGCCAACACCGGCGACACCCGCGTGGTAATCGCGACGTCCACTGACGGGTCCACGTTCACCACCGCGCGCGCGGTGGACGAAGCCGGGCAGCTGGGCCACCAGATCATGCCCACCATCGCGTTCGCGGGCGGCAAGCTGATGCTCGCCTACTACGATGTCCGCGAGACCCGGGCGCGTCCATTCGGCCAGTACATCAGCGACCAAAACACGCCGCTGCGCCAGACGATGGACATTCGCGCCGCGATGGGGACGCCCGGCGCCTCGCCGCAGTTCGCGCCGTCCGTGCAGGTCTCCGACTACCTGATGGGGTTCCGCAGCGAGTCGGGAGAGAAGGAACAACTGCAGGTCAATCCGCCGAACCTGCCGATGTTCAGGCAGGGCACGGTGCCGTTCATCGGCGACTACATCGACATCGCCGCCGCGCCGGCGTTCGTCCTTGGCGCCAACGGCAAGTGGACCTACAACACGGCGACGAGTCCAACGCCGCCAGTCTTCCACGCGGCGTGGACCGACAACCGCGACGTGCGGCCGCCGCTGAACGGGGTGTGGACCGTCTACACGCCGCCGACGTCGGATCAGATCCAGTTGGCCAGCCGGGTGAATCCAGGCGTGCAACCGCCGGTCTGTGAGCCGGGGAACGCGGGATCGCGCAATCAGAACATCTACGGCGCGCGGCTCACGGGCGGCCTCGTGGTGGGTTCGCCTGGCAATTCGAAGCCGCTGTCGCCGACCCTGCAGCGGGCCTTCGTAGTGTTCGCGCAGAACGCCACCGACCTCACCAGGAGCTTCCGGATGCGGATCGTGGCGCTGCCGCCGGGCGGCCGCGCCTCGTTCGAACAGTTCCCGCTCCCCCCGTACACCGCCGCGTCGCCGGCGCCGCTGGTGTCGATCGACATGACGATCTTCCCGAAGTCCACGGCGGCGCGGACGGTCTACGTCACCTCCACCGACCCGCACGGCAAGGTACAGGTGCAGGTGTCGGAAATCGTCGCGCCGGGCGCGCCGGGGACGGTGCCCGGGGGCCTCGGTGCCACCGTCATCATCAATCCCGACATCGAGAACCCGGATATCGAGAACCCCGACATCGAGAATCCCGACATTGAAAACCCCGACATCGAGAACTCCGAGGTCTACAACCCGGACATCGAGAATCCCGACATCGAGAATCCGGATATCGAGAACCCCGACATCGAGAACCCCGACATCGAGAACCCCGACATCGAGAACGTCAATGTCGCGAATCCGGACATCGAGAACTTCGTCATCGCCAACCCGGACATCGAGAACCCCGACATCGAGAACCCGGATATCGAGAATCCCGACATCGAAAACCCCGACATCGAAAACGGCAGCATCACCGACGTCACCTGGAACGTGTCGAACACGGGCAACACCACGGCCGCGTTCAACGTCAACCTGTTCCTCTCGCAGACCACGATTCCGGGCGGCATCACGGTCCAGCTGATCCTGCACAAGAGCTACCTGACGCCGCTCAGCTCGGCGAACGGGTGCGACCTCAGGTTCGAGACCCGCAACGTCCTCGTCTCGAACGTGCCCAACCCGGTCTTCATCCTGCCGTCCACCGGCGGCGTGCCCGATCAGAACGATCCGTCGGAGAAGAACGCGACGATCTGGCTGGCCCCCAATGAAATCGGCAAGATCACCCTGCGCATCGTCGATGACGACAAGTCGAACAACATCACGGTGATCAACAAGGAAGGCAAGGCCGTGAGCGTCGATCCGGCGTTCGATCCGAACGCCGCCACGGTCACGCCCGGTGTGGCGTCGCAGGGTGTGGATACGGAAGACGCCGTCGCGGGCACCACCGATCCCGAGATCGTCACGCCCACCGGCGCGAACCTGATCTTCCTGCAGCTGCCGGTGAACGCGATCGCCGGCCAGGCGATCGGGCCGCCCGTGCGCGTCCAGGCCCGCGATAACACTGCGGCGGTGCTGCCGGGAGTCACGATCTCACTGTCGCTCGGCGCCAACCCCGGCACCGCCACGCTGTCCGGCAACGTCGCGGTCACCGGCGTCGATGGCGTGGCGTCGTTCCCGGCCCTGCAAATCAGCAACCCCGGCGTGGGCTACACGTTGGTGGCGACTGCGATGGCGGGCGGCGTGCCGGCGTTCGGCACCTCGGCGCTGTTCGATGTGGCATCACCGGTGTCGCCGCTGGCCGTCGTGACCACCGGCAGCAGTGGACCGGGGTCCCTGCGCGCGGCGATCGATTATGCCAACAGCAATGGCCTCAGCGGTGATGTGATCACCTTCGACATTCCGCCGTCGTTTGCGTTGGGTGGTTACTACATCATCAAGCTGCAAACGCCGTTGCCGTCCCTGAGCGACTCCGCCTCGATCGACGGCACGACTCAACCCGGCTACGCCGGCGCGCCTGTGGTTGGCGTGTCTGGCGAATTGCTGCCGCCCGGCTCGAACGGAATCCAGGTCGACTTCTACGCGCCCGGTTCGACGATCCGCGGACTCGTGATCAACAACTTCGGCGCCAGCCCGAGCTTCTCCAGCGGCCACGCGATTGTCCTGCGAAGTTCCAACAACATCGTCGAGGGCAACTTCATCGGCACCGACATGAGCGGCATGTTCCCGGCCGCGGTGCCGAATTACACCGGCGTGCTCGTCACGAGCAGTGCAGGAGGCAACCGGATCGGCGGCGGCGCCAACCCGCTGATGCGCAACGTGATCTCCGGCAACCAGCAGGGCGTGTGGCTCCAGAGCGGCACGAGCAACGTGGTGGCCGGCAATTTCATCGGCACCAACCGGCTGGGCACTGGCGAGATTCCGGCGATTGGTTTCGGCCTCCAGATGCGGGGCAACTACTACGGCGTGCTCATCGATTCCGCCGGCGGGACGACAGTGGGCGGGATGGCCGAGCCGGAGAACATTATCTCGGGCAACGTCATTGGCGTCCAGTTGCGAGGCGGCGACCTGACCTCAATCGATGGCAACTACATCGGCACCAGCGTCGACGGCTCGTTGGCGGTGCCGAACGCCGACGGCATCAATGCGCAGGGCGCCGTTACCAACACCACGATTGGCGGGGTGCAACACAACATCGTCTCGGGGAACAGCAACTGGGGTGTTGCCCTGCAGAGTACCAGTGAGGGCGCGCCCACCAACACGAAGATCACGCACACGTTCGTCGGCCTGAACTCGACGGGCGGCGGCCTCGGGAATCAGGCGGGCGGCATCCTGAACTGGGAAGCGCCCGGCACCGTCATCGGACATCCAGCCGAGGTGCAGAACGTCATTTCGTCCAATGGCGGACCCGGCGTCTACGTGGCGGGCGTTCCGGCCGGACCAATGCCCCTGATTCGGCACAACTGGATCGGTCTCGACGCGACCGGCACCTTGTCCAGGCCCAATCTGTTCGAGGGCATCCTGCTCTATGGGCCGGCGGCGATCGGCGGCAGTGGCGCCGGCGAAGGCAACGTGATTTCGGGTAACGGCGACGAGCCGTCTGGCTCGGGCTCCGGCGTCGTGATCGGCCCGTCGTCGGACGGCACGACGGTGACAGGCAACAGCATCGGGCCCGACGTCTTCGGCGCGCCGCTGGGCAACGGCTATAGCGGCATCACCGTTTACGCCTCGTCCAACTCGATCATCGGCGGTGTCGGCGCCGGAGCGGCGAACGTGATCTCGGGCAACCCGTACAGCGGCGTCGCCATTTACCGCGTCGGCTCCGATCCGTTGCCGAACGAGGTGATCGTGATGGGTAACTACATCGGCACCAACTCGTCGAGCGCGCCGCTGCCGAATGGGCACTGGGGCATCTCGGTGGAGGGCACCGACATCACCATCGGCAATCCGGCCGCGCCCAACGTGATCGCCTACAACGGCCAGGCCTTTGCCACCGATCGGGGCGGGATCAAGATTTCGGGCGCCTCGGAGCGCGTGACGGTGGGCCAGAACCAGATCCACTCGAACAACGGCCTCGGGATCGACCTCGACGGCGACGGGGTCACCGCCAATGACGCCGACGATTCGGATAGCGGACCAAACCTGCGCCAGAACTTCCCGGCGCTCAGCAACGCCCGCAACACCTTCGAGTTTGCCACGGCAGTGGATTTTTCGACGGCCGGCTTCAGCGGTGATGGCGAGCCGTACACGCTGCAGTTCTTCCTCGACTCGGCGTGCGATCCAAGCGGGCACGGGCAGGGCAAATTGCCGATTGGCCTGGTTGGCGGCATCAGCGACGGCGACTCGGGCACGATGATGCTCGATGCCCTGGTGCCGGATGGCTCGTTCATCACCGCCGTTGCCACCGACACGCTCGGCAACAGCTCGGAGTTCTCGCCGTGCACGCTGGTGAACCCGGGCGTCTACGCCGTCGATGGCAAGGCGGGCGGCGCGGTGAACGTCAACTCACCACCACCGGACGGCCTGCCGCCAACGGCGACAGGCGTGTTCGTCCAGGCCGGGCTCAGCGTGATCGTGACGGCGACGGGCGCGGTGGCCAACGCGGCCGATAGCGGCCCATGGGGACCGGGCGGCCATCCCTCGCTGGTCGGCGACTCAACGTACCTGGCGCCAGGCGTGAAGGCGTTCGCGTTGGTGGCGAGGATTGGCAGCGGACCCTGGGAATTCGCCGGCGCCGGTCCGATCGCGATTACCGCCGGCTCCGACGGGTTCCTCGAGCTGGCCGTGAACGACAGCGACTACGACGATAACTCCGGCGCGTTCACGGTCACGGTGAAGCAGCCGTAGGCTACTGCGCCAGCCGCTTCCTGGCTGCGGCGACGAGACCGCCGGTCTCGTCGCCGTTGGCCTTGATCTTCAGGAAGGTCTCGAAGCTC
>JBDTMB010000434.1:0-5223 GCA_039934485.1 Vicinamibacterales bacterium
GATTTATCTGCGTCATCTGCGGCCCTGGACTTATCTGCGTTTATCTGCGGCCCTGGATTTATCTGCGTCATCTGCGGCCCTGGATTTATCTGCGTCATCTGCGGCCCTGGACTTATCTGCGTTTATCTGCGGCCCTGGATTTATCTGCGTCATCTGCGGCCCTGGATTTATCTGCGTCATCTGCGGCCCTGGACTTATCTGCGTTTATCTGCGGCCCTGAATTTATCTGCGTGCATCTGTGGCCGGTGTTTATCTGTGGCAGAATCCCTGCCTATGAAGACCATTCGACTCGTTGCCCTGGCCCTGGCCCTGAGTGTCGCTTCCGCGCCGGCGGCGTGGGCGCAGGCCAAACACACCAATACCGTGATCGATCTCTGGATGCAGGGGAAGGCCGTCTTCGGCATCTATGCCCCCAACGAAGCCGCTACCCCGCGGGGCCCCGGCGGCCCAGGCGCGCCGGGCGGCGGGGTGCGGCCCCCGGCGACGCCGCCGGTTTACACGGTGGCGGGCGGTGAGAAGCTCGCCATGAATCCCTTGTACGACTTCATCTTCCTCAATCTCGAGGGTTCGTACGATCCCGCGGCGGTCAAGGCGATGGCCGAAGGCATCCGCAGCCCGAAAGCCATCGGCCGCAAGACGTTGATCGTGCGCATTCCGCCCATCGACAGGGACGGCGCCGCGGCGACGAAGGCGCGCGTGAAGGAGATTCTCGATGCGGGCGCCGACGGCGTGACCATCCCGCACATCACCAGCCTTGACGAAGCCAAGCTGGCGCTGTCGTTCTTCAGCGATGCGAAAGCCAACGTGTGGTCGCCGTCCAATCCCAAGGGGGAGAAGCTGGCGATGCTCATGCTCGAGGATCCCAAGGCGGTCGCGCAGGCGAGGGAAGTGGCGGACTTGAAGGGGATCAGCATCCTCGCGTGCGGCATCGGCAGCCTGGCGCAGGCGATGGGCGGCGATCGCGCCGGCGCTGAGGCCGGCACCCTTCAGGTGCTCGGCGAGTCCAAGCGCGTCAAGGTCGCCAACATGCTCACCGCCAACGCGCAGGACATCGAGAAGCGCGTCAAGCAAGGGTTCCTCGCGTTGCTGATGCAGGGCGCCTCGGCCGACGACACGATCAAGATTGGCCGCGCCGCCGCCGGACGTTAGATGGCGTTGCTGTCTCCCGCCGTGGTCGGCGCGCTGCTGCTGGCGGCGCTCAGTACCGTCGCCGACTACGTCTGGTTCCTGGGCATTCCCGGACACCAGGTGTCGTCCGGATTGATCCACGGCGGCGTGCTGTTCGCGGCGCTTGGCGGCTATCTCGGGTGGCGGAAAGGGAAGGCCGGCGCCGGCGTCCTCGGCGGGTTGCTGAGCGGCACGGTGGCCGCCGGTTCCTTTTACGCCCTCGCGCCGCTTGGCGGCTACTCGATGATGCTGGTGTCGTGGCTGCTGCTGTGGATCCTGCTGTCGGCGCTGCAGACCTATGCCGATGGTCGACTCGATTGGCCGCGCGCGTTCACCCACGGCACTGCCACCGCGATCGTCGCGGCGCTCGGATTTGCCGTGGTCCTCTTCGAGCTCTATCGCGGCTGGCCGCCCGCCAGCTTTCCCGCGGTGAAGCATTTCGTCGCCTGGTCGATGGCGTACCTGCCGGGGCTTTACGTGCTGCTTCAGCCACGACGGGCGTAGCCGAAGCCGCGGACACGGCTCCCGGGAGGCATCACTCGTCGGGAGTTGTCGCGGGTCGGGAGCATCATCCTCCCGACAAGCATCATATTCCCGGTGCCCGGAAAGAATGGACGTAAGCTGATCGCCATGCGGAGTTCGTATCGAGTGGCAGCCCTCGTCGGGTCCCTGGCCGTGCCGGTGTTCGTCCCGGCATGCGCGCCAGCGAAGGAACCACCTGCTGCACCACCAGCGGCGGCTGCCGTGATCGAATCGGCCGCCGGACTGTCGACCGTGACGGGCACCGCGGCGAGCGGCGCCGTCGTTTCGCTTACGCCGACCACCGCGCGCGAATTCCCGTTGCCCGAAGGGCCCGCCATCCTGGATCAGTACGGCAAGCAATTTGTACCGGGGCTGCTGGCCGTCCGCGTCGGCCAGGCGGTGGAGTTTCGCAACAGCGACGAGTTCGGGCACAACGTCATCGTCAATCGCCGTTCGACCGGGGCCTCGGTGTTCAACGTCTCGCTCGATACGCAGCAAGCCCATACGCACGTGTTCGAGCGGGCCGGCGAGTACGCGGTGACGTGCGATATCCACCCCGGGATGATGGCGACGGTGTTTGCGACCACCAGCCCCTTTACCGTCCAGGTCGGGCCGTCCGGGACGTTTGCCATTCGCGACGTGCCGCCCGGCACATACACGGCGGCGCTGGTGCCTCCGAGCGGCGGATTAAGGGAGGAAAATGTGGTGGTTTCCGGACCGCAAACGGTGTTGAAGCTGACCCCCTGACCGCACGTCTCGATGTCTCCGGATGTATCGGCAAGGATTGTACTTAGTCAGTTATACTGACCCGAAATGAAACGCCTCATTTTGGCGGTCTCGATCGCCGCGATTCCGGTTCTACATCTCGCCGCTGCGGGTGCCGCTGCGGGTGCCGCTGCCGGTGGGGGCAAACCTTCAGGTTTGCCCAAAGCCGAACAGGGCGGGCCACGACCCGCGGCCTCGCATGCACCGGTCGCCGAACCAGTGTTCGGCCCGGACGAGCAAACCAAACTGGTCAAGGAATATTGCGCGACCTGTCACAGCGAGCGCGGCAAGGCCGGGCAGTTGTCGCTCGCGGAGTTTGACGCGGCCAAGGTCACCGATCATCTCGTCACCACCGAGAAGATGATTCGCAAGCTGCGCACGGGCTTCATGCCGCCGCCGGGCGCGCGCCGTCCCGAGCCGGCGCAGATCCAGGCCCTGGTCGCCGCACTCGAGACGCGCGTCGATCGCGCCGCGGCGCTCAATCCCAATCCCGGCTCGCGTCCGTTTCAGCGCCTGAATCGCACGGACTACGCACGGGCGGTCAAGGACATCCTCGGCGTCGACATCGACGTCGCGGCGCTGCTGCCGCCCGACACGATCAGCGCCGGCTTCGACAACGTCGCCGACGTGCAGGCGTTCTCGGCGACGCTGATGGAAAGCTACCTGCGCGCGGCGGCGAAGGTCACGGCGCTGGCGATCGGCGACCCGGCGGCGCCGGCCACCGAAACCAACTACCGCGTGCCGAAGACGGCGTCGCAGTTGTCGCGCGTCGAAGGCGCGCCGTTTGGCACCCGCGGCGGCGTGTCCACGCTCCACACGTTCCCGGCGGACGGCGATTACGTGTTCAAGGTGGAATTGCACTCCAACGCCTGCGGCGTGTTGTTCGGCGGCCCCAACGCCGGTGAGCAGGTGGAGATTTCGATCAACGGCGAGCGCCAGGCGTTGATGGACATCAACCCGCGCATGGCGGAGACCACGACGGGCCTGTCGCTCAAGACACCGGCCATTCACGTGCTCGCGGGCGAGCACCGCGTCACCGCCGCGTTCATCCAGCGCTTCGAAGGCCCGGTGAACGACCTGGTGGCGCCGATCGATCACACGCTGGCCGACACGCAAATCGGCGTCGCGCTCGGCATCACCACGCTCCCTCACGTCAAGGACTTCAGCATCGTCGGTCCCTACAACGTCACCGGGATTTCCGATACGGTGACGCGCCGCAAGGTCTTCACGTGCCGGCCGACGTCGGCGGCGGACGATGCGGTGTGCGCGGCGAAGATCGTGCGGAGCCTCGCGACGCAGGCGTTTCGCGGCACGGTGTCGGAGAAGGACTTCACCTCGCTGATGCGCTTCTATACCGACGGGCGCAAGGAAGGCGACTTCGAATACGCCATCGGCGGCGCGATCGAGGCCATCCTGGCCAGTCCGCAGTTCCTGTTCCGGCTGGAGTCGTCGCCGTCGACGCTGCGCGCCGGCCAGACCTATCGCCTGAGCGACCCGGAACTGGCGTCGCGCCTGTCGTACTTCCTGTGGGGCGCCGCGCCCGACGCGGAGCTCGCGAAGCTGGCGGCGCAGGGGGTGTTGAGCGCGCCCGGCGCCTATGCGAAGCAAGTGTCGCGGATGCTCGCCGATCCCAAGGCCTCGTCGCTCTCCACGCGCTTCGCGCGCCAGTGGCTGCGCCTGGGTGATGTGGACGGCGTGCTGCCCGACGCGGTGGCGTATCCCTATTTCGACCGTACGCTCGGTGACGCGTTCATCAAGGAATCGCAACTCTTCTTCGACAGCCTGGTGCGCGAGGATCGGCCGATCACCGACTTGATCACCGCCGATTATTCGTTCGTCAACGAGCGGATCGCGAAGCACTATGGCATCCCCAACATCAAGGGCAACGCGTTTCGTCGCGTGACGCTGCCGGAGGAACGCCGCGGCATCCTCACGCAGGGCAGCGTCCTGGTCCTCACCTCGGTCGCCGACCGCACCTCGCCGGTGATGCGCGGCAAGTGGGTGATGGAAGTGATGATGGGTTCGCCGCCGCCGCCACCGCCGCCTAACGTGCCGACCCTCGATGCCACCAAGGGCGAATCCGACGGCAAGACGCTCAGCGTGCGGGAGCGCATGGAACAGCACCGCAAGAGCCCGGCCTGCGCGTCGTGCCACCGCGTGATCGATCCGCTCGGCTTGTCGCTCGAGAATTTCGACGTCACCGGCAAGTGGCGCATCAAGGACAACGGCGTGCCGGTGGATTCGACGGGCATGCTCTACGACGGCACACCGATGGCGGGCCCCGCGGGGCTGCGCGCGGCGCTGCTCAAGCACCAGGACGTCTTCATGCTGAGTTTCACCGAGAGCCTGATGACCTACGCGCTGGGCCGCCGCGTCGAAGCGCCGGACATGCCGGCCGTGCGCAAGATGATCAAGGACGCGTCGAAGCGCGACTACCGCGTGTCGGCGTTCGTGCAGGCGGTGGCCAACAGCCCGCAGTTCACGATGGGCCGCGTGACCGCGCCGGCCGCTCCGACGACAACCCCGGTGCCCTGATGGTGGAGGCAAACCTTCAGGCCGTGATGGTGGAGGCAAACCTTTAGGTTTGCCGGGAGACAGAGCGACTTATGAACTTCATCACGCAGAAACACCTCAATCGCCGGACCGTCCTCAAGGGACTGGGCGCGACGATCGCGTTGCCGTTCCTCGACGCGATGGTGCCCGCGCGCGCGGCGGCCGCGGCGCCGAAGCTGCGCCTGGTGGCCATGGAGATGGTCCACGGTGCCGCCG
>JBDTMB010000435.1:0-5207 GCA_039934485.1 Vicinamibacterales bacterium
AACGAGCGGTCGGCGGCCGCACGACGCCTGACCTTCGTGCTGGCGGCGCCGGCCGCGCAACTGGTGGAGCAAGGCGAGGACTCGAGGCCGATCACCATTGCCGCCCCGCTGTCCGCCGATGCGTGGCGCGATCTCCTCGAGGTCCCGCGCAACGGCGATCTCTTCGCCGCGCTGGTGTCGAATCGAGGGGTGCTGCTGACCTGCGCCGGCGCCCTTTCGGGCGACCCCAGCCTGCGGGATTTCCTCGAGCACGATCGCGGGCTCCTGCGCTGGATTGTGCGCAACACGCCCGGCGCATTCACGCTGGCCGGACGCAGCCTCCGCTTCGCCAACGATCGCCTGGTCCTGCCTGGCGGCGCCGCGGCCGAGCCGGTGTGGGAAGCGCTGGCCGGCGAACGCGTCGCCAAGACGGCGGACTTCGTCCGCGCGCTGCTGTCGCGCGACAACGGCCGGCTCGCCTGGTTCTTCGATACGATGGCGACGCTGCCGGAGGCACGGCGGGCGGCGTTGATGCCGGCCGGGAAGATCGAGGATCAGCTCGAACCGATCCGCGCGCTCTATTCGACGTTCCGCAGCATCGATCCCAACTGGCGCGTCGAAGATCACCCGTTCCTGCGCGGCAATGCGGACGCGTGGATGATCGCCACGCAGGTGGCGTTACAGGGCGGCGTGCCGGCGCCGCCGAACTGGCAGTGGCTGTGGCAGGAACTGTTCGGCACCAGCGACCTGTCGCGCCGCGAGGCCGCCGGCGTGTCGCGGACCGCGTCATCGCCGGTGAGCATGGCGTGGCTGGCGCAGAAGATCGCCGAGCAATCGCCGCGCGAGCGCCGCGATCGCTTCGAGATGGTGCGCTTTGCGCAAAGCGTATTCGGCAACGCCGCCGAGGCGGACGCCCTCGACATCGCGGTGGCCCTCGGCGGCTACCGCAAGTTCCGCTCGGCGCTGCTCACGCTCGATCGCATGGAGATCACCTCGCCAAAGACGATGGCGCGGATGGTCGATGCGGCGCGGCGCGCCTCCGAGCGGCCCGGCCGCGAGCAGCGGAACGGGATCGTCGCGCTGCAGTCGAGCCTCGCCATCATCGAACGGGCGCGGCTGTCGCGCACAATCGACGCGCCCACGGCCGAGCGCCTCGTGCTGTCGCTGGCGGATGCCGTCGATCGCAACGCGCCGATGCCGCCGGCGGCGGCGCAATGGATCGTCGACACGCTGGTCAAGGCGCTGCCGCCGCTCATTCAACCCGATCGCTTCACCACGCAGACGGCGTACGAATCCACCATCCTGCAGGCGATGGCGGGCCCGGCCGAAGAGCCGGACATTCCCGAGGTGGCGTGGGAGGGCCTGACCTACCGCGTCGATCTCTACGCCTCGGAGCTGGCGCGGCTCACGCGCATCCGCGATCAACTGGTCTCGCCCGGGCTCGACAATGCGCTGGCCGGCGGGCAGCCGGCGGCGATCGCCGACGCGCTCGTGGCGCTGGTCTACTCGGCGGCGATGGGCGATCCGGATGGCCCGGGCATGCTGAGCCGCGACGTCGCGCAGCGTCACGCGTTCGGCCTGGATGCGCCGTCGGGCGCGCGCGCGGAGCTGCTGGCGTGGATGCCGCCGCGCGACCAGGTAGGCGACGGCATCCCGTGGCACGTCGAGGGCGCGCTGACGGGACTGGACCTCGGGCTGGCGCGCCTGGCGCTGCGGCGCATCGCCGACAACGACATGCCGGTGGCGCCGTCGATCAACCTGAACGACCAGTTCACGCTGGCGCGGACGATTGCGGTGCTCAATCCGCGCGAACTGCGCGACGCCGATCGCGACGAGCTGGTGGCGGCGATCGCGCGGGGCCGCGCGCGAGTGGCCGCCGCGGGTCACGACCTGAAGGCGCTGACGCCGCTCGCGGAGGAAGCGCAACTGTCGATCACGGTGCGGCAGATGCTGCCGTGGATGGTCGTGCGGACACCGGAGTCGATTCCCGAACTCTTCGGCCTCCGCGACTTGATGTGGCTCGGCGCGCCCGCGATCGAGCAGGGCCAGCTCGATCGCTGGGGTGTGTACAGCGAGCCGCTCGACAGCCGCCTCCACGCTGTGATGCCGCGGCCCGCCCCGTGGGAGAACTTCGGCGGCCGGGCCGACAGCGGGATGATGGGCACCCAGGCGCCGGATTTGACGCTGCGGCTGGCCCAGGAAACCGCCCGCCTCAAGCTCCCGGCGCGGCTGATTCCCGCGCTCTTGACCTACGCCACGCAGGATTATTGGCACGACGTCTCGGCCCGCTTCTCGGACGACTGGCCGGCGATGACACGACAGGCACTGGCGCTTTCGCCCTCGCGGGTAGAAGATTACGTGGCGGCGCTGACCGGCGACGGTCCGCTGCGGACGGTGCAATAGGCAATAAACAATAAGCAATAAACAATAAGCAATAAGCAATAACCAATAACCAATAAGCAATAAGAAAGCGGCGTGATCGTTTGTTATTCGTCATTAGTTATTTTTTAATGACCTTGTTCTTCGCCAAGCAGGAGCCACCGGCACTCACGATTCAGATCGTGTCGCCGGACGCCGACACCTACGTCAGCGGGCCGACGCTGCTCAAGGCGGCGATCGAGCCGCACGCGCGCTCGCTCGAGGTGTCGCACATCCTGTTCTTCGCCGACGGCAAGCAGGTCTGCACCGTGCTCGACACCATCGCCGCGGAATGCACCTGGGATGCCGGCGCCGAAGTCCGCCCGCACGTCCTGCGCGTGGTCGGCGAACTAATCGGCGGCGGGCGCATCGTCAGCAGCTCGCGCATCAAGGGGCTCGACCAGGCCGAGAAGGTCACGGTGGAAGTGGTGCAGGTCACGGCGGTGGTCACCGACAAGGGCCGCTTCGTGCCCGGCCTGCCCAAGAGCGCGTTCCGCCTCACCGAGGACGGCGTGCCGCAGACGATCGAGAATTTCACGGCCGAAGGATCGCCGCTCGAAATCGTGGTCGCGATCGACGTCAGCGAGAGCATGACGCCGTCGATGCCGCAGCTCAAGAACGCGGTGAAGAGGTTCCTCGCGGCCCTCGGACCGAAGGACCAGGTCACGCTCGCCGCGTTCAACGACAACATGTTCACCCTCACCAAGCGGGAAACTGCGCCGGCGCTGCGGCTGCGCGCCGTCGATCGACTGGCGCCGTGGGGCGGCACCGCGCTCTACGACGTCATCGTGCGCGGGGTGCAGCAGCTCTCGAAGCAGCCCGGCCGCCGCGTCTTCGTGGTCTTCAGCGACGGCGACGATCGGACCAGCCACGCCACCATCCAGGCCGTGGAAGACGCCGTGCGCGCCAACGATGCCACGCTGTTCATGGTGGCGCTCGGCCGCGGCGTCAAGGAAGCGCAGCTGAAGTCGGGGATCCAGCGGCTCGTCGACCTGAGCGGCGGCCGCGTCTTGTTCGTCGAACGCAGCGACCAGCTCGAAGGGCCGTTCACCGAGATCCTCGAAGAACTCTCGAACCAGTACATGGTGGGTTACGAGTCCAGCAATGCCAAGCGCGACGGCGGGTGGCGCGAAGTGAAACTCGAAGTGCCGGGCACGCACTACACGGTTCGCGCGCGACAGGGCTATCGCGCGCCGGGTTCGTAATCATGATGCGGACCCCAGGCTTCATTCGGGCAAACCTGAAGGTTTGCCCCCACGTTCGGGGGAGCGTTCGGGGGAGCGCCTGGATTAAGGGTGGCCCCCGCCTGTCGCTGATCGCCGCGGCGGTGTGCGCGGCGTCGATCGCGCTGCAGGCGCAACAGCAGCCGCAGGCGCCTCCTGAACTGCCACGACCGGCGTTCGACACGAAGACGGAACTGGTGCTCGTGGACGTCACCGTGGTCGATCGCGACAGCAACCCGGTGCCGACGCTGGTCACCACCGACTTCGACCTGCAGGTCAACGGCCAGCCGCGCAAGATCGAATCGATGCAGTTTGTCTCGGCGGTGCCGACCAACACGACGCCGCTCACCGCGCGTGAAGCGACCTCGGTCTCGAACGAAACCGCCACCACCGGCCGCCTGCTGCTGTTCGTGGTCGATGAAAGCAACCTCCGCACCGGCTCCTCGCGCACGGTGCTGCGGACTGCGCAGACGTTGATGGATCGCCTCGCGCCGGGCGACCTGATCGGGTTGGCCCGCCTGCCCAATGGCGCCGGCAACGTCGAGTTCACGGCCGACCGCGCCCGCGTCACCACCGCGATGCAGCGCATTACGGGATCGATCAACGGCCGCCTCGGCAACGGCCGGATCCGCATCAGCGAGGCGTGGGCCCTCGAGAACGGCGATACCGCGACCTGGGAATCCGCCGTCGACCGCGAGTGCCAGGGCGAGACCGGCCCGGGGCGGGAAGCCTGCGCCACCGCCGTGGAAGGCGACGCGCGCAGCATGATCATCGAAACCAGCGCGCGGACGCACTCCACGCTGCAGGGGCTCGAAGCGCTGCTCAAGAACCTGGCGCCGCTCAAGACCCCGGTGAACATCGTGATGATTTCCGAGGGCCTGTTCGTGGCACGCGATCGCACGAGCATGACCGAGTTGACCCGCCGCGCCGCCGAGGCGCGCGCCACCATCCACATCATCCGGCCCGGCCAGGCGGCATTCGACATCGAGGATCGTGCCGCCCCCGGCGTCTCGGCGTTCTACGACGACTCGCTGATGACCGAAGGCCTCGATCAGATCGCCGGCCAGACGCGCGGGACGATGACGCAGATCGGCGGCTCGCCACAGTCGGCCTTCGATCGGCTGGGCCGCGAACTCTCGGGCTATTACCTGCTGGGCTTCGAGCCCACCGACGCCGACCGCACCGGCAAGGAACGGCGCATCCGCGTGCAAATCAAGCCCCGCGGCCTCACCGTGCGCGCCCGCCCGACGTTTGTGATTCGCGATGCCGCGGATACCACGGCCGCCGCCACCGCGACAGCAGCCGCGGATTCTGCGTCATCTGTGCCATCTGCGCCATCTGCGGCATCTGCGGCTTCTGCGCCATCTGCGGCTTCTGCGTCATCTGCGGCATCTGCGGCTCGCCTCAGGCAGATGCTGCTGGCGCCGCTCCCCACGCGGGGATTGCCGATCCGCGTGTCGAGCTACACCGCCACCGACACCGGCTCGTCGAAGATCCGCGTGGTGATCAGCGCCGAAGTGGGCGACGCGGGCGCGGATGAAGTGGAGTGGCCGATCGGCGTGCTCATCCTCGACAAGGACGACAAGG
>JBDTMB010000436.1:0-5199 GCA_039934485.1 Vicinamibacterales bacterium
CGCAGAGGCCGCAGAGGCCGCCGACGACGCAGAGGCCGCAGATCACGCAGACACGCTCCTCCAGAGGTGGCGGTCGTGGGTAAATGGACCAGGCGCGCATTCATCGGCACCGGCACCCTCGTCGGCGGCGGCTTCGTCCTCGGCGTGGGCGGCGTCGTCTTTGCTCCCAGCCGGCACAGCCTCGTCTCCGAGGGCGCGGCCGGCAAGGGAGAACTCACGACCTGGATCACCGTGACGCCGGACAACCTGGTGACGATCTTGATCCCCCATTGTGAGATGGGCCAGGGCTCGCAGACGGCGCTGGCGATGATGGCGGCCGAGGAGATGGACGCCGACTGGGATCTCGTCCGGGTCAAGGAAGCGCCGGCGCTCGGCGCCTATGCCAACGCCTACGTTGTGCGCGCGTTCATGGGCGACGTGATCCCGCAGCCGCTCGCACGAGGGTTCGACTACGGTACGTATCGCCTCGCGAGCTGGTATGGGATGCAAATGACAGGGGGCTCCACGGCGGTGCGCGGTACCGGGGTGTATGGGATGACCATCGCCGGTGCGGCCGCCAGGGCGATGCTCATCGCCGCGGCGGCGGCGCGTTTCAGCGTCAGCGCCGCGGAATGCCAGGCGAAGGGCTCACGCGTCACCCACGCAGCGTCCGGAAAAAGCGCCAGCTTCGGCGAACTCGCCGCGGCGGCGGCCACGTTTCGCGTGCCGGCCAATCCGGTCCTGAAGAAGCCGGAGACGTACACCATCCGGCGCACCGCGCGGCCGCGCTTCGACATTCCCGCCAAGGTCGACGGCAGCATGGTGTACGGCCTCGACTTCACGTTGCCGGGCATGCTGCACGCCGCGATCGACATTGCGCCGGTGCAAGGCGGCAAGCTGCTGTCCGTCGACAGCGGCCCGGCCGAGGCGATGCCGGGGGTGAAACGCGTCGTCCGCCTCGAAGACGCGGTCGCCGTCGTCGCCGACAGTTACTGGCGTGCGCGTACGGCCCTTGCCGCGCTCAAGCCGGCTTACGGCGATGCCGGCCACGGCGGGGTGTCGAGCGCTTCGATTTTTGCCGCCTTTGACCAGGCGCTCGGCGCGCCTCCGGAGATGCCGAAAGACGCCGCCAAGGTCATCACCGCCGACTACCGCGTGCCGTTTCTCGCGCACGCGACGATGGAGCCGATGGCCTGCACGGCGCGGGTGATGGGTGATCGCGCGGAGGTGTGGGCTGGTGTGCAGGATCCGCTCAACGCCCGGAAGGCGGCGGCGACGGCGCTGGGCCTCGGCGTCGAGCAGGTGAGCTTCACCAACTTGCCGCTCGGCGGCGGTTTCGGGCGCCGCCTGCCGAACAGCTACGACTACGTCGACCAGGGCGCGCGGATCGCGAAGGCGATGTCACCAACTCCGGTGAAGCTGGTGTGGAGCCGGGAGAACGACCTGCAGCACGACTACTATCGCCCCGCCGCGATGTCGCGCTGCGCTGCGGCGCTCGACAGCACCGGGAAACCACTCGCCGTGGCCTCGACCTACGCCGGTGGCGGCGATCGCGAGTCGGTGTTCATGCCCTACGCCATCGCCAGCTTGCGTGCGGACGGCCGGGACGCGCCGCATCCGATCCGGCTGGGCGCCTGGCGATCGGTGTTGAACTCACAGCACGGCTTCTTCAAGGAGTCGTTCATCGACGAACTGGCCCACGCGGCCGGCAAGGACCCGTATCTCTTCCGGCGCGATCTCATGGGCGAGCAGCCGCGCTTTCATACCGTGCTCGAACGCGTCGCCGCACTGGCGGGGTGGGGCAGTGCGCTGCCGGCGGGCGAGGGGCGGGGGATCGCGATTACCGAGTGCTTTGGCTCGATCGCCGCCGAGGTGGCCCACGTGTCGGTGACGGCGGACGGAAAACTGCGGGTCCTGGAGGTGTTTGCGGTGGTCGACTGCGGCGATGTGGTCAACACCGATTCCGCCGCCGCGCAGGTCGAAGGCGGCATCATCTTCGGCTTGTCGGCCGCCATGCTTGCCGAGATCACGATCGCCAAAGGCAGCGTCGTCGAGAGCAACTTCCACGACTTCCAGATGATTCAACTGTCGGACGCGCCACGCATCAGCGTGGAGTTCATCCGCACCGACGCGCGCCCTGGCGGCCTGGGCGAGCCGTGTGTGCCGCCGATCGCGCCCGCCGTGACCAACGCCATCTTTGCGGCGACCGGCATCCGGGTGCGCGAGCTGCCAATCAGAAAAACCGACCTGTCGCGCCGCGCGTGATCAGCGTTTCGCGTCCAGACGCCAGACCGCCAGCGCGCTGAGTACCGCCAGCCCCACCAGCACCTGCCGCTCCGTCGCCGGCGCCAGCGGGTCGCGCGCCGTCTTCATGTCCATTCGCCAGCGCACGAGCGCCGATCGATCGCGGGCCTGGTAGTAGTCCGCTTCGATGGCATCGTGCGCAGCCACCGCGTCGCCGTTGTCGTCGAGGCCCATCGCGAGCGGGGCGGGCAGCGTGGGAAGGCTGTTGGCCGGATCCACCGCCCAGTTCACGATCTTCACCAGCAGGCTCCGCCCCTCAGCGGGTGGCCAGGCCAGGATGAGGATCACCGCGACGGCCCAGATGAGCGACCATTGCGCGCGACTCGGCTGGAACATTTACGGCTTGGCTGGCGCCGTCGCTGGCGCCGCCGAGCCGGCGTGGCCCTGCGATTGGACGATCTGCCGCGCCAGGTAGTTGACGATGGTCGCGTCCGCCGTCGTCGTGGTCAGGAAAGCCGTGCGCAGCAGTTGCTCGCGCCGTCCGCGGAGGGTGTTGGTGATGCCCTCTTTCACCGCCGGCATGCTCGGGTCGCGCTGACCCGCCTCCTCCTTCGCCACCAGCAGGACGAGCGTGTGCGCGCCGCCGGTGCCGACATGGCTCACCGAGCCCGGCGTCATCTTCAACACCGTATCGCGCAGGAGCGGCGGCGCCTGCTGCAGCGCCGAGAGCGGCACAAAGCCAAGGTCGCCGCCTTGCGGCGCCGACCGCGGGTCTTCGGAATAGTCCGCGGCGAGTTCCGAGAACGCCGTGCCGGCCTTGAGCCGCTCCATCAGCATTTGCATCTTGCGGTCGGCGGCCTCGGGCGTGGTGGCATCGTCGTTGGCGCGATTGGCGATTTCGGCGTCGCGCACCGGCGTGACGACGATCTGCGCGATGCGATACGACGTCTCGGGAAACGAGAACTGCGCGCGATTGGCGGTGAAGAAGTCGGTGATGTCCTGGTCGCTGATGGTGATCTTGGCGGTGACCTCGTGCGCGATCACCTTCGCTGCCACCATCTCGCGGCGAAGCCCGTCCTTGACATCGCCGGCGGTCAGGTTGCGTTGGGTGAGTTCCTTCTGGAACGCGTCCTCCGTCATGTTCTTCTTGCGGTCGGTGAAGGCGGTCTCGACTTCGGTGTCGGTGACGTCAACCGCCAGGGGCTTGGCCTTGGCGATCAGCAGGTCCTGGATGATGAGTTCGTTGAGGATGTTCAGCTTGGCGGCCTGCGCCTCTTCGGCCGAGGGCGCGGCGGTTGGCGCGAGCTGCTTGTACGCCTTCTCGACATCGGCCTGCCGGATCGGGCGGCCGTCCACCGTGGCCCAGACGTCCGGGCCCGGCGCGGCTGCTGGTGAGGGTTTCGACCCGCACGCTCCGGCGAGACCGGCGCACAGGATCGCGCCGATGAGGGTGAATGAGCGGCGGAGAGTGATCGGCGGGCTGGCGAGCGGATAAGACATGAGGTTTAGTCTATCCTCTCCGCCTCCGCGCCGGTGGAAAGCGTGGTTAGCGCTTGCCGCCCTGCGCGTCGACCTTGCCGGCGAGCGAGGCACCGTCGTCCATCACGAATGACGGTGCGGTGACGTCGCCCTCGATGGAGCCGGTCGCCTTCAGTTCGACTTTGCCGGCGCCCAACACGTTGCCCTTGACCTTGCCGCTGATGCTCACGTTCTTGGCGACCAGTTCGGCCGTGACCACCGCGGTGGGGCCAATCGTCAGGCTGTGATCGCCCAGCTCGATCGTCCCCGTGACCTGCCCATCGATGATCAGGTCGCCCGACGAAACGACGTCGCCCTTGATGTTGACGGACTTGCCAATCCAGGACGCGAGACGGCGCTCGTCGATCTGTCGCTTTTCTTCCATGTGTTCATCATAGCCTCAACAGGGTCCGTGTCGTGCACGGCGGTGATGAACCGACGCCGCGCGGCCACGGGTGCCGATGCGAGGGATGAGAAATGTGACCAGCCGTCGTGACTTTTAGCCACATCCGGCATATCTCTACCTGCGGGGCTGGCGCAGCCTCGCCTTATGCGAATTGCCATCGGCATCACCTTTCTGGTTGGCCTCGCGGCCAACGCGGCGGCGCAAGACTCGCGCGAAGTGCCGATCGAACTGGCCCGCATCACCTCGCCGATCATCGTCGACGGGGTGATGAACGACGAGGCGTGGAAGCAGGTGGCGCCCGTGCCCCTCACGATGTACACGCCGGTGTTCAAGGGGCAGCCGACGCAGCGCACTGAAATGCGTGTCGCCTACGACAACGACAACCTGTACATCGGCGGCTGGTTCTACGACACCGATCCCAAGGGCATCCGGATCAACTCCCTCTATCGCGATCGGTGGAACGGCGACGACGCGTTGGCAATCTATGTCGATGCGTTCAACGACAACCAGAACGCGAAATGGTTCGGCATCACGCCCGCGGCGATGCGCTTCGACCTGCTGGTGTCGGACGACGGCAACACGCTGAACGACAACTGGGACAGCTTCTGGACGGCGAACACCTCGATCACCAGCGAGGGCTGGTTTGTCGAGGTACGGGTGCCGTTTTCCACGCTCGGCTTCCAGGCCGACGCGTCCGGCCGCGTGGTGATGGGCCTGACGCTCACGCGGCTGGTGTCGAGACTCGACGAGCGCGTGACCTTCCCGGCCATCGATCCGAAGTTCCCGTTCCGCCGGCCGTCGATGGCGCAGGATGTCGAGCTGCAGGGGCTCAATAGCCGCAAGCCGCTCTACGTGACGCCCTACGCGCTGGGCGGGACCGCGAACGCGCCGCACACCGAGGCGGCTGTGAAGCGCGAGATCGGCGTTGACGTCCGGTATCCGTTCACCAGCCGGCTCACGCTCGATGTCACCGCCAACACCGACTTCGCGCAGGTGGAGGCCGACGATCAACAAGTGGCGCTCGATCGCTTTCCGCTCTTCTTTCCCGAGCG
>JBDTMB010000437.1:0-5187 GCA_039934485.1 Vicinamibacterales bacterium
GCGGGGTTGCTCTCGACGGTCGATGAAAAGGCGGGCGAACGGGCTGCGCAAACATGAATTACCCGAGCCGTTTTGACGATCGCAGAGTGGCGAGGGTAAGGACAATGGCCCCCCAGGCGAACAGCGCGAGCGCTTGCGGCCAGAGGATTTCCAGGCCGACGCCCTTCAGGAAGATCCCGCGGACGATCACCAGGAAGTATCGCAGCGGAATCAAGTAGGTGAACGGCTGGATCCACCACGGCATGTTCTCAATCGGAAAGATGAATCCCGACAGGTAGATCATCGGCGTGAGAAAGAAGAACGTCGTCGTCATCATCGCCTGTTGCTGCGTTTGCGAGATCGTCGAGATGAAGAGGCCGAGGCCGAGCGTGCTCATCAGGTAGACCACGGTCATCCCGAACAGCAACGGGATGCTGCCGCGCATCGGCACCTCGAACCAGTAGATCGCCACGATCAGGACCAGGACGACGTCGATGATGCCGATCATCGCGTAGGGCAGGAGCTTGCCGACGATCAACTCCCAGCGCGCCAGCGGCGTCACGTTCAGTTGCTCGAGCGTCCCGACCTCCTTCTCCCGCACGATCGCCATCGCCGACAGGTTCGTCGTCACCACCAGCAGCAGCAACGCGACGATCCCCGGAATCATGAAGTCACGGCTCTCGAGCCGCGAATTGAACCAGATCCGGATCTCGGCCCGCACCAGGCCGCCCGCCATCGCCGCCGGGATGACCTTCGCCAGCTGATCCTGGGTGTAGCCGCCAATCAGCGTCTGCGCATAGTTCATCGCCAGGCCGGTGGAGTTGGAGTCCGTCCCGTCCGCCACGATCTGCAACGTCGCCGCCTCGCCCGAGGCGATCTGCCGGCCGAAGTCCGGCGGGATGCTGATCGCCATCCAGGCCTCGCCGCGATCGAGCCAGCGGTCGATGCCCGACGTCGATCCCAGCATCCCGACGATCTTGAAATTGGCGGATGCCTCGAACCGGTGCACGAGGTCGCGGCTTTGCGTCGATCGGTCGGCGTCGACGATGACAATCGGGATGTCCTGGACGTCGGTGGTCGCGGCGTAGCCGAGCACGGCCAGCTGGAGGATCGGCGCCAGGATGACCACGCCAAACAGCCGCGGGTCCTGGCGGAGTTCCAGCAGTTCCTTGCGCATCAGGTGCATGACCCGCCTCATGACCACTCCCGCTTGAGCCGGAGCGAGGCCAGCGCGAGGGCGATGGTCCCGAAAATTGCGAGGGCCACCATCTCCTCCCAGAACGCGTCGATGCCGGCGCCCTTGAGGACGATGGCCCTCAACGCCACCAGGAAGTAGCGCGCCGGCACAATGTGCGTGATGGCCTGGACCACGGCGGGCATGCTGGAGATCGGGAAGATGAAGCCCGAGAGGATGAACGTCGGCAGGAACGACGACAGCAGCGCGATCTGAAACGCCACCTGCTGGGTCTGCGCCACCGTCGAGATCAACAGCCCCTGCGCCTGCGCGCCAACCAGGAACAGGCCGATGGCCGCGCACAACAGCAGCCACGACCCGCGCATCGGCAGGTCGAACAGCACCATCGCGGTCAGGATGATGAGGACCGCCGAGACGAACGAGATCGCGAGATACGGCAGCGTCTTGCCGACGATGTACGACACCGGGTTGACCGGCGCCATCCTCACCTGCTCCATCGTCCCGCGTTCTTTTTCGCGGACGATGGAGAGCGCGGTGGAGACGACGGCGGTGATCATCGAGATGTAGGCGATGAGGCCGGGCACCAGGAACAACGTGCTGCGGAGCTGCGGGTTGTACCAGATGCGGGGTTCCACGGTGATGATGGGAACCGGCAGGCGGGGGCCGGCCGGACGCCCGGCGTCGATCGCCGACAGCTGCGCGGCGCCGAAGGCCGCGACCAGCAGCCGCGAATAGCCCATGACCGTGGATGCCGTGTTGGCATTGTCGCCGTCGATCACGATCTGCACGGTGACGGGACGCGCCATCCGCAGATCGCGTTCAAAGCCGGACGGCACCGTGAGCACGGCGCGGACCCGGCCTTGATCGATCAGCCGGTTGACTTCGGCGCCGGCGTCCACGTAGCCGACCAGGTCGAAGTAGCTCGAATTGACGAACGACGAGACGAGCTCCCGGCTCATCGTGCTGCGATCGTGATCGTCAACGGCCAGCTTGACGTGGCGGATATCGAAGTTGAGCGCGTAGCCGTACAACAACAGGAAGAATGCCGGCACGAACAACAGGATGAGCAACGTCCGCCGATCGCGGGCGATCTGCCGCAGCTCCTTCGTGCAGACCGCAAGGGCGGTGCGCATCAGGCCGCTCCCGCCCGTTCCACGACGTCGAGGAACACGTCCTCGAGCGACGGTGACACCGGCCCGATCGAGCGCACGTCGATGCCGGCCTGGCGGAGCGCCGTAGCCAGGGCCTCGGCCGGCGTGTCGGTGCTGCGCAGCACGGCGTGCACGGAGGTGCCGAAGAGGCTCGTCTTCTCCACCGCGGGAAGGCGATCCAGGATTTCCATCGCGGTCACCGGGCTCGAGGCGTGAATCTCGACGATCGGCCGCGACGCGAAGGCCTGCTTGAGTTGGTTGGCGGTGCCCAGCGCGGCGAGGCGGCCGGCCTGGATGATCGCAATGCGGTGGCAGTGCTCCGCCTCGTCCAGGTAGTGCGTCGTCACGAGCACGGTGACACCCTTCCGCGACAAGTCGCCGATGAGGTCCCAGAAGCGGCGCCGCGACACCGGATCGACGCCGCCGGTCGGCTCGTCGAGGAACACGATCTTCGGCTCGTGAAGAATGGCGCAGCCCAGCGCGAGGCGCTGCCGCCAACCGCCCGGCAACTGGCTCGTCAGCGTGGTCTCGCGGCCCTCGAGACCCGACATCTCCAGCACGAACTTGCGGCGGGACGCCATGCGGTCGCCCGACAACCCGTAGATGCCGCCAAAAAAGGCGATGTTCTGATCGACCGTCAGCGCCTCGTAGAGCGAGAACTTCTGCGACATGTAGCCGATGAGGCGCTTGACGCGCTCCGGGTAGCGGCCGACGTCCTCGCCACCAACGATCGCCGTGCCGGCCGACGGCCGAAGCAGGCCGCACAACATCCGGATCGTCGTCGACTTCCCGGCGCCGTTGGCGCCGAGAAAGCCGAAAATTTCCCCGGGCTCCACGGTGAACGACAAGTCGTTGACGGCCACGAACGCGCCGAAACGGCGGCTCAGTCCGCGCACGTCGATGGCGGGCCCGGACGGACTCTGCGTCATCTGCGTCATCTGCGGCTCGGCATTTTGCGGCATCTGCGGCGTCTGCGGCGTCTGCGGCCCGGGATTCTGCGTCATCTGCGTCATCTGCGGCTCGGCATTTTGCGGCATCTGCGTCATCTGCGGCCCGTGACGCGTTGCAGGCGCGCCTCGGCCAGCTTGACGCCGGCCAGCGCGCGCGTGCGCTCGAGCGCGGCCTGCAGCAGCGCGTCCTGCGCCACGAGGACGTCGGTGCTCGTGGCGACGCCGGCCGCGTAGCGATCGCCGACGACTCGACGCGCCTCGGTGGCGCTGCGCACGGCGTCGGAGGCCGCCTCCACCCGGGCCAGCGTGGAGTCGACGTCGAGCATCCGCTGGCGCACGTCGGCCGAGACCACGGCGTCAAACTCGTTGAGCCGCTCGCGCACGGCGTCCGCGGCCGCCTTCGCTTCGGCAACCTGCGCCTTCGTGCGTCCCCCATCGAAGACCGCCCAGCTGACATTCACGCCCAGGTCCCACGAGTTGAGCCATGCGTCCTGACGCGGAAAGATGCGCGCGTTGGGGTTGGCCCAGTCGGCGCCGCCGCCGGCCGCCAGCACCGGCTTGGCCGCAGCGCGCGCCACCTGCTCGCGCGCCGTCGCACCCTCGATGCGAAAAGTCAGCGCCTTCCGCTCGGGCCGCAGCTGGAGCGCCTCCTGCACGGCCGCCGCAGAGCCCGGTGAACCCGGTGAGGCGGTTGGGCCCGGTGAACCTGGATCCAGCCCCTCCGCGAGGTCGATCGGCGAATCGGGATCGGCACCAATCAACCGCCGGAGGTCGACCAGTGTCGACTCGTTGAGGTTCCGCGCCTCGATGAGCTGGGCGCGCTCGCGGGAGCGCTGCGCCTCGAGCCCGAGGACGTCGTTGGGCGGTATCAGTCCGACGTTGAAGCGCTCGCGGGCGTCGCGGACCTGGGCGTCGCCACGCGCCAGCGAGTCTTCCAGCACCCGGACGGCCTCCCGCGCCGTGGCCACCGCCCAGTAGGTGCGGACGATCTCGAAGCGAAGGTCGGCCCGGGCGGTGTCGAGGTCGGCGGCCACGGCCAGCGCCTCGGCTTCGGCGGCGCGCTCGAGCGCATCGGTGCGGCCCCACGTGTAGATCGGCCATTGGAAGCCCACCCGCGTGAAGAGATTGTCGGGAATGTCGGGATACACCACCAGCTTGGGACCGACCGGCGGTGTGATCGCGAACTCGGATACGTGGTTCGTGCGCGTGTAGCCTGCGCTCGCGGTCACCGTCGGGTTCGCGGTGGCCCGCGCGCCGCTGACGGCCGCCCTGGCGCCGCGCTCGCGGGCGGCGATCTCGGCCAGGCGGTGGCTGGCCTCGAAGCCCCTCGAGACGGCATCGGCCACGGTCAGCCGGATCGGCGGTGAGTTCTGCGCGGCAGCCGGGTTGACGCGGAGCAGCAGGGCGGCGCACGTGAGGAGTGTGAACGTAATCGGTTTCATGACGCTGGCGTCCCGTGAGTTGTCGACAACTTGGCAATGAACACGTCTTCGAGCGAGGGAATGATCGGCCGCACGCCGGTGGGCAGGACGCCCGCCGTCCGCGCCGCCTCGGCGAACGACGCTTCGGCGCTGGCCTCGTCGGCTTCGGCGAGCCACACGTGCAGGCGATCGCCGAACACCTGGGCGCCTTCTAGGCCGCTCCGATCGCGCAGGCGCTGCACGGCTTCGCGCGGATCGGGCACCATCACTTCGAGCAGCGTGCCCGTGAGCGCGGTGCGCAGCTTGCCGGGCGCATCGAGCGCGAGCAGCCGGCCCTCGTGCAGCAAGGCAATGCGGGCGCAGCGCTCGGCTTCGTCGAGATACGGCGTCGACATCAGGATCGTGATGCCCGACGCCAGGAAGTGCGAGAGCAGCTTCCAGAATTCGCGCCTCGACACCGGATCGACGCCGGTGGTCGGCTCGTCGAGCAC